>JBILVV010000005.1:0-37048 GCA_044370255.1 Pirellula sp.
AACCGATTATGGAATCAAACCATACACCCGAGCATTGGGAGCCGTTGGTGTGAAGGATGAGCTTTTGATTTATGGCGATCTCTGGATTGCTCCTTCTCAGTGAAAATCCCGAGTATCACGACCCAACCGCACGGCAGCGACGGATCTCGCGGCACTACCAAGACAGCACAACATGATTGAATTCCCTTCGGTTCAGAAACAGGTGATTCGCAATCACTACGATGTCTCGACACTCTTCTATCGCTTGCTGTGGGGACCGCACATCCACCACGGTTACTGGGAAGCCAAGGAGACACCCGCGGCGGCTCAAATTCAATTGACCGAGCGACTGGCGCGAATGGCGGAGATCGAACATGGCAGTCGAGTTTATGATATCGGCTGCGGTATGGGAGGTTCCAGTGTTTGGCTTGCCCTGCAACTCGGATGCTACGTGACCGGAGTCACGCTCAGTTCCGTGCAGAGGAACTGGGCTTCGTGGGCCGCGATGTTACGAGGGGTCACACCGCGTCCGCGATTTCTACGTGATGACGCCGAACGCATCGAGTTTGAACCTGCTTCAGCCGATGTCGTATGGAGCATCGAGTGTACCGAACACCTCTTTGACAAGCCTGCGTTCTTTCGAAAGTCGGCGCAGTGGCTTCGTCCGGGAGGACGATTCGCCTTGCTCGCATGGCTTGCAGGTAAGGATCCACTGACGGAGGAGCAGACGGAACTAACGCGGGCCGTTTGCAAAGGGATGTTTTGCCCATCGCTCGGCTCGCAATCGGATTACGTAGGATGGTTTGAACAGGCAGGCTATCGAGTCATCAAGCAAGGTTTGTGGACTCGGAATGTCGAACAGACTTGGGAGATATGCTTGAGGCGAATCGATCGCTCCGGGGTTCGGTATTTGGCAAGGCTACTCGGGCAGAACCACACCTTGTTCCTCAATCATTTTCAGGCCATTCTTGATGCCTATCGCACAGGAGCCATGGAGTACGGCTACTTTGTCGCGGAGAAGGTAGCATGAGTACCTTAACTCGCCCGGAGATAACGGCATCGAACAGTACGGCATTAATAACGAGCAGCATCGGACGCGCTGCAGGATTCTGTTTTGGAATCGGCACGCAGCTTCTTTTCCTATGGACCGTGGTGTATCTGTTTTTGTTTCTGCGATATTGCGATGGAACTGAGTATGCGGGTTGGTGGTGGATGGATACTTTGATGGCAATGGGATTTGCCGTACCGCACAGCCTGATCCTGTTTCCGCCGATACAAAAAAGGATTCGCCAAAGGCTACCGAGCGGGCTGATGGGATGCGTCCACTGCACGGTAACATGCGTGACACTATTGCTGATGTTCCGGTACTGGGGCAGTTCGAAAGTTGTAGTTTGGCAAGCGACCGGCATGGTGGAGACTGCAGTATTGGCTTGCTTCTACCTGTCATGGGCTGCGTTGCTGTATAGTCTCTACTGGACTGGGTTCGGTTACCAGACCGGATTAACCCAATGGTGGTATTGGTGGCGAATGACGCCCCCTCCGCGACGACCCTTTCTGACCACAGGCGCATTCAAGTACATGCGTCATCCGGTCTATATGAGTTTCCTCGGATTAGTCTGGTTCACACCGACCATGACACTCGACCACGCGATTCTAACCTTGACATGGACTCTCTACATTTACATTGGCAGCTGGGCCAAGGATCGGCGATTGCTGCACTATATCGGCGATGAGTACCTAGCCTATGCTCGCCGCGTTCCGGGTTTGCCTGTAATCGGCTTCGGGAGTCTCAACCGCTTCAGGCCGTGAGCTTTTCCTGCCAATCGCATTTTGACACAGCCGACAAAGGTCTTTGATTTTGCTGGCTTTTCACTCAAGACACCTATGTAGACACCTATGTACGGTGCCACCCACCTAATTTGTTATTTGCAAGCAAATGGTTATCCCGGGGCGTAAGAAGGTGGGTGGCACGTAATAGCGGAGGGCGGCTTTGGCATGTTTGCGCATTAATTTAGGTGATACACTTCTTGGGGATTTTCTTACGTCGCTCTCTTTCGGGGTTCGTCATGAATACGAATTGCGGAATTATGCTCTTGGGATTTTTTGTTAGTCTGCAGGGCGTGGGCGAACCACCTGAAAGTTGCATTGAGAAACGGGAAGTCGGAAATATCGAATTTGAATTATTCCGAAACAGTTCATCCATGTCTCAGGTTGTAGCAATCAACAGTCAGGGATCGATTGTTGGAACTCGTGAGATTTTTGAGGAATCTGGTGCATCTTTGCGGTCAGTTCCCTTCTATGCGGGCATTCACGGGATGAAAGACATTCCAGTTCCGGATGGGTTCAGCAACCTCGAGGTAGTTTCGATCAGCGATAACGATTTGGTTATTGGCTATGCGACCCGTCGAAAAAATCCAGACGGTGCGCTCCGCGGAGTGGTTTGGAATTCTAATTCGGATCAGTTCACGTTTCTCCCGAGAGCGGACGGAGATGATGTTAATCATGCCCAGGATATTTCCGCGGACGGTAAACGGATTACTGGATACACGACAGGACCAAATCGATTGCGACCTGCGCTTTGGAAACGTGATGAATCTTCGGGCGAATGGCTAATCACTGTTTTGTCGTCAGAGTACGACGACAATCCTTTTCTGATGTCTGGGCAATTGAGGATTTCGCCGAATGGAAAGTGGATTGCAGGTTGCTGCACTGAGGAATTCCTTCCGGACGGTACGATTGACAGCGCATTATTTCTATGGAATGAAAACGAATCAGGTGAATGGGAACGAAAGAAGCTTTCGCGTGAACCAATGTATCTGCGAGGCATCAACGATCTTGGGGAAATGATAGGCTCAATTAACGGCCCAAAAGGCGAACGTCGCCCTTGTTTCGTTGCACCCTCGGGTGTCTTGGCTTTGCTTGAACTTTTGCCCAATGATGTTTCGGGTCAAGCAAATGACATTAACAACTCCTCCGTGATCGTGGGATTCTCGGATGATCCAATTGGAGGTGAAGGTGGGCCTGAACCTTGCGTCTGGTCCAAAGATGGAAAAGCGAAGAGATTTGCACACTCAGGTATTTTGTACGGAACCATCCTAGGTGTAAATGATTCCGGACAGATGGTTGGCGCGATCGAAGTTAGCCCTGATACATCGATCAATGATGTAGCGACGACGGCGGACGAAGACGTGTTGTTGGGCTTTCGAACTGTCAAATAAATTCAGGGGATTTACACAACTCGTTCAACCGAAGCTTAAGATTGCGTTGCTGTCGCCAAAGCGGTCGGCTTTGACACCCGCTTGGTGCAACATCCACAAATACAAATTGCACAGCGGAGTGTTCGGGGGGGATTTCCAATGCCCAGGCTTCTTGATACGACCTCCGGCACTGCCAAGCATCAGGATTGGCAAATCATCGTGGTTATGCCGATCTCCATCCGAGATCCCGCTGCCGTATAAGATCATGGAATTCCTGAGCAGGTTGCCATCTCCCTCCTCGATGCCAGCAAGTTGTTCGGCCAAATAGGCTAACTGTTTCAAGTGGAACTCGTTGATCTTTCGGAGCTTAGCTTGTTTGTCCTCGCTCTTACCATGGTGGGACAAATCGTGGTGACTTTCCGGTGCGCCGATCTCTGGATAGCCGCGATTGCTCCCTTCGTTGGCGAGCATAAACGTTAGGATGCGCGTGGAGTCGGTCCGGATAGCCAGGGCAATCATGTCCATCATCAGTTTGCAGTGTTCCTCCCAAACTCTCGGTACGCCAGCGGGGCGAGCATAGGTCGGCATGCCATCTTCTCCAACAGCAAGTTTGTCCGTTCGTGTCAAACGGTTCTCCACATCCCGTACGGCGTATAAATATTCATCGAGCTTGCGCTGATCGGCCACTCCGAGTCGTCTCTTGAGATTGTTTGCATCCTCGAGTGCGAAATCGAGAATGCTCTTGCGTCGGGCAGTCAAGGCTGATCGCTGGGCGCGATTGGAGACTTTATCCCCAGTACCAAACAGCCGATCGAAGACCGCCGCGGGATCCATCTCTTTGGCTAGCGGACTCGACTCATTGCGCCACGCAAGATTGCTCGAGTAGGCACAGGAATAACCGCTATCGCAGTTGCCTGACTGCGACGATCCCTCGAGCCCGAGTTCGAGAGAAGCGAATCGAGTCTTGTGACCGATGGCTGCTGCGGCGACTTGATCGACAGATACGCCATTTTTGATGTCTGCGCCGTCGGTCTTGCGAGGATGAGCGCCGGTTAAAAACGAAGCGCCACTTCGTGCGTGATCCCCAGCCCCATCGCCGTGGTCCCGGGCTCCATCCAGTGTCAGTCCCGTGAATACCGACACATACGGCTTGAGTTTCTCAAGTGGTTGCATCGACGATGCCAGCTCGAATTTTTGTCCCTCACCGTTGGGAGTCCACGCAGGCATGTGGATCCCGTTTGGAACATTGAGATAGACCAATCGAACCGGCACCTCAGCCGATCCAGCCGCAGTCGCCGCACGAGTCGGCAACATGGTTTCCATCAATGGTAACGAGATCGCAGTCCCTATACCTCGCAAAACCGTGCGTCGCGACATGCGTTTTGGTCTCATGGTTCCTCCCGTGTTCCTTTGCGTTGGAATGGGTCGCTGATAACGATGTAATAAATCAAGCTTTGCATGCGGTAGTCTTCGGTGGCTGCAGCAGCGATCACCTTGTCAACGGCGCAACGATCGTAGTATTCCAGTCCGCGACCCAGGGCGTACACCATAAGTTTTTCTGTAAGCGTGCGCACGAAGCGTTCGGACTTATTGTCTCGAATGACACGAATCAAGTCGCCCGGATTACGTATGGATTCACCGGTTGGAAATTCGCCGGTCGTATCGATATCCTGCCCTGCCTCTTTCGTGCGCCAGCGTCCCACGGCATCATAATTTTCCAAGGCGAGTCCGAGCGGATCCATGAGCTTGTGACATGCCGCGCATGCAGGATTGCTTCGGTGTTGCTCCATGCGTTGCCTCAACGTTCCGGACAACTCCGCTTTGTCGAGTTCCGGAACACCTGGCGGCGCTGGAGGGGGTGGAGTGCCCAGTATGTTATCGAGGATCCATTTGCCGCGCTTCACAGGGCTGGTGCGGGTTGGGTTGCTAGTCACCGCTAGGATGGATGCTTGCGTCAGAAGTCCCATCCGTTTTTGCCCTTTGAGGGAGACCTTGCGAAACTTGTCACCATCGACGCCGGGAATACCGTAAAAGCGAGCGAGCGATTCATTCATGAACGAGTAATCGGCATCGAGCAATCGGATGACGTTGAGATTCTCTCGCATCGTATTGAGAAAAAACAGATACGTCTCGGTACGAGCCAAATCGCGGATTTCGTCGTTCCACTGCGGAAATTTGCCCGGGTTGGGGGCGATACCGTCGAGCTTTCGGAGTGTAAGCCACTGGCCTGCAAAATTTCGAACGAAGTCTTTAGCTCGGTCGTCCCGTACCATGCGATCAATCTGTTGTTTGAGAACAGATGGCTGCCGGAGTTGATTTTTTGATGCGAGAGTCAGCAGCTCTCGATCAGGAGTCGAACTCCACAAAAAATAACTCAGCCGAGTCGCCAACTCGAATTCCCCGACGAGTGGATACTCTCCCGCCTTGCTTGATAAGGGTTCCTCGACTTTGAAAAGGAATGAAGGGCTCACCAAGATGGCGCTGATGGCCAATTGCAGTCCGCTTTCATAAGCGTCGCCATCTTCTACGGATTCCTCGACGATCTTGGTAAGGCGTTTGAGTTCGTCCTCGGTAACGGGGCGTCGAAAAGCTCGACTGGCGACACGGCGAAGGATCTCGCTGGCTGCTTGGCCTACTGTCTTGGAAGCTGAAGGGACAGAGTCCTTGACGTTCTCAGCATGCCATCGTGGGAGGGAAACGCTGCTGGTAGGTTCAGGCGGTTTCTGTCCTAAGAGCTTGACCTCGTAAACATAGAGATTCGTGTCCTGGGCTGGTTTGCCATCCGCGGCTTTGACGTAATGATCGTTCGTGAAAGCGATTGAGAAGGTGCGTTTACCTGTTCGTAATCGCAGTGGCATGGAGAACTTTTTCGGCTCATTAGCCGATTCGGTGGTGACCGTAACTTCACGCACCTTCTTGCCGTCGACGGAGATTACCGCTTTCGGAAAACGCCCCTCGGCTGCGGTGCCTGACATTTCCAGTTCGAGCATGTATTTGCCTGCCCAGGGAATTTGTTCGTCGAAAGTAATCGCGCCATTGGAATAGAGCGCAAAACGTTGCCCCTCTGGTTTTCCTCCTTGGTCCGCTGTGAGTTTTGAGCCATTCCGGTTCGATTCAAAGACGGGGCCAGGCTCGGGCGCTTGAATGATTTGCGAAGTGATCTCTTCGGCAGCCCGTACATATTTCTCCATGAGCAGCGGTGGCAAGGTCAACACATCACCGATGTTGTCGAAACCGTATCCAACATCATCGCCTGGAAAAGTCGCGGCAGGCTGATAGTCGATTCCGAATAGATCGTTGATCGTATTGCGGTACTCGTTCCGGTTGAGTCGTCGAAGCGTGACGCTTCCGGGGTTCGGTGTCCTGCCGCAATCGATATCGTTCAGGGTCGAACGAATCCAGCTAACGACCTTGGATCGATCGGAGTCCGACATCGGCTCGGCATCGGGCGGAGGCATATCGCCAATTTCGATCCGTTGGGCGACCTTTTCCCAGATCGCCCTTTCTTTGAATACGGCTTTCGCGTTGTCGAAGAGCGCGAGCGACAAACCGGCTTTCGCCTCCGCGCCGCTGTGACAATCGTAACAAGCTTGCTTGATCAGCGGCTGAATCGAGTCCGCATAATCCCTGTTTCGACTTATCCAATCGGATGGCGAAGCGTTCCCAGAAGAACCAGGTTTCTGGCCGAAAGCCTCGCTCGAGGCGCAACAAACCAAGACAAATAAACAAATACAAGTCAGGTGATTGGCCATCAACGATGCCCGCAACCGCAACTTTGACATCTCCACACCCGTTAGCGACCTAAGAAAACCCGGTAAGTCAATCATAGCACGCCATCTCTCCGAATGCGACAGAAGTGTCGCACGCCGATCGCATGAAGATACCTTTTCGATCTGCTATTCTATTGTGGGGTTTGGACCGCACACGAAGCAGAGGTCGTTGATGCGATGAATTTGAAACACGAACGAGATCGGAGATAAACGGATATGGCGATTGAATCAGCACAGGAGTTGACGCAGCGGAAATGTTTGCCATGCGAGGGTGGCGTTGACCCCTGCCCACTTGATCATTCGCGGGCGCAAATGGCAGCCATCCCTCTTTGGTCATTGAGCGACGACGGGTGCTGGATCCGACGACAGGTTCGCTTTAAGAATTTCGTCGAAGCCGTTCAATGCGTGAATCGAATCGCTGACTTGGCTGAAGCCGAAGCTCATCACCCCGACCTCCACATCACTGGCTATCGGATTTTGGGCATCGAATTGACAACCCATGCGATCGGCGGATTGAGCGACAATGACTTCATCGTCGCGGCAAAGATCGATCAGCTGATCGCAAGCCAATTCCCAAGCGCAAAGGTACATCCCTAGCATCTCGATCGCGCGGCAGGAAATGCACGTTGAGTTTCATGGCCGACTCGGCAACGCAACAGCTTGCCCGAAGCTATTCCTTCCAAGGAGACAATACGACTCGAGACTTGCCCATGGCAGGATGGGTCTCCTGCGATTGGTTTTCGGAATTCATTGATTCGATCTCAAGAATCCAGATCCTGCGATTCGGGTAATCCCGAATCAAATGGGGGTTAAGTTCCTCCGACCATCTCGCCCACACGATTTTGGATTGAATTGGATCGCAGGAATTGAACACCCATTCTTGGTGAGCATTGTGATTCGGGTGGTATCGTACGATCACCAAATGGTTGCCCGAAATCGCCTCCAGTTCGCGCACAACTTCCTGTCTTTGGATCGCCCATGCGTTGCAAGGCAGTTGCTGATCCTGTGCCAAGCCAGAGGTGACTTGGTACAACCAAATACTTTGGCAGGCGACCATACTTCCGAGCGCGAGAGCGGCGATACGATCGTGCGAATTCCGAAGATTGAGACTGCGCATCACCCACTGCATGACCCCTCGAGCGCAAAGGGCGGCGAGGAGAATCGCGATGGGCAACAAGCAGGCCATGTAATGCGTATTCACCCAAGGCACGAAATTGATCAAATAAAGTCCAGCAACACCTGCCAGAAGATATACCGCAAAGATGCGGCGTTCACGAGGAAAAATAACGACAGCCAACGGAGCGCATGCCAAGAACGCTCCCCAATGCAAGTAAGTTTGCTCCAGCCTTTTCGATAGCACGTTCAGATAGCCGTTCCAACCAGAGGCGGCTTTGTACATATCCATCGACCATCCGTAGTGAAACTTGCTCTGTTCAAGAAAGCGATGGCCTAGAATCGGCTCGTTCGGCTGTTGCCAAATGAAAAGGGGAGCGACGCCATACTGTTCTTCATGCAGTTGGTATGGCAATTTCTTCCATGAGTCGGTAACGCAGTGATTGATGTAGACCTGGAGTGAGAGTCCCGATATCAGGACCAGTAACCCAGGCAACGCATGCTGCCACCATTTCGGAACCCTGTACCAACAATCCGCGATGATCCTGGCTAGGAGAGGACCTGCCAAGATGCACGTAATGACAACAGTTTCGTAGGGCCTAGAAAAAATTCCCACCACCACCCCGATGGCGATCATTAATGCTGGGCGCCAGGCCATTTCATCGACCTGACCCTTCCATACCATTCTTCGACGAATACGAAGCAACCCACCGACAATCAACGACATTGCACCTACAGCAAGCCAACCATTGGTGAAGTTTTGAGACCAGAAGATTTGCAAATAGGGATGCGATGCCGCCAATATTCCAAACAGGAGTGAAATGTGTCGCTTGAAATGACCGAGCAGCATCCAGGTGATTGCTGAGCAGGCAAATCCCGCGGAGAGCCACAGTCCCGCGCAGTACTTTCCGAAGACCAGGTAGCCCAGTGCAAGGACTGCTCCGGTCCCGATCGGAAACTTGGCAGCATACGTTGGATAGATCAGTTGATGGAATGTTTGGAGCGATTCCGCGGAGGGTGGCGTCGGGTTGCAGACCCGCCCGTGAAGTAATGTTTCAGCGATCAAAAGATGCCCAAAGTCATCGAGGACGCTCGGGGCAGGGGGTAGCCACACAGACACCATGGCAGCGACAGCAACGGCGAGTAAGCCCGGCGAGAGCCATACCCACCAATGCGTCATTCGAACCTGTTGGCCGCTCCCTCCTTTTGAATCGTTCAAACCCATCGCCTGATCCACTTTGCAAAAAAGAGCAATGGGGAAATATGCCACGAAATTATCGCGATTATTGCTTAATCCAACATCGCACAGCCAGTTGCTTAAGAGTTTGGGAGTTTGTAACAGCTTTGCGGGATGAAGGAGTTGCACATCTTGCATTGCCCGTCGGCACAGCGAATAATGCCGTGTCACTACAGCTGTCCTAGGAATGTTTCCTTCTTGAGGCGAAGATGCGGCAGTGTACGATGGCGAGGCGCGACCACGGCGATGAAGAAGGTTGAACGATGAGCGGACATGTCCTGAGTGCGAAGGTAGTCCCTTAGTGTTTGCGATCGAGTGCCGTGACCTGCAGGTCGATTTTCATGGCCCCCGAGGCAAGCAGCGGGTCCTCGACGGACTAAACTTGGAAGTTCCTCGCGGACAAATCGTGTCGCTGTTAGGCCCGAGCGGTTGTGGCAAGAGCACGCTGCTACGGGTCGTTGCTGGCCTGACCCCTGCGGCAAATGGCACGGTGAGTATCCACGGAGAAGATGTTTCCCAAGCTCGCAACAGACTCGCGTTTGTCTTTCAGGAATCAGCGTTGTTGCCATGGCGAAGTGTTTGGCAAAACGTGCGATTGCCTTTTGAGATACGGCATCGAAAACCATACGACGAAATAGAATCCGCTTTGAAGCACTGCTTAGAAATCGTCGGCTTCCAACCGACCGACTGGCACAAGAAACCGTCTCAGTTATCTGGTGGCATGAAGATGCGAGCTTCCATCGCTCGAGCGTTGATTACCGATCCGGAAATCCTACTGCTCGATGAGCCATTCGCCGCTCTAGACGACATGCTCCGCTCACGATTGAATGATCTGTTGCTTCGAATCGTAGCCGAGTCCCAGCGAACTATGCTGTTCGTGACCCACAACATTGGCGAAGCGGTATACCTGAGTCAATCGATTGCCATCATGAGTCGCGGCAGAATTGCCGAACTGGTCGAGGTTCCGTTTGCGTATCCTCGGTCTTCGGAGCTTCGAAGCACCCCCGAGTTCGCTGCCTTCTACGGTCGAGTCTCCGAAGCACTCTACAGGAGTGAACGCTGATGGCCGAAATTGATTCCCATCGAAACGCGTCCGTACGGGGAGCAAGGTTGGCGGTGATCGCAGCTCCGATTCTCGTGTTCATCATCTTCGCACTGAGCTGGCATGCTCTCGTCGTGCTATTCAAGATCCCTGCCGTGATCCTGCCTAAACCTCTCGATGTCCTGACCTCGATGTGGACTCAACGTTGGGAGTTGTTGCGAGCCAGTTGGGTAACGCTACAGGCAGCGTTGCTCGGGTTGGCGGCAAGCGCCTTGATCGGCAGCGTTATTGCTGTCTTGTTCAGTCAGTCGCGATGGATTCGCACCGCGTTCTACCCTTACGTCATTTTTCTTCAAACGGTTCCGATTGTTGCGATCGCGCCGCTGCTGATGATCTGGTCGGGGCCGGGGTTGCGAGCGGTGGTCTTGGTCTCATGTATTATCAGTATCTTTCCGATCATCTCGAATGTCACCAGCGGCTTGCTCAGCATCGATCAAAACCATCTCGACCTTTTCCGAATGCAGGAGGCTTCGCGCTGGCAGACGTTAGTCAAGCTTCGGATCCCGTCGGCAATTCCCGGCTTGGTTTTAGGTTTGCGCGTTAGCTGCGGTCTTGCAGTCATCGGCGCAATCGTCGGTGAACTCTTTGTTGCCAGCAGCGGTGCCTATGACGGGTTGGGGATGGTCATGATGGCCAAGCAGGCGAACCTAAAGATCGCTGATTTGATGGGGACGATTCTCGCGTCCACATGTCTTGGAATCCTGCTTTTTGTTGCTGTTCAATTCCTGGGGAGTGTGGTTTTGCGACGCTGGACCAAGGATGCCGGATTTGAGTCGACGTGAAGTACATGATTCGTGGTATGCTGATGGCAAGTCACGCGAGATCCTTCACTACTTTTTAACATCATCATGTTCTTTCCTATCAGCGATGACGATCGCGATATCGATTCGCCGTCCTTTGTTACCTACACATTGCTCGCGATCAACATTGTCGTCTTTCTCTACCAGCTCTCCAACGAATCCTTTACCTATGGCTGGAGCGTGATCCCCAAGGAAATCACTTCAGGAGTTGATTTATTGGAGCCGCAACCGGTTCAGGTTGCCGGAGGTGGAGTCGTTCAGATAGAGCAAGCTCCCGGTCCTCCGATCATTTATCTCACGTTGATCACCTCGATGTTCATGCATGGTGGGATTGGCCACATCGTAGGCAACATGCTGTATTTATGGATATTCGGCAATAATGTCGAACATCGATTCGGGCACGTTTGTTTTCTCCTCTTTTATTTGTTCGCTGGTTTCGTCGCATCCTTCGCCCAAATCATCCTCGATCCCAACAGCGTTATCCCCAACTTGGGCGCATCCGGGGCAATTGCGGGAGTGATGGGTGCCTATCTGGTCTTGTTTCCACGAAACCAAATCAATGCCGTGATCTTTTATCATGTCGTCACGGTTCCAGCGATCTTGGTGCTTGGCATGTGGATCGCAATGCAGATGGTCAGCGGCTTTGGTTCGATTGCAGCGACCAATGCTTCGACGGGTGGCGTCGCGTATATGGCGCACGTCGGAGGATTCATCGCCGGAGTCGTTATGGCTCTGCCGTTCAGGATGGGACTGGGACAGGAACCAGACTCGATCCTACATCGCCAATACATCCGAGACCCGCGAGCGCGACAGTGGTGGTAGTGGTGAAGGGAAAGAGATCGCCCTCACGGTTTACGATTCTTTCCCGTTACGACTCTTCTTCGGCAATGCGCCCGCGGCCAAAAGCGAACTCGAACTCGCTGAGGGCTGGAATCAGCATCGCTGCAGTTGCGAAGCCATAAGAAATGGTGATCGTGCTAAAGACCGTTAGCTCTTGATCGCGCAGAATGAAACTGGTGATCGCGAAAAACGTAAGAAATGGCAGCAGGAACGCAGTCACCGTGATCGCGGGCGATGGATTGCGATAACCCAATGCAGCGTAAAGTCCGGTTCCGCCTCCCAGAATGATCATCAAAAAGGGAGCCAGCTGCCGTCCGAAGGAGCCGCGGAACATAAGCATGATCAACATGCACGTTGCAACGCCAAGAAACAAGAAAAAGACTGTTCCGAGGCTCGTGCCAATCGCCATTCGACTCTGATAGTAGATCATGCCGCAATGGATCCCAAGCATGACAACGAATACGTCCATCACTAGCAGACTGATGCAGGTAAAGACGAGATTCTCAGTTGTCAGCCCACCTCCCCACCAAAGATACAAGCACAAAACAATGGGGGCCAGGACCATTTCCTTGGCAACGTACAGCACACCGACGATCTTGCCGAATAAGAAAGATGGTGGGGTCACTTCCGTTACCAATAACAAGTCGAGTGCACCCCCATCGCGCTCGTTGGTGATCGAATTCACTGCGAGCGCGTTGATCATGATCAGCGATAATACAAACAGCGGCGCCAACAAGGAAACAGTGGTTGGGACCAATTGTTCCTCAAAACCAGTGTTGCTCATCGCGGCGCCGGATTTCAGCGACTGATGCAAGCCGACAACGATCAAGGCGGCGAACAGGAGGTAGGCGATACGAATGAAGAGAACTTTGCGGCCGTAAGCCCAGGTGCACATCTCGCGCCAGAGGATCGGGTTGTTCCACATCGGTCTCGGTTCGCGGCTCTTCCATGCCTTGACCACTCGCTCACCAGTCTGGGTCGTCTGGGTCGCGGCTACCGCAACAGCATCGAGAGGCTGCGACTCCTGAGTCGCTGACGGCTCCGTATCCCAATCTGCGACGACATTCCTTCTTTCTCGCGATGGGTTCCAAACGCGGAGTTGTCGGATGGATATCAGCATCAAGGCTAATGCGAGCCATGCCATGAATACGCTTGCTAAGATGGCATTCCCGGAACCAAAGGGAATCGGGATGACCGCAGGTTGCGGAATCGGTTGACTGATGTCCCAAACCGATCTCAATGGGCTGATGATGGCGGCAATCGAGGGTGAGACTCCGGGTAGCCAGCCCGCTGCGATCAGTTCCCCCAAGGCCAACCACAACGCGATGATCAGTACCGTTACTGCGATCGATTGAAAAGTCTTCTCACGCCAAAAGGAAATCGTGGCACCGAGTGAACAACTCGCCAACAGAGTACATGCAGTGACGACGGTACACGCCAGCGCTTGCTCGACCGACACCCCGCCGAGCAAGGGCATTAAAAAGATAATCGGAGCAGAGGAGAGGAACGCGTTCATCGTCCACAGTAGCCCCGCACCGATTTTGCCCAATACGACCTGAGAGTCGCTCAAGGAAGTCATGAGCAACAGCGTCAGTGTTTGCTTGTCCTTTTCGTAACTGACCGCCGAACAACCGGCCAACGCGGCCATGAACAACAACACAATCATCTGGAAAGGGGCCAACAGTTGAAAGATCAACACGCCGAATCGGGCCAAATCCCCAGCGTTTTGAACCGGTTGAACTCCCGCGAGGAGTAGCCAAGTGGTGCATATGATCGCGAAAAGCATGACGAGAAATACCACCCGAGCCACAAAATGCTTCGGTCGCCGAGGCAGGGTTGCGAGTTCACGTTGAAAAATGGGGCCTAACATGAGCACCGAAATTGGAAAAGGCCGAGAGCGATCATCGACAAGCAGGAAACTTCTACTGTAATTGGGATAGCATTCGTTTTGCATCCAGTAGCGGTTCAACCACGCAAACGTGTTTGTAACCGCGAGGCAATCCTTTCCGCAAGGTCCGGTAAACTGCCCGTCCACCTTCAGTCAAACCGTAAAAGTTTACCCATAATCGCCACCCCAAGGCCACATTTGCTGATGATGACGCCTGGGAGGTGACGAACAGAACTTTGGCGGCAGAACTATCGGAACAGGGGGCGTCCCCTTTCCTTTTGAATGCAGAACGAAAGGGATCCCATGAGCTACCTCACTTACTGGCGTTTGAGCCGCTCACCTTTCTCTCCCGGTCATCCGACCGTGGATTACTTCGTCTCGGGCTCCATCGGCGATGCTATGACTCGCGTCGAGTTCTTGGTGCAGCATAGTCGGCGGTTGGGACTTTTGTTCGGTCCTCATGGGGTCGGAAAAAGCTCCTTTATTCGCTACTTTATTGGTAGAAGTTCCCGATTTCCGAAACATCTTCCTGGGTTGGTCGATATGGCTGGCACAACCCCGGATTTGCTTGCCAGACGTTTTCGCGATGCTCTCTGGGGCGACCCCGGTCTCGATCGATTTGTTCAAGACCCATCTCTCGGCCGAACACTCCACGAGATTGATGAACTGATCGTCGCCAACAACGCAGTCGGCAGGCAGCCGATCCTGTTTGTTGATAACGCCGATGAGGTTGGCGAGGATGTCTTTCAAACCCTGGGAATCATCCTGCGAAGACCGGGGAATTGGTCTGCCCTGCTGGCTGTCGATGAGTCTCTGCTAGTTGAAATTCCCCGAAGGATTTTAGAGGAATGCGACGTCCGAGTTGACCTACCGGCATGGGATCTGGGTCTGACCGCGGAATACATCGAATCACAAGTAGCTAACCTCGGCAATCGGGATGACATTTTCTCTGCTCAAGGGATCACTCGGATCCATGAACTGGGGGAGGGAATACCCAAACGGATGTTTCAATTGGCGGAAATTGCCTTGGCTGTGGGTGCAGAACGGCGCGTCGAATCGATCGATGCCGAACTGATCGATCTGGTTTGCGAAGATTTTTCCTTTGGAATTCTTTCCCAAGGGCCCTCCTTCCCCGGGTTCGCAAACCGCTGAAACCTGCAAAAAACTATGAGAACTTGGGGAATTCCGAGTCCGAACCCAAGGTCGCGGTTGAAGGTGTTCATATTCGAGTAAGAATACTATTAGGAGACCTGAAGGAACGAATTTCTGCGATGGATATCCCAGGAAAGTGAACTTTTCGAAAGCTCAAGTTGTCGGTATCGTCAGGCAGTCGAAACCTTACTCCAACCGCACCCGAAGTCGATGTCACCCTACAGCAGTCCGCAAACGGTGTTCTCGATCGAGCAAGCACGCTCGATGCTTCCGCTGTTGCGCCTGATCGTCGCTGATATATCCCTATCGCATCGCGAACTGACCGAGCGTCGTTCGAATCTGCGACGCATGCTCCGCAATCACCAAGGCAAGTCCCGTTTCCAGGTCTACGATCAAGAGATTATTTCGATCCAGAATGATCTAAAGGAAGACGCAGCCAATTTGGACCAGTACATCAGCGAGTTGGAACGGCTCGGTGTGATTCTCCGGTCTGCCCATGACGGGATCGTCGATTTTCCAACTGTGATCGACGAACAGCCTGCATTTTTTACCTGGCAGATGGAGCAGGCCGACGTCACCGATTTCCATTGGGCCAACGAATCGACGGCCGATCGGCGTCCTTTAGAAGCGGGCGCGACGTCCCGAGGCTGTTGAGGTTGAGGTTGCATCATGGCAGATTCTGCTCATCTCAGATTCACCGAGTCTGAGTATAGTTCCCGGGTATGACACAACCCTCCGAACCCGATCTTTCGATCCGAGAACTCCAGGCCTCCGTCGATGCTTGGATCCGCGATGTTGGAGTCCGATATTTCTCGGAGATGACCAACTTGGCCATTCTCATGGAAGAAGTCGGCGAGCTTGCTCGTATTTTCGCCCGAAGTTTTGGGGATCAGAGCTTTAAAAACGACGAAGCCTCCTACAATCTTCCTGACGAGTTGGCGGACATCCTGTTTGTGATCGTCTGCCTTGCCAATCAAACCGGTGTCGATCTCCAAGCTGCCATCGAAGCGAATCTGGCAAAGAAAACTCGTCGCGATGCGGAGCGTCATCGCAACAATCCAAAATTGAAGGCAACCGATTCCAAGGCGCTCGACGAACCGCAACCAAAGGCATTGCCTACGGAACCCAAACAGCCCCAAGGGAACTGACGATATGAACCTAACGATCATGCGCCGCATCAAATTTTGTGCTGGCCATCGTTTGTACAAACATGGCGGAAAATGCGAAAACTTCCACGGTCACAATTACGTAGCCGACTTTTTTGTATCCGGAGATTCGCAGGATTCGGTCGGACGAGTTATGGACTTTGCCGATCTGAAAGCCCGTTGCAAGGGATGGCTCGATGCCCATTGGGACCACAGTTTCCTCGTCAACTCCCAAGACGAGAACGCGATCAACGCTTTGAGAATGGTGGAGCCGTGCCGACTTTACATCCTCCCGTACAACCCAACGGCCGAGAACATGGCCCGATACCTGCTCGAAGAGGTCTGCCCCAAGTTGCTCGAAGGGACTGGAGGGGTTGCGACCCGAGTGAGAATCTGGGAAACCGATGAATCGTATGCCGAGGCAGCCGTTGATTTGAACTCGGGGTTAACGGTCTCTTCCTACGACATCGCTTCTTCGGAAGACTGACCCGTATCTCTCCTCGGGACGAGTCGCTCTCGCGATTCGATCGACCATGAAAATGCTGATGGCGGTGATCCAGCCAGGAAAACTGCAAGCCGTTCGCGAGGCACTTCGAGGAATCGGAGTGACTCGCATGACCGTCTTGGATGCCGAAGGTTACGGTCGTCAGCGAGGTCACTCCGCGCTCTACCACGGAGTCGAGTATCGCATCGACCTGCTGCGCAAAGTGATGCTCGAGATCTGCGTCAACGATGATTTTCTCGAAAAGACCATCGAAGTTCTCAGTTCGATCGCTAAGTCAGGCGCTGAAGGAAGTATCGGCGACGGTAAAATCTTCATTCTCCCCGCAGAGGAAGTCATCAATATGGACGGCGATATTCGAGGGCCAAGCGCAGTATGACCATCGTCTTGTTTACCAACGATCTTCTGTTCCAGTCTCGAATTGCTGCAGCCGTTCGAAACGCGGGGGGCGAATTGATGGTTGCTCGCAGTTTGGAATCGCTCCCAAGTCGATTGGCCGATCGCGAGCCATTGATGATCGTTTTTGATCTATCGTTCGCAGGGATCGATCTGCCGGCAACTACCGCTGCGATGCGAGAGCGATTTCCTGATGCCAAGCAACTGGCCTACGGTCCACACGTGGATGTCGAACGATTGCAGCAGGCGACAGTACTCGGAATCGATGAGGTTCTCACTCGCGGCCAGTTCGACCGTGACATGACGACAATCTTTTCGAACATCACTCCGCGCCCATCCACGTAACTCGGCTGATCGGCATGCAGGCAAGTTCTTCTATTCAACAGCACGATTCGGTCATGATGGCGCTCGGCAACGCGATCCAGGAGGCTCGCGATCAACTCAATGGGGAACCCCAGTTCCTCACAGTCTTCGTTCATGGGTCCGACGGAGACGATCGTGCGGGAACGCTCCTCGACAATGTCCGACGCTCTTGTCCCAAGGCGAACGTGTTTGGCGGAGTCGCCGATAGTTTGATAGGAATGGGGCGAGAGATCGAGAACCGGGCCAGTGCGAGCGTATTGATGATTCGCGGGTTGTCCGAACTCCCTCGCGGCTTCCACATGGAGTGCGAGAAAACTCCGGATGGATGGAGCGTCTTTGGAATCGATGACGATGTGCATCGCAACGCAAGAGCTTGCGATGGATTGCTCACTGTTGCTTGTCCTCAAACCTTTTCCGCAGACATGCTGTACGAATCCTTGCAGGACATGGCATCCGACAGGGAGAACCCTGTGCCGGTTTTCGGAGGCAATCTCAGCCATACGCCGTGGTCGAAGCCCACGACGATGTTCCTCAACGAACAGACGTATCGACATGGTGCGATCGCTTTGATCATGCCTCCAGAGTTACGATGGTCAACTCTGGTCAGTCAAGGCTGTCGGCCGATTGGCGAACCGATGCTGATCACGGAGATGGAGGGACATTCGATCCTGAGCCTTGGCGGTAAGCCTGCGCTCGATCGATTGCGTCAAACGTTTCAACAACTGCCAACGCATGAACAGGCCATGGCGATGCGATTGTTGCTCATCGGGCACGCGATCTCGGAGTACTCCGAATCTTTCTCACACGGCGAATTCTTGATCCGCAACATCACCAGCATCGATCAGGATTCGAAGTCGATTTCGGTCGCAGGTCGATTTCAAGTTGGCCAAACCGTTCGCTTTCATCTACGCGATGCAGATGCCGCCGATGGTGATTTGAAGCAATTGATGGCGATGGCTGCGAAAAGTGATATGCAACCCAAGGCTGGAATGTTATTCAGTTGCAATGGCCGAGGTTCAAACATGTTTCCAACCGCCAATCACGATGCCTCTATCGTCGAACAGTATTTCCCGAAAATGCCGTGCACGGGTTTTTTTGCGGCAGGTGAGTTTGGGCCGGTGAATCATCACAACTTGGTTCACGGCTTCACTGCGGTTGCTGCATTCCTCAGCGAAACAAGCAGATGATTTCACTGACGGCTGTTTGCTACGGATGCGTCTTTGCTTTGGCTGTCGTCGTTTAGACAGCCGTATTGTTTAAGCTGCAAAGAGAGCACAGACGCGAATATGGTGATCGTAATGCGCTGTGACGACCAATCCACTTGCAAGATTCGCGTCCATGTCGCGGGCTAGGCTTGGCAATCCGAAGCGATGCAGTTCCTTCTCCTGATCTTTTCCATAGTACAACAGAATCCCACCCGAAGATCCGCCGGACACTGCGGCCGCGACATCCCCTGTTAAGCAACACGTTCGGTAAAGAAGGCCACCGGGGATTCCATCCGACACATGGGACTTGAGCAACGCTCCGTCGCTCCAGCCGAAGCGGAGCAACAAGGGTTCGTGCACCGCGCCGAACGGATTGCTTCCCTTGTGAGTTCCTGCGGCAATCAGTTCCGTCCCTGCCGAGTTAATCGCCATCGTTCGGACGCCGCCGAATTCTGCTGCCTGCCCTTTGTTGGGTGAATAGAGTGTTGAACCATCGAGCGTACGAACAAGAGAACGGTCCGATAGATTCCAAACATGAATCTTGCCGAGCAAATCGCCCGTCGCAAGATGAACTCCATCGGGATGAAACGCCGCGCTGTAGATGTGTCGTTCATGAGCTGGCCACTCTGCGATTTTCTCGCCCGTCTCAATGCTCCATAGACGGATCATGCGGTCGTTGCCTACGGACACGAGCGTTTTACCATCGCTTGATCTCTCCACTCCGCGAATCCAACCGGAGTGGGCTTCGATGACACGAATCGGTTTGGGTTCGCCGTCGAGTATCGGCCACCAAATCAATTTCCCCTCGCAACCTCCGCTGATCAGCATGGATCCATCGGCCGAATAAGTCAGGGTATGAACCCAGCTTTCATGGCCCTTGAGAACGGTTCGCTCTCCGGCGGGGATAGCCCATCGTTGAATCGAAAAATCTTGGGCAGTGGAAACGCACTGAGCACCGGTGGGAGAGATACGACATGCAATCAAAGGCGAGTCGTGCTTCCATTGATGTGCAACACGCGTCTTCTGAATATCGAGTTCGACCGGCGTTGCCATTACGTCAAGATCTTCCAAATCGGTTCAGCAGCGGGGTCGGCCATCGGGACTTCGCGGCCATCGACGACGAGAGATTGACTCGAATCGATTCCGGCAGCGCGAAGATAGGTATGGAAGATCTGTCCGTGATCGACTTGTCCATCAACGACTTCGGTCCCTTCGTCGTTGGTTTTTCCGAAGGCTGCTCCGCGAGCCACTTTGCCACCCGCCATGACAATCGACCATGCCTTGGACCAGTGATCGCGTCCGTAGTACAAGTTGATATTTGGGGTGCGACCGAACTCGCTCATCACAACAACGAGTGTTTTGTCGAGCAATCCTCGCTCGAACAAATCGGCAACGAAGGTCGAGAATGCCATGTCGAACTCTCCGACCTGCTCGATGTGGAAGTTGAAGTTATCGTTGTGCGTATCGTAGTTGGAGTGGGTGACTTGTACGAACGAAACGCCGTTCTCGAGCAATCTTCGAGCCATCAGGCACTGGCGTCCCAGATCGTGGGTGCCATAACGCTGTTGATCTTTGTCAGGTTCCTTGGAGACATCGAACACATCGCGACGTTCCATCAATCGAAGTGCTTGTTCGTAGCTATGGGTATAGGCATCGGTGATCGCGGTCCGTCGCTGCGAAAGAAATTCCTGATTGATCCGTCGACGGAACTCATGTCGGCGTCGTTCCGCATCTTCGCTGAATCCATCGGGCTTAACCGAATGTTGCGGGGGCTTGTCACCTCCTAGGTGGATACTGGCGAACTTCGGCCCAAGGTAGGCGGCTTCATTGCCACGTCCACCGCCACCGCCTGGCGTCACGATGATATGTCCTGGGAGACCGATATTGTCATCATGTAACATTTTCGCGGCAACCGCTCCGATCTGCGGATACTCCGCCGATGGAGTCTGACGACGACCGGTCATCATCATGTAGGCTCCCTTGCCGTGGTCATCTTCGGCTGTGTTGACGCCGCGTAGCAGGCACAGATGGTGCATTTGCTGAGCAGTCTTCGGGAGCAACTCGCAAATGTGAATACCGGGCACGGTGGTCGGTATCGCGCGGAAGGGACCGCCGGTACGAGCGCCAGGTTTCGGATCCCAAGACTCGAGTTGGCTCAAGCCACCGTGCATATTGAAGATCACGATCCGCATGTCATTGCGTTTCAGTTCCGCCGCAGCGGTGCCACTTGCAAGTGTTCCCAACCCACCGATGACTGCGGAACCAGCCGCGGCCGTTGTCGTTGCTTGTTGCAGGAACCGACGCCGGCTGAGCCGATGCTCCATCGAACCACATGCATAGTTTGCGTAACGCATTTGCATTTCTCCCTTATGGATACAAGCGATACTCGGCTCCCGCCAAGATGCTCCATACCAACTGTTGAATTACGGCAGGACGCGAATCCCCTGCACTGGCTAATTGTTCGACAATGAACTGCTGCTCGATTGCGCTGGGCTCTCGAGACAACAGGGCGATATACAACTGCTTCGCACCTAACAGCGGATCGGTCGCCTGGAGCACTCGGCTTGAGACATTAGAACCATTTGGACCGGCCCACGAGTGTACAGCCCCCCCGTTTGCGAAATACAACGCTTGATCGGGGGAAGCGAAAAACTCATCGCTGGTCTGCCCAACGCCGGAAGAGTACAAATTCGAGAAGATATCAATATTGCCACGGAGTTTATCGATGGCGCCTCGAACGGCGCGCTTCTCTCGCTCTATCTTCTGGGCATCGTTTGCATCGGTGGGCAACTCCCCTTGCTTGTTCAACTCGGTGTGTTCATTCGCTATGTAGTTGCTCAAGACGTTGGTTGATCGAAGAATCGACAGGGCGAGTTGCTCGGGGCTTAATGGCCGTTCCGTTGCGGCCGCATGCTGATTCTGGCGATCGGCGCTCACCGTGGATCGCAACTCATCGCATTGCTTGATCTGATCATCAAGCTCAGTAATAAACTGATCACGTTGTGCAATCATTGTTTTCAGTTGAGTGTCGAACTCATTCCGCTTGGCCATAGCCTGATCGCGGTTCGCGGTTGCTGCATCGACCGCGGCCACCATCGTCACCCGCTGTTCGGCCATGCCGTTCATTTTCGTTTTTACTTCAGTTAGTTTGACGGTTCTCGCTTCATTCGCGCGATCCAGTTCGGCGGTCGCAGCGGCAAACGCCGAAGCATCGGTCACAAGGGATGCGGAATCAGCAAGAGCTTTTCGAGCGGCTTGCAATTGCAAGACTTGGGCTTCCACTGCAGCGGCTTCGGTTGCCACAACGGCGATCTGCTCATCGTGCTGCTTCAACTTGGTTTGTTCGGTGAGGACGACTTGTTGGGCGTTGTCTACGAGTGTTTGATAGGAAGCGAGCGTCGCGGTTCCTTCGACAACTTGTTGGTCCAAATTCTTTCGTTGTGTTCGCTTAGCTGCGATCTCGGATGAGAGATCGAACCACCGCTGGAATCGTTCTGCCTGAATCGCTCGTTGCGATTGGATATTGGCTTCGGATCGAACCGCATCATGCTCCTTGCGAGCTTGGACCATGACGCGATCAGCTTCGAGCAGGCGCTGCTCGATCGGAGCGAGTTTGTCGACAACTGCTTGCCATTTCACCCGTTCCCCTTCTCGAGTAGCAATCGTTGCATCGCGATTGGTGGTCGCGGTGGCGACGGCTTGCTGTTGAGCGGGCAGTGCCGTTTTCATTTGCTCGGCCCTCGCTTTGGCTGCAGCGATCGCGGGCCCGAGTTCAGGATCCTCCGGACTGTTTTTCGCTTGCTCGAGCTTTTGGGCAGCTTCCTCCAAGAGTGTTATTTTGCTGGCTGTCGCCTTCTCACCAGCGATCGCTTGATCGAGCACCTTCTGAGCTTCCGCCACTTTCTTTTGGGCTTCGTTGAAGGCACCTTCGGCAGCATCCAGTTCACCTCGCACAACCATCCGCTCCTGCTGAACGGTTCGCCATGCGGTTCGAGCTTGGTCCATGGCAGCATGTTTCGCAGTCTGTAGATCGGCAAGTCGAGTCTGTTCGGCTTTTGCCACGGAGGCTCGTGACTTCAGAAACTCCGACCATTGTGTAACCTGGTCGGGAGGGGCGTTTAAGACCGATTGGGCATCACTCTGGTTTTCCACGGGTGATCGATGCCCACGTTGATATGCTCTCGTTTTTGCGAGTTCCGCAAGGATAGCGGAGACATCGAACTGAGAAGCAATCAATGCATCGGTGATGGTTGCCAGTAGCCTTGGGTTGGAGGGGGGATTGTCACTGTGATGCATGTCGAGCGGATGGACCACTCCTCGTCCGAACATCAGAGCCCATAAACGATTGGCCCAGTTCTCCGCGAATGCTCGATTGCCGCCGTTCAGATGGGATGCCAGGGCTTCACGACGACTCGAGATGGGAGGGGCTCCGATTCCTCCAAAGGTTTCCGGTTTCGGCTGCGGTTGATAGCGTTGATCAGGCGCGAGATAGGGTTCCAATTGTTCGACCTGCCCGGGTATACGGGTCGCCGTGCGAAACTTGATCCCTTTATCGAAGACCGACTCAAACGGTGCGTCCCCTGCTGCACGCTCTACATAAAGCTGTACCTTTTGGTCGGCACCCTTGTCGTCTTTGGTCGTTCCTTCTGCCAAAGAGCTCGCGGAAACAAACGCGAGCAGACCGTGATAATCGATCTGAAGATAGTCATCGATTTGCGGGTGGTCATGGCATTGAGCGCACTGCATATCGCGACCGAATAAAATTCTGCCGACATCGCGAGCGATCGCATGCGGGTCGCCTCCTCGATCGAGAAAGAATCGTTGCTCGGACCGTTGTGAGCGATTCCACCAAGCGCTTGTGACGATCGAACGCATCATCGTGTCGAGGCTGGTCCGGTCATCGACTGCCTTGCGAAGCATTTGCAACCACGCACCGCGATCCGTGTGCTGGAACGGACGCCGCTGCATCAAGGTCTTGTCATACCAATCCACCAACCGTTCCGATGACAGGGGATCTTTTTGGAATCGCTCGATCCACCGGGACCATCGATTCTCTCCGTTGTCCGCCAAAAAGGCATCGACCTCCTCTTGGGTCGGCACGACATTGCGTAAGTCCAGCGACAGTCGCCTGAGCAGCAAACCATCGGGAAGCTTTTCTCCCATCATCCACTGCGGGTCCTCTTCGAGAATCGCATCGATGCGATCTGACAAACCCGACCAACCGACGGTCGGTACGTTTTGAGCCGAACCATCGGTCTGGGCGAAGAGCGATTGCGAAAGAAAACCACAAAGCACCACCAAGGTGATGGTGCGAAGCATAGGAGATTGTTGAAAGCAAGCACCAAGACTCATTCTTGCATCCGTTGAGTTCTTGCATCCATCGAGGGGGATGGGGTGTGGAGGTGGGGACCAATCGAATTCGCAACCGTGCGCAGGCGACTGGCGAATCTTTGTTATGCATCCTCGGCCCACCAAAGTCAAGATTACGGCTTGCCGGTGTCCGGTTTCTCGGAGAAAACCGATGATCGATGGGGCGATCCCTTCCCTTACTTAGGAAAAACTGATGAGGCAGCCTTTGATTCTGAGCCGCGCCATCCTACTGATGGCTACGGTAGCAATCGCCAATTCCGAACTGCGAGCGCAATCCTTTCCGGAGTTTTTGGTGCCGGGCTTTGAAACCGATATGCAGGCTCTCAACGCATTGCATGCCAAACACCACGACAGAGCATTCAGTGATTGCACACTTTGGGATGGCTGGCTACCGCACGCGACGCTTTGGGTCTCGCAGAAAAAACGTCGGCAGTACCTCGACTCATTGTCCAAACGCCGCATCGACCGCGAAGGATATGTGGCCATGCAACAGCATCGAGGCATGGCACACAGTGATGGTTGGCCGTTTCCCGCTTGGCAACAAAGTGGTGGTTTCGGATTTCATTTTTCTACGCTGCATGATGTTTGGGCGATCCAAAATTTTAGGTTGCAACCCTTGTCATCGGTGGATGGTTGGGAAATCACGGGAGCAGAGACGCTCGGCATCACTCCGGTCGATGGCTTGAGATTGCGTATTTCCTCTGATGAGATGGCGATAACAACTCCCGCATTCAATTGCGACACGTTGGTCGCGCCGTTCCTGACGCTCGAATGGGGGTCGGAGGGGTTGCCCGAGAGCGCCCAGTGCACGCTGCAATGGCAACGCGTTGGCGAAAACCAATGGAGTCCGGAACAGTCGATGGTTGTTGAGGTTCCACGCGGCCCCGGACTCACTTACTCGGATATTCCAACCTACAAACAATCAGACTATGCGGGGCGGTTGCAGCGCATTCGCATCGGTCTGCGAGGAGCCCAGGGAGCCGAACTCAAGTTCAAGTCACTGATAAGCGCCATCGATACGCGACATCCCATCACCAATGCACTCTTCATTCGCGCGTGTGCCGACACCTACTTTTGGACCAAGGACACCGAGTTCCTCAAACGCAGTATGCCCCGAGTTCGCGTGGCCCTGCGATATGCGCTCGATGAGTTCGATGTTGTGGCACAAAATCATGTCGTCGTACCGTGGGTTGGGCACGACGGTCGTAGCGGACTGGTGTTCGATGCTGCTGGCCGCAAGTCGCTTCGGCCCGGGATTGGGGTAGGAAACAATTACTGGGATCTCTTGCCGTTCGGGGCTCACGATGCGATTGCTACCATGTATCTCTATGACGCGTTGAAATGTTACACGAGGCTGGAATCAGCGTCCGAAGCACTTGGGTTGAACGCGAATGCAACGACAGGCAATTCACTGCATTGGGTTTCGAAAGAAGATGCCTCGCAGCTAGCATCATCGATCCGAGAGGATTTTCAGCATCGATTTTGGGACGAGTCAAAGGGACGCTTCGCCGGCTGGATCGATCGGGAAGGTAGGCGAGTCGATTACGGCTTTACGTTTGTCAACCTCGAAGCGATCCACTACGGTCTGGCATCGGAGTCTCAATCGCGTTCCATCATGGAATGGATCGATGGGAAGCGATTGATCGACGGAGACACCTCAACCGGCAACGACATTTATCGGTGGCGTTTCGCACCCCGTGCGACGACCAAACGCAACGTTGAAACATACGTATGGGTTTGGTCCAACCCAGAGTCCATTGCGTGGGGAGATCAGGTGCAGGATGGTGGTGCCGTTTTGGGTTTCAGCTATTTCGATTTAATGGCGAGACTCGAGGTCAATGGCCCCGACGATGCTTGGTCGCGACTGCAGCAGATACTAACTTGGTTTCGCGAAGTGGAGGCCGAAGGAGGTTATCGAGCCTATTACGCTAAACCGGGGCGAGGACTTTTGCAGGGGGGCGGTCCTCCGGGCGGCCTCGGACTGGATCAAGAGTTTCTCGAGAGCGTCCTGGTCCCGCAAATCATGCTGTACGGGTTTCTTGGCTTTGAGCCGACGAACGATGGTTATCGCGTACGACCGCGACTCCCGACCCCTTGGCCATCCCTCACGGTCCGTGGAATTCGGATCGGCGACACCCTGTTGGATTTAACCGCTTATCCGGATGGGCGGATAGAAGAGCGGATACGTTCCGATTCGCAAGATTGACGGGAACTCCTCCTGATCGGAATCGAGAGATATAATGGTGCTAGAGGTAGAAGTGCATCAGAGATTGCTCTTGCGATGAAATCAACGATCGCAATGTTTAGAGATTCATCGAATTCGAGACGCTTTATGCCTATTTACGTTTACGAAGTGATGCGAGACGACGGCGTTGACGGCGAGACGTTTGAGGTTTTCCAACGCATGTCCGATCCCCCCCTGACTCAGCATCCCGACAGTGGGCTCCCCGTTCGGAGGATTCCCGCTAGGACCGCGATCGGTGGATTTTGGTCCGACCATGCGATGGGCAAGTCGATTAGTGATGACAAACTGGCCAAGCATGGATTCACCAAGTACGTGAAAACCGGGGATGGACACTACGAAAAAACGCTCGGTTCCGGCCCTTCTATGATTTCTGGCGATGAGGGTTGATGCGGGCTTGCTCAAAAGGCGTTATTTTCCGCTCGATGCGGCTTGAACAAAGATGCCTGTATCGCCATGATGCTGCCGTTCGAAGCACTGAGCCTTGGAGAACACGCTACGCCGGGAGGTTGGGATGAAGGAAGTGGAACAGTTACTACAACCTACCGAGGCACGCGTAGGGGTGGTGATGGGCTCCCAATCGGACTGGGAAACCATGCGAGAAGCCTGTAGCATTCTCGATGAGTTTGGAGTGAAGTATGAAGCGCGTGTGGTTTCGGCTCATCGTACGCCGCATTGGATGGTGCAGTACGCAAGCGCCGCCGCGGATCGTGGACTGAAAGTCTTGATCGCAGGGGCTGGCGGAGCAGCCCATCTGCCCGGAATGGTCGCTTCGTGTACGTCGCTCCCCGTGTTAGGGGTGCCCGTATCGAGCCGTCATTTGTCTGGTCTTGATTCATTGCTCAGTATCGTTCAGATGCCGGGAGGAATTCCGGTAGGAACGCTCGCGATCGGTCCTGCGGGGGCCAAGAATGCGGGATTGTTGGCGGTACGTATCCTCGCTTTGCAAGACCCTTCACTCTCCATCAAACTCGATGAATTCATCCAGAAACAGACCGAGAAAGTATTGGCAGATGCGGACCTCCAAAACGGGAATGACTAAAAGCACAGGATGCCCGAAAGCGCGGGATGCCCGAAAGCGGATCGCCGAAAAGTGCATTGATTCATGAGCAAACTGCACAATCGCATTTTGCCGGGCGCTCGCTTGGGTGTTTTCGGCGGTGGGCAACTGGGGCGCATGTTCACGCATGCCGCGCAGCGGCTCGGGTATCACGTTGTGGTATTCACCGACGAGGCGAATAGCCCGGCATCGCAGTCCGCAGACGTTACGGTTCGGGGAGATTACCTCGATCCCAAGGCCGTCAAAGAATTCGCGCAGCAAGTCGATGTGGTAACCCTGGAATTTGAGAACATCCATTTGGAGGCCGTACAACTCGCAGCTGAGTGGACAGTGATCCGGCCGAGCGTGGAGATTCTCTCGATCGCTCAGCATCGAATCCGCGAGAAGCAAACGCTCCGCACCCTCGGGTTCCCCGTCACTCCCTTTTACGAAATCCTCAGTCTACAGGATCTGATCATTGCGGCAGAACAACTCGGGTGGCCGCTCGTTTTGAAAACGTCCAAGTGGGGGTATGACGGGAAAGGCCAACGCAAAGCAAACTCTCTCGCGGAAGCGAATAATGCTCTGGAGCAACTCGGACCGGAATCCGTCATCGCGGAGAAATGGATCACTTATCAAGCCGAAGTGTCCGTAATTGTGGCTCGCAACCCGGATGGACAGGTTGAAACGTATCCGATGTTTACCAACAAACATGTCCATCACATCTTGGACATCACCACGTGTCCAGCCAGTCGGAATCTGCAGCATGTCGCCGTTTCCGCCCAGGACATCGCGAGAGGAGTCGCGGAGTCGTTGCGGTTGGAAGGAATTCTATGCGTGGAATTTTTTGTCGATGCGCATAGCAATCTAATGATCAATGAAATGGCGCCACGCCCTCACAACTCAGGACATCTGACGATTGAGGCCCATCGAACAAGCCAATTCGAGCAACAGGTTCGAGCGATCTGCAATTTGCCACTCGGATCCACCGATCTGATTCAACCAGCCGCCATGGTCAATCTCTTGGGAGATATCTGGGGCGATAATACTCCTCGCTTCGATCGAGTGCTCGAACGTGGTAGGACGTATCTGCACCTGTATGGTAAACATGAGCCACGGCCTGGACGAAAGATGGGGCACATCACAGTGCTCGATGAGACCCCTGAGGCAGCTGCTCATTCCGCTAATCAAGCACGAGAGATGCTGTTGGGATTATCACAACCCGACGCATGAGCGAGGGACGCACGAGGGAAGACGTCGCAAGCGACGTAAATCCACCCCCCACTTACGTTTCGGGTTGTGAGTACATCGAAAAGCGCGACTTGCGAGCCGATGCCGTAGACAACGTCTCCTCTGCACTATCTCTGCGGGTAGCCGTTCCAAGGATTGCGCTGTGCCTGCAACTCGGCTCGTTTTGGCTCTGGAATCGGGTCAAAGAATCCGCGAGGACGCGCCCCGAGAACTTCCGGGCCGATGTCGTTCAGCGGATAGGGATCGAAGTCGGCGGCTCTCGCTTTTTGCTTGTCCATCGTGCCGAAGCCGAAACGTTCGGCGTAACGAGAGCTCTGGCATCCCCCAAGGGACATAACCGTTACGAGCAGGAATCCAAGGAGGAGGGGTTTTTTCATCTTCGCGATTCACTTTGCGAAAGCACTGTGGTGCGGACAGAACGCTACTGTCAGGTCGCTACTGTATCGATTTGGTTAGCGTGGCTGCTAGATGGATTCATGGCCGCGTAAATAGCTATCTCTAATCCGATTCACAGGAATCCACCTATTCGGTCCGTGCGGTTGGTATCGAAGATAGGGTCTGGTGAAGAGCTCCCGGTTAAACGCAGCCACCCCTGGAAATCCCTCGCAGGACGGGGTTAGGAAGAAATTTCTCGTTTACCGGTTCGGAACAGTGGCGTAGGATGGTTTTGGACAGAGATGTACGCTTTTCGGGTTGATAAATACTTATGCCGATACTCAATCAAGAGCCGGATATTTGGCCCGATAACCTCTTGTCCCCTGATTTTCTTGAACAGGGAAATCAGCCGTGGTGGGCGATGTATACGATGCCACGGTTCGAGAAGAAGCTTATGCGGCAGTTGACGGAGCTTCAGATCCCTTACTATGGCCCGACGATCTCGCGGCGTTTTCGGTCGCCGGCGGGCCGTATTCGAACCAGCTACGAACCGTTGTTTCCCAACTACGTCTTCGTCTGCGGAGACGAGATGGCCCGCTACAACGCGGTGTCGACAGGTTCGGTTTCACGTTGGTTGCCTGTGGCACGCCCCGAGGAACTGATCACCGACCTGCGACAGATTCATGATCTGATCTTGACCGACGCGCCCTTGGCACCGGAATTGAGGCTCGAGCCAGGCCAGAAGGTTCGAGTTCGCAGCGGAGTGTTCAAGGGGTTCGAGGGGACGGTCCTGCGACGCGAAAACGAAATCCGTCTTTTGATTGCAGTCCGATACATGGGTCGCGGAGCCAGCGTCGCATTGGACGATTGCCAATTAGAACCGATCTCTTGATGGCTTGAAGCGTAGCGCTAAGTCCCAGCCTAAACGATTTATTCTTGGTTCGCGAGCAGTTTTTGATTCGCTTGCATACGCCTCATTTTCCAAATCGATAGCAGCATCGCGACCGCTCCTATGGGAATCATGCAAAGCCATAAATTGCGTGGGCCTGTTTCCTCGCGAGATACCAGTGCCGACAAGCCTGCTGCGGACATGTACCCCAGAGCTTGAGCGAGCGAGACCGACGCAACACCCAAAACCCGAGCATCGATCCGGTGCACGTGCTCGCTCACCGACATCTGAAAAGGGCAGTTGAGTGCCATCGCCAGCGTGAGTGCTCCGAACGAGGGCATACCTCCAATCGCAAGCAGTCCTCCGAGCATCAATAGAATCCATCCCAGTGGCCCGAGAAAGAGGAGATGTCTTCTAAGTGCAGCCGCTCTGGAAACCAGTAGCAGAAGAACGATTTCAAGAGCCAAACCGGTTGCAAACAAATAATAACCGAGGGTCCCATAAAGCTCCGTCATGAACTCATGCGAGTACAGTGCATAACCCATCTCGCACATCGCAACCATCCAGACCAAGATCAACAGCCCCCACCAAGTTAGTGTCTCGCCTCGCACGGGAGACGCAGTCGGTACGGAAGGGGTATCAGTGTCCATGGAATCAATCGAGTAGGACTTCGTGGCGTCCCGGTCGGAAGTATCCGGATCGTCGGAACGTTGACCGATGATTCCGATACTTGCATTTGTGGCTGAGTGCCCAACTTTGTCTTGCAACGTATCTCCCAGAAACCACGCCCCGATCAGTGCCAATGTGCAGTGAATGATGCTGATCCCGCTGGCGATGAATAGATGGCTCTGTTCGATACTTGCCGCATCGGTCCAGATACTCCCCATCAATAGGACAGCGACCATATAGCCTGCGGTCCCGGCAGCTCGAACGGCATATGCGAATTGCTTGAGAGTCGCTACTGCGATGTGATTGAGCAGAATCATACAACTGGCATTCGCGCAACCCATAAGGAGGATGCAGATACCTGTGTCCAAGACAGGGCCCAGTATCGACTCGCCAGCGCTGAGGCGATTGATCTGCCATCCCAGAACAAGTTGAAACAGGGATAGCAGCAGAGCGGTTAGCACCAGCGTTCGTTGTGGAAAATGAGTCCACCTCATCCATTCCGCGAGGCGAAAGATCAAATAGGCTGAACATGTAGCGATCGGTACGAGACCCGCTATCAAGCTCGCCGATGACGGATCGATCAGCTTGCGCAGATGCGTTTGCAGTGGAAATGAGGCAAAGGCCATCGCCAAGAATTGAACGAAGTACGAAGCGCCACATAGCCACATGGCTAGCAGTTCCATGCGCGCACGGTGCTTGTCCGGACACCAGGAGGCGGTTCCGGATAGGGAGGGTGGAGACGTCACGGAGATTCAACAGATAAATAGTGCTCGAGGACTTCCTTGTTCTTGTTCGCGCTATCTTGCGTTGAAGAACGAATCGCGTCCAGGTACTTGAACTCGGATTTGCGTAGCGATGGCGTGCTGTACAGTTCCTGAAAGAACTTAAAGCGCTTTCCTAGGTTCGCTTGCCCGTCGCGGGTTTCTCGATCGAGGGCATCATAATTGGTTTGAACAAGCCTCTCTAATTCGGAGATTCGGGCGGACATTTCCTCCTTGATCGCTGTGTCGATGGTCTCTTGCTGCAGTCCATGTGATTTGGTCCATCGGACCGTACACCGAATCGGTTGCACCAAAACTTCTTCGGCAATTTTTTTTAATCGCGGATCCGTGCTTATCGACACATGGTCGAACTCATGCTGTAGCAACATCGATTCCCAAGGCTTCGCAGGCTGATACTCCTTCTTTAGTATCACCTGGTGCCCCCCTATCAGTTTGGTCAATCGAACGCGAGCAAAGATATCTCCTTCAGCGAGCGTAGGGTCGTCGGCCACGGGACGAACCCGAGTGAGTTCGAATCGATATCGGTAATCGAGATCAAAGCGAAAGAAGGTCAATGCCTGTTTTCCGGCAGACGCCAGCCGTTGGTCATCGGTGATAATTCGAACTTGCCCCTTGTCGATCAGCCGTGCGAAGGCTGGGGGAGCCGTCGCGATCCAGGGGTTGGGGACATCCGCAGGTTCTTCGGGATTCTCCTGCCCCATAGCCGAGGGTAGTAGCAAAAGGCTTAAGATTCCGATCGGACAGCGTCCTAGGCAAGTTCGGAACAGACCAGTACAAAAGGAGAAGTTCAGCATCACAGGAAGGGGACATCTATGGCAAAGCGGGCTCGTCGCACCGAGGAAGAAGAAAAAGAAGTTCCGATCAAGGGTAAGGACGTCGATACCATGGCCAAGTTAGAAAAGTTGGCCTGCTCCGTCGTCGAGGTTGCCAAGAAACGGCGGGACCCATACTTGGATGTCCCCTCCCGCTCCCTTTCCAACAGCCATTTTAATCGCAAACGGCGATTGATCGAAATGGGGAGCAAAACGAATCGGCGAGAACTGTTCAACCTGAACCAAGCCCGTTCGTATATGCAAACACTCTTGGTCGGGAGCGGCTGCACGCGGTTGATTCGCCAAGGCAAATCGACCAGCATCCGAGGTTTGTACTACATGCTCAAACATGCCATCGACGGAACCAAGGAAAACACCTTCGAGGACCAGGGGGAATCCGATACGGTCATCGAAGATCTGGAAGTGATCACCGGCGCGATGCGAGAAGAGTTGCATCTCTACGCCGAGCCCAAAGGAGCGTTGGCCGGTCCGATCGTGATCGTGGACGGAGAAAACGAACTCGATGCCGCTCGCATGGGGGCCGCGGGCTACCCCATCCCCAGCATCGTCGAACCGGACCGCGTCAAAATCAAAAAATGCGAAGCCAAATTCATCCTGCATGTCGAAAAGGGAACGGTTTGGCAACGCTTCAACGAAGACCGATTCTGGAAAAAACACCAGTGCATCGTTTCCCATGGCGCCGGCCAGCCATCGCGCGGCGTTCGACGCATGCTCCATCGACTTCATAACGAACATAAACTCCCCGTATTCTGCCTCTTGGACAACGACCCTTGGGGATACTACATCTACAGCGTCATCAAACAGGGCTCGATCAATCTCGCATTTGAGAGCATGCGCATGGCGATTCCCGATGCGAAATTCATCGGCTTGCGTAGCTTTGACTTCGAGCGATGCCAACTCAAGGAAAATGTCACCATCAAACTGGACGACAAGGATCGCAACCGAGCCAAGCAAATCGCGCAGTATCCTTGGTTCCGAGACAAGAAGCCTTGGCAGGCAGAGATCAACAAGATGATCAGCAACGGTTTCAAACTGGAAGTCGAAGCCCTCATCAGCCGCGATATCAGCTATGTCACCGAACAGTATGTTCCTGAGCGACTCGCGAACAACGATTGGCTCGATTAATCGATTGGCGGATTCGAAAATCTCTGAGTGCAGGAACCGGCAACTATGAGCGGAACAACGTTTTCTGGAACCCCACTGCGAGTCGATCGCGTTCGAGAGATCCTGTTCGATTCCGGAGTAAGCGGAACGGCAGGAGTGTCGGTCGAAGACCCGCGACTCGTGGAAGCTGCATTGGCCCTCTCCCGCATTCTCCAGGAACGAGCCGGGCAATTGCAGACTCCGCAAGAGCGGCGTCAACAAGCAGAACTCGATCGCATGCTCCAGCATCCAGAAGACAAATCAACCCTCACGCAAATTACCGACCAAAGCTTCCGAAGCATCTCTCCCGGCCGAGTCGTCGATCAAATGGTCCATATCCTCGATGTCCAAGGAGTCCCGCGATTCTTCAGCATGTTCGACCAGGCTCTCCTGAAAGGATTCCAGTCCTTTGGCGAGTTTCTGCCAGGTGTCGCGGTTCCCATGGTCAAGGAAAAGATGCGCAAGGAAACCGCCAACGTCATCTTGCCTGCAGAACGGGATAAATTGTGCGGACACCTGCGAGAACGAACGCAGGAGGGGGTTCGCATGAACGTGAACTTCCTCGGAGAGGCCATTCTTGGCGAGGAAGAATCGCGCCGTCGTTTGGAGCGGTATCTTGCGGTGCTTCAACTCCCCGAGATCGAATGCGTTTCGATCAAGATCTCAACGCTCTATTCTCAGATATCTCCACTCGCGAGGGAGCATACCATTCGCGTGGTATCGGATCGATTGGAACTCCTTTATCGCGCTGCAGCCAAAGAGACTTTTATTCGCCCCGATGGAACTTCGGTACCGAAGTTTGTTTATCTGGATATGGAGGAGTATCGCGATCTGTACCTGACCTCCGAGATATTCATGCGAACGCTGTCCCGAAAGGGATTGGAGAAGGTCCGAGGTGGAATCGCTCTTCAGGCGTATATTCCCGACTCTTCTCTGGTTCAGGAATCGATCACCCAGTGGGCCATCGAGCGTTATCGGAACGGCGGATCTCCGATCACCATCCGCGTTGTGAAGGGAGCCAACATGGAGATGGAGCGAGTGGAGGCATCCCTGCGAGGTTGGCCTCAAGCTCCGTATCGCTCCAAGGTCGAAACCGATGCCAACTACAAACGCATGCTTCGCTACGGTATGCGCCCTGAACATAGCGAAGCGGTCCATCTCGGTATCGCATCGCATAATCTGTTCGACCTCGCCTATGGAATGGTTCTAGCCGTTGCAACGCAGTCGTTGGAGCGGGTTCAGTTTGAGATGCTCGAAGGGATGGCCAATCATCAACGCCGCGCGATGTTCGAATTGTCGCGCAGCATGTTGCTCTATGCACCCGCATGCCATCGCGAGGAATTCATCAATGCCATCGGTTACTTGATTCGACGGCTCGATGAGAACACCGGTCCCGACAATTTTCTGCGACATGCTTTCCGTATCCAGCCAGGATCTTCGACATGGCAACGCCTCGAAAATGGTTTCATGGAGTCGGTGCAACGCATCGGCGATGTTTCGGTGCGGCCTCGGCGTCAACAAGATCGAAATCTACCACCCCCACAACCCGCCGAAGCCGTCCGCTGGCAGGCATTCGCCAATGAACCAGACACCGATTTCTCCATCCCCGCGAACGCACAATGGGCGAAGCAGATCATTGGGCGATGGCAACCCCGCTGCGATCAGAATGCAACCAACGTTCCGCTTTCGATCGGCAACGGCGAGATCGAAGGACGCGGTGATGAAGTCGCCTCGATGGATCCATCGAGACCCGGTGTAGTGGCAGCGAAATTTCGACCCGCCGACGCTTCGCAGTTGCAAGAAGCGATGAACTGCGCGGTCAAAGATCCGAGCGGTTGGCGAGGACTCGCTCCCGCAGATCGCTATCGCATATTGCGGAATGTTGCACAGGAACTGCGACAAGCTCGCGGCGATTTGATCGGCGCTACGCTGGCCGATGGAGGCAAAACCATCTCTGAAAGCGATCCCGAGGTGAGCGAAGCCATCGACTTTGTCGAGTTCTACGGTCGCTGCGCGCTCGACCTGTACCTAGATCGATCGATCGATGTCCGGCCCGCTGGTGCGGTCGTTGTAATCAGTCCTTGGAACTTCCCGATCGCAATCCCATGCGGTGGAATCGCGTCTGCATTGGCAGCGGGCAATACGGTTATCTTGAAACCAGCGTCCGACACGACTCTGCCCGCGTACATCATGTGCCAATGCTTCTGGCGAGGGGGGGTTCCTCGCGAAGCCCTTCAATTTATCCCTTGCAGCGGAGCACTGGCTGGAAAACATCTTCTCAGCCATCCCGAACTGGCGCGCGTTATCCTGACTGGTGGGACCGACACCGCCAAGCAAATGCTGGATGCGTATCCATCTCTGCAATTGCTGGCTGAGACCGGGGGCAAGAACGGGACGATCGTCAGCGGGCTAAGCGATCGCGATCTGGCGATTAAGAATGTCCTTCATAGCGCGTTCTCACACGCGGGACAAAAGTGCAGCGCGACATCTCTCCTGCTCCTCGAACAAGAAGTATTCGACAGCAAGGAATTCCGCGAACAGTTCACCGACGCAGTGACCAGCCTTCGGGTCGGATCCGCTTGGGATCTTTCCACCAAGATGGGACCGCTCATTCGACCACCTAGCGGAGACCTGTTGCGAGGACTCAAGGAACTTGAACACGGTGAACATTGGCTCGTGATGCCAACACAATTAGGAGACAACCCCTGTCTTTACACACCCGGGGTCAAGTGGAATGTAACTCCGCGCAACTTCACGCACAGCACCGAGTTGTTCGGACCTGTTCTCGGCGTGCTCCCGTATCGGAAACTGGACGAAGCGATCGATATCGTCAATGCCACGGGGTATGGATTGACCAGCGGCCTGGAATCGCTCGACGATCGCGAACAGCAGCAGTGGAGACAGCGAATCCGCGCTGGGAATCTGTATATCAATCGACCGACGACCGGCGCGATTGTGCTCAGACAACCGTTCGGTGGGATGGGTAAGAGTGCGTTTGGTCCAGGGGCGAAGGCCGGGGGCCCAAACTACGTGACCATGTTGATGAAAGTATCCACACCCGCCAACTCGGCGGTCGCAACCCGCGATGCGAAACTACAACTGCCCGTACTTACCACACTCTCGGAACGATTGGATCGCTCGAGCCGACTTCTCCTGGGACATCCTCAAGGTGGCGCCGAAGACATCGATCAACTGCGGTCAGCCCTCAGCCAGTATGATCGGTTTGCTCGTGAGGAAATCCTCGTGGAGCACGACCATTTCAAGTTGATCGGTCAAGACAATTGCCGTCGGTATCTGCCCGTGACACCGATCTGGATTCGGCTGCATCCGGAGGACACACCCTGGCAAATCGTTGCACGGTGTGCGGCCGCCGTTGCTTCAGGATGCCGTGCCACCGTGTCATTTGATCCGCGTTTTGATTCGCAGATGATCGATGCCCTGGAGCAACTGACATTGCCGTGGGCCGGACGTATCGAATTTATCGATGAATCGGATCAGGAGTTGGAAAACGGATTGCGCAGTGGTGTCGTTCCCCGCTTGCGCTACGCTTGTCCGTCACGAGTCCCCGAGCCGATACGCCGAGCAGCCAATGAAAATTTCGTCTTTATCGCCGATGCGCCCGTCGTAGCCTCGTACTTGGAACTGCTCTGGTATGTAGTCGAACAGAGCATCTCATTCGACTATCATCGCTACGGAAATCTCGGACCGAGAGCCGACGAAGCCAGAGCGCTCATTCTTTGAGTCCCGATATCCGCTTCGACACTCT
>JBILVV010000110.1:0-12440 GCA_044370255.1 Pirellula sp.
GGTACCCCTTTTTCGTAACCGGCCACCGCAGGCTGTCGGCTCTGGGCATCGTCAGCGGTGAAGTCAAATCCGCCGAAGAATCGGACCACCATCCGAGGGCCGGTGGTCGCGTAGGTTTCTTTGCGATGCAACGCATCCCAAATGGCTTCACGCGTATTTTCACTCGCCCATACGCCAGTGTACCCCGACGCACCTAATTCCCATCCCTTGACGATCCGCCCATCAAAATTGAATGCATCCTCATTCGCGCGTTCCGCGCTGGGCTCCGAGGATGGAAACTTGCCGAAGAAATTGTTCTCTTCGGCTGCGGTGAGCCCCGTGTGCGCATCGGTCGCACCCACCAAACCGAACTTGAACGGATTGACCCCCAGTTTCTGCTGGAGTTCCAAACCATGCTTGAACGCTTCGCGGGCGTACTCGTAATTCAACATCCCGGGTTTCTTGGGAACGACATTCAAGTTCCCTTTGTCCCAGATCTCAAACTTCGCAAACTCATCGCTGGGTGACAGGGACGGGTGCTGTTCGCTGGTTCCCTTGCCTTGCGTAATTTCATAGAGTCGTTCCCACTTGCTACGCGTTTCCGCCCATTCCTTGGTAAGCGGCTTTCCTTCAAAGGTTTCGAGGGCGAACATGAGTCCGTTGGAGAGATTGCCGTTGTGAGGAATCGCGAGAACGTCTCCGCCTGTCTTTTCTTCGTATCGCTCCATCCATTTCCAGAGTTCTTCGGGGTTCTCGGTCTGGAAGGTCGTCAGCGGAAGCATCTGCTGTGCTTTCTCGGCATTGTCTCGAAAGATCACGTTGCGGTGCAGATTGTTTCCACCGCCGTAATTGGAGGTCCATTCGTAGGCGATCAAGGTACTGAAGTGGCCGGGATCATTGAATTTGTCCGCGATCGCCGTGTATCGTTTCCAAGCGTCCTTGAACACTTCCGGATCCTTGATTGCCGCAGGAACTTTCCCTTGCCCTTGAGCCGTAATCATTTCCATGACGGCCGCCATCGCTTGATCCTGGCCGGCATTGAACATTTTGTTCCATCGACGCAGCTGCGGGTCGGTCATCAATTCCGGTTTGCCAGCGATCACATCCGAGACCACGCCGAGCGCATCGGAGTGATCGGCGATTGCCAACCAATCGAGAGGTCGGGAGAGTCGAACGGGTTGCCCGGTCGAAGAAACGATCTCTTGGCCGCGAGCCAATTGATACGCCGCCTCGGGCGAGACCCGAGTTCCACCTCCGACGGCATCCGGTGACCAAGAAGTGTGCAAGTGCATTTCACCCCAAAGCGGACGGTCTGGGAAATTGCGACCTGCGTATGGCGAGTAGCCATGTTGCTTGAAGAACTTTTTGGTCTTCTCGACTTCGATGGTTCCGACGTCGGTTGTGACGGATTGCTGTGCCCACGAGATCGAACCCAACATCATCATTGTCGTGATTGCAAAGCATCGAACGAATGGTTGTTTCATTGTTTCTTTCCATATCAAGGAATGGGGTACGTTTGTCGGCAACTTCGTATCCAAGCGGTTTTATCCAGATTCAAAACCCATGAGGATCATAATCGAAACTGGCGTTTTCACCAATGCATTCACCGCAAGGCGTTAGCCGAGATGCGCGAGCATCCGGGTTGAACTGCTCTGTACGTTGCAATGTTTGCCACACTTCCCACCGGACGGCTCGCGCCGTTCCGCTATTGGTCGTGGGATTTCTGTCTGTCTTTACGGCGTGTACCAAATGGGTGATGTATACGCGCGTTCTTGCGTCGTCATCGGGACTTCCGGCGGAAGCTTCAATTTGAATCGCAAGGCTTCGTAAGCGGTCCAGCGTGGCGTCGGAATCTCGATCACGCGCACGTAATAGAACGCGAGCTGCTTGCTGTCGAACTCAGGATCTTTCCAAACAGCGATCAACTCGGGCGAGCCGATCGTGTTTTTCCAGGTTGCATTCTTGACGTCGACCGTATTGCCGACGTCCTGCTTGCAGCGACCGTCCGTCCCGATCTTGCGATCCCCCGAAACCGCGACATCGTACACCCGTTCCGCAGTGCTGCCGTCGGCATTGAGCCAACCCTTGATGATTTGGATGCGATCGAGGTTTCCTCCGTACGGATCCTTGAGAGCACCGACGAGAAATGTTGGACCTTTTCCAGCGGGTGCTTTGGTAAGATCCCCTCCCATCGGAACCCCTTTTTCATATCCTACGGCGGCGGGGTGCCGGGTGTTGGCATCTTCGCTTGCAAAGTCCCAACCTCCGAAAAACCGCACCGACATTCTCGAACCGGTTGTGGCGTAGACCTCTTTTCTTTTCATGGCGTCGAAGATGGCTTCACGCGTATTCTCGGTGGCCCAAACCGCGGCATAGCCGGAGGAGGCTTGTTGCCATCCGCGGACGGTCAAGTTCGGATCCAATGGAGAACGAATGACTTCATCCTCCCATCGCGCGGGTTCCGGTTCTACCCCCGAGTGCTTGCCGAAGAAATTGTCTTCTTCGACAGCACTGAGCCCCGTGTGAGCGTCAGTGCTGCCAATCATCCCGAATTTGAAGGGGTTTACACCTAGTTTCTTTTCCAACTGCAATCCGAGTCGCAATGCGGATCGAGTGTACTCGTACTGCAACATTTCCTTTTTCTTCAGCTCGGAACCATCGAGATTCGCCTTGTCCCATGTTTCGTAATCCGCGAATTCATCGTTGGGGGAGAGCAACGGATGGGTTTCACTGTCTCCCTTGATCTGCGTGGCTTCGATGATCGGTTCCATGCGAGCTCGAAGCTCCGCCATCTCGCGCGTCAGCGGGTTGCCGTCGTTGGTCAACACCGAGAACATGCGTCCGTTGCTCAGGTTACCATTGTGCGGAATCGCCAACACCTCGGCGCCCGACTCCTTTTGGAACTTGTCCAATGCCGTCCAAAGGTCCTCGGGATTCTGGCTGTCGTACTGCGAGAAAGGGAGCGTGCGATTGGCTTCGCTCGCGCCTCCTCGGAAAACGACGTTTCGGTGTAGGTTGTTCCCGCCGCGTGTCGTGTATTCATATCCGATAAAGGCTGTGAACCGTCCCGGCTCGTTGTACTTGTCTGCCAGTGCGGTGAAGTTTTGCCATGCTTTGCGAACGAGTTTCTCACTCTTGATCGGCGGTTCCTTGTCCTTCAGGGTGGAGATGATTTCCATGGCGGCACTGAAGATCTGGTCTCGGTTTCCCCCAGAAATCATTTGGTACCAACGCCTGCCCTTTTCAGTTTCGAGGATGTCTCGATCACCGCTGAGCAACTGTGGCATCAATCCGTACATTTCGGCGTGATCGGAGATGACCAAGAAATCGAGGGGTCGCGAGAGTTTCGCTCGAACACCGATCGTTGACGTTACCTCTTCTCCGCGAGCGAATCGAAACGCGTCTTCCTGGCCCAGTCGGCACATGGTCCCGGCATCGACGGAGACCGCAGTATGCAGATGGGTATCTCCCCATAGCACTTTCGTCGGATAGTTTCGCCCCGCGTAAGGAGAGAATTGCGGCGATTCAAATCGATGTCCAACCCCATCCTTGGTTGGAAGCTGATCCTGGCCGAACGCATCGATACTGCCAGCGAGCAACGCACAGCATCCACAAAAACCGAACTTAAAGAAGAGTCTCATGGGGAAATTCCTATTTCGAGCAATACCGGAGCGTTTCAACGGGCCCGTAGTATAGTGTCAGCTTTCACATTGAGCGATCGCATTTCCACAAGTAGCGTGCTTATTCGGTGCCATGCACCGACCATCCTTCACTTCAACCCGAATGCTCGGGCATCTCGGCTAACAGAAAATGTCAATTCGCAGAACGTCCGCTCGATCGCTACACTATTCAGAATCGAGTATTGAGCCGGGTACAACTCCAAGATTTCGAATCCTAAACTGCGTATGAGAGTTACGCCATGATATTGCGTATCGAACAGGTACTTTTCGTTCTGGGGCTAGCAACTGCGATTTTGTTGATTCCAAATTCTGCGCTGTGCCAAGCACCAGGAGAACCGAATGCAACGTTAAGAGTTGGCTTTGGGTTCTCGGACATTACTCCCTCGCGTCCAACGCCGATGGCGGGTTACTACGGAGTGCGGTACTCGACCGCGACCCACGACCCACTATGGGCTAAGGCGACAGTATTAGATGATGGGGAACAACGGGCGGTCATTATTGCACTGGACTTGATCTCCACCAACCCATGGATGGTCCGAGAGACTCGCAAGCTGATCGAAGAGAAACTTCAGATTCCTCCCTCCCACGTTATGATCAGCGCGACTCATTCCCATACCGGTCCGATGTTGTACGAACCCGATGAACTTTTGTTGGGACGGTTCGGTAACCAGACCGATGAAGCCAAACAGTACATGATCGGCTTGCCAGAGAGGATCGCGCAAAGCGTTTTCGATGCAGCAGCCAATCTAAAAGCCCGGACGGTTTCCTATGCGATCGGTGAAGAGAAGCAACTCGCTTTCAACCGCCGTTTCTTCATGAAGGATGGGTCCGTAGGTTGGAACCCTGGAAAGCTCAATCCGAACATCGTTCGTGAAGCGGGCCCTACGGATGATTCTCTTCCGTTCGTTGCATTCCATGACGAACCAGGAAAACTCAGCGGGCTACTTAGTAGTTTTGCCATCCACCTCGATACCGTGGGGGGGACGGAGTGGAGCGCCGATATGCCCTACACCATCCAAGAGTGCCTTAGCAAGGTCTTTGGTTCCGAAACCCATCTTCAATATGCCACAGGAGCATGTGGAGATATCAATCATATCGACGTCCGTTCAGGGAACCGTCAGGGTGGCCATCAGGAGGCGGCAAGGATCGGTACACGGTTAGCCGGTGCGATCCTCAAATCCTGGAATCAGTTACAACTCGTCACGTCGAATCGACTCGCAGCCTCGCATGAGATCGTTCGAGTTAAGGTTTATCGTCACACTCCGGAAAGATCGCAATGGGCAACGGGAATTCTTGCCCGAATGAATGACAAATCACTCCCACCATTTATGGAATTGGTAGAGGCATATCGCATCGCGGATGTCGAAGCAAGAGACGATGGCTATATCAATGCAGAAGTCCAGGTAATCACGCTTGGACGCGAGGTGGCTTGGGTCTCGTTACCGGGTGAGATCTTTGTCCAACTCGGCATAGCTATCAAAGACGCATCTCCTTTTGCGGTAACTTCGATCCATGAACTGGCAAACGGTTCTATCGGTTATGTTCCGACGAGGCAGGCGTATTCGCAGGGGAACTACGAAGTCATCTCAGCCCGTTGTGCTGAGGGAAGTGGCGAAATGTTGGTTGACTCCGCGATCAAACAATTGCGTGCGCAATTTCAAGGAAAATAGCAAGGAAAATAGCAAGGACAGGCACTGCTCTCCATTGCTATTTTGCTAGCGTTCGCGCGCCAGACCCATGCAATGCATGTCCAGGTTTCCCCCTGACTTTTGTCTGCTGTGTCTACGTATCAGTGACGATACTCGATGAATTCCTCTGGATTGGGATTTCAATATTCGGTACATCCTATTAGCGAAACTGAATCGACACATCCCCCCACTCTTCGTGGAGCCTTCACGGATGATCATCAAAGAAAATATGCTTTATCGTGCCGAAGGAACCGCACATTGTGCACTCGATCTGATCGGGAATACTCCCTTGGTCCGAGTCAATCACATCGATACCGGTCCGTGCGAACTGTATTTGAAACTCGAAAGCCACAATCCAGGAGGATCGATTAAGGATCGGATCGCTCTCTCGATGATCACCGAAGCGGAGCGGGATGGTTCCTTGAAGCCCGGAGGTACCCTCGTCGAAGCGACCGCTGGAAATACCGGTTTGGGACTTGCATTAGTGGCAAGCCAACGGGGCTACCGTTTGGTGTTGGTGATCCCTGACAAGATGAGTCAGGAGAAGATTTTTCACTTGAAGGCGATGGGAGCCGAGGTGGTGATGACTCGCTCCGATGTCGGCAAAGGACATTCGGAATACTACCAAGACATGGCTCAAGCGATCGCGCAAGAACGGGGCGGCTTCTATGTCAATCAGTTTGAGAACCCGGCCAATCCGGCAACCCACGAACAAAGTACCGGTCCTGAGATCTGGTACCAGATGGAACAGCGACTCGACGCAGTTGTTTGTGGTGTCGGTTCGGGAGGAACTCTCACGGGACTCGGTCGATACTTCAGCAAGGTCGCGTCTCATGTAAAGATGGTATTGGCAGATCCAAAAGGTTCTATCCTCGCCCCATACGTCAACGAAGGGATCATGATTGAGCCGGGTAGTTGGCTAGTCGAAGGAATCGGCGAGGATTTCATTCCCAAGAACTGCGAGTTGGGTTTCGTGAAGCATGCTTATACGGTCACCGATTCGGAAAGCATCGCTGCAGCCCGCGAGCTCCTCAAACGCGAAGGGATTATCTGCGGCTCATCTTCTGGGACTTTAATCGCCGCTGCGATTCGTTATTGTCGCGAGCGTAAAAATCCCGAACGTGTCGTCACCTTCGTATGCGATTCCGGCAATAAATATCTCTCCAAGATCTACAACGAGTACTGGCTGGACGATCATGGCTTCATTCTCCGAGAAGAAACGAACGATCTTAGGGACTTGATCACACATCCCCACACGCGCAAGAGTGCTGTCACGGTGCTTCCATCCGACACTCTTAAGGCCGCCTATCGCAAGATGAAGATGTACGACGTATCCCAACTGCCGGTGATGGAGGATGGCAAGCTCCTGGGAATCGTGAGCGAAACGGACCTGCTTCTCGCTGTTCATGGCAACAAGGACGGTTTTGCAAAGAAGGTCTCAGACGCCATGGCTAAGAATCTGGTCACCTTTCAAGTCAGTCAGTCGATCGAAGAGCTCCCCGCGATCTTCGAGCGAGGCATGGTTGCAATCATCATGGACAAGGACACCTTCCTTGGTCTCATTACACCGATCGATTTTCTTCAATACTTGCGAAAGCGTATGGGGCAGATATGAATCCAAGACACGAAATCACCTGGAGATTCGACACGCAGGCTATCCATGCCGGCCAAGAACCCGACCCAACCACCGGTGCGGTGATCACCCCGATTTACGCGACTTCAACGTTTGCACAGGAGTCTCCTGGAGTCCACAAAGGATTCGACTACGGTCGCAGTCACAATCCTACCCGATTTGCATACGAACGAGCCGTAGCCAATCTTGAAGGTGGCACAGGCGGATTCGCTTTCGCATCCGGACTCGCAGCGATTTCAACCGTCCTCGAACTTTTGGAAGCCGGTTCACACATTATCGCCAGCAACGATCTGTACGGCGGTACCTATCGACTGTTTGAACGAGTGCGTAGAAACTCAGCCAACCTCGATATCACTTATGTCGATCCTGGACAGCCTGAGCTATTTGAACAAGCGATCCAACCTAACACTCGTATGATTTGGGTGGAGACTCCTACCAACCCACTACTCAAGATTGCGGACCTCTCAACAATCGGAGCAGTAGCTCGCAAGCATCATCTTATCGCCGTTGCGGATAACACATTTGCTACCCCGTGGCTACAGCGTCCGCTCGACTACGGGTTCGATGTCGTGGTCCATTCTGCAACCAAGTACATCAATGGTCATTCGGATATGGTTGGCGGCGTAGCGATCGCCGGTCGGAATCCGGAGATCAGGGATCGGTTGGCGTTCCTTCAGAACTCCGTCGGGGCTATTGCCAGTCCGTTCGACAGTTTCCTCGCGCATCGAGGGGTCAAGACGCTCGGCGTCCGTATGGAGCGCCATTGCAGAAACGCGATGGCGGTGGCTCAATGGCTGGAAAAGCATCCGCAAATCGAGAGGGTGATTTATCCGGGGTTGCCCAGCCATCCCCAGCACGCGCTGGCTTCCCGGCAAATGAAACGCGGCTACGGCGGAATGATCTCAGCGATCGTTCGCGGCGGACTGGATGCATCTCGAAACATGTTGAGCCAGTGCCGCGTGTTCACGCTCGCCGAAAGCTTGGGGGGAATCGAAAGCCTCATCGAACATCCCGCAATCATGACGCACGCTTCGATACCTGCCCAAGTCCGACAATCGATCGGCATCGAAGATGGTTTGATCCGTTTGTCGGTCGGTATTGAAGACGCGGCCGACCTCATCAGCGACCTCGAGCAGGCACTTTGGCGCTAGTCAACCAGTTGCACACCTAGGACAACAACTTCAACGGATGCTCGCGTGTCGCAAGGGGTAACGCGACTTCGCGACCGACCCGTTCGGATTCGAAAGCGGACAAGATCATTTCGGTGATCTGCACCGCATCGGTCAGCGAGCATCGTGGTTGTCGATCGTATTCAATCGCCAACATCAAGTCGCGAATCGCCGCAATATGTCCAGCTTCGTACGTACCATCCTTGATCGGTTCGTCCTTGCCGATACCAGCAGAAGTGACCTTTTCCCAAGTCTTACCACTGCGTGAGGGAGACCAACTGCCATCGCGCAGGATTGATGCCGGGGCGAGATATCCACTTTCGATCTCCAGGATCCCTTGCGAGCCGAATACTTGCAGCGCAAAGCGACTGGGTTTGGCCCCCATATTCCGTCGTGAGCCAAAGTAGCCATCGACCCCGTTTGGGAACGAGTACTTCGCTTGCACGCGATCTCCCGCAAGCGGTCCGAGTCCCTCGTTTCCATCGACGACATGATCCTTCCGGATCCGTTCGCCACCCAAGGAAATACTTGCGAAGCACCGAACGGCATCCCCTTGAGCAAACGATCGCATCAAGCCGAACATGTGCGAGCCCAAGACCCACATATCCTCGGTTCCGCCCCGCTGATCCTCTTTGCCTCGCGCGCGTATCTCAAGCAATTCTCCAATCGCCCCATCGCGAACGAGTTTGAGAGACGTGTCGAGGACGGGGGAATACTGGCTGATATGAGCGATCGCGAGTTTGAGTTTCTTGGCAGCAAGAATCTCACGCACTGCGTCGCACTCGAGCATCGTGCGGCAGAAGGGTTTCTCCATGTAAACGTGGCAATTGGCCTTGGCCGCTGCAATCAACATGTCGTGATGTTGATCGATCCAACGTGGACAGATGGCAACAAGATCCAGCTTTTCTGTACCGAGCATCTCATGATAGTCGGAGTACTTTTTGCGAGGTTTGAGTCGCTCTGCAGCCTTCTCCAATCCCTTGGGGTCCGCATCGGCGACAGCGGCGATTTCAACGTTTGGCAACTTGGTGAACGGGACATCGACTGCGTGGCCGTAATCGCCTCGGCCGGTTGCGCCGATGATACCGACTCGATACGTCGTTTTCGGCTCGTCAGATGGAGCGGTGCCCATCGCGGTGCGTGCGAGGCTTCCGGCAAAAAGGCTAGTTGCGATCAGATTGGTTTGAAAGGTGCGGCGAGAGATAGGAGCCTGCATCGACTTGCCTCGTTAGGGAAGACTACCGACGTGAAATATGGCGAGGAGAACGAGGTTCCTATCGTATCACAGGATTCTTCGGAAAGGGCTACCGGAAAAACTCGCAGTATTCCTTTCTCGCCAGTCACACCACGTATCGCAGGCGCGACGATAACAGGCACGGTATACGCTTTGTAACTCAGCGTACCCCATAGCTAGGTTTAAGAGATAATGCAATCGTTCTTGTTAATGTTCTTGGCGACGTGCGAGTTCGTCACGTAATAGTGCCGCTAATTCGTATTGCTCGCTTCGAACCGCCTCGGCCAATCGTTCTTGCAATGAGGGGCCTACTTCATATTCCTCGCGAAGCGAGTCCTTTAATTTCACAAGTTGCTGAACCATCTCATCGTCATCGAACTCATCTTGCGCTTCGTGTTCGACAAACACTTCGCGCATCTGTTCAAGGCCTGTGTTGATCTCAGAGATAGCCTTTTCGGCATCGGATTCATCGAGGGCTGCTAGGGCCGCCGCTTGTGTTCGATGAAATAGAACAAATGGTCGATACTGTTCATGGCTCATCGTCCATTCTTCGTCGGGCGAGTGATCGCGACAGACATCCATTAACGCGAGTGTATGGTCTGCATCTTCGACGGCGCGATGGTAGTGCTGTAGTCTTAGCCAAGAGATCCGGCGATGATAGTACTGGACGAATTCTCGGTCGGCTTCGAAGCATTGGTCTTCGTCCATCACAAAGTCTTCGTCTCGTTTTTCGACGTCGAGCATCCAATCGAGGAAAGAAGCGAAGCCTTGCAACGGTTGACCGTCAGGGCGACCTTGGGTCTCCATTTGCAGGATACCGAGGTCGACACGCATTTGAATCACATCGCGTCCATCGTCTGCTTTGACCAAACGCACGGAGAGAGAATGCGGGTCAAAAGCCCAATCGCGAAGGACTTCATCCAACCCTTTTGGAAAACTCATTGCGACCTTTCTCAAATCAGTCTGGGGCACTTTAGGTCGTTGTTTCATTGAATCGCTTCAATCCGGCAAGGTTCATCTTATTTAGCCGAAACCCTTTTGTCACAAACATCTCGTGACATCTTTAGTGCCGAGGTAGTATACCACGCACTGCGGGACACGAAACGCGAGGCTTTGCTGCTGCCGGAAATCCTCCCTTCCAGGACAAGTGTTTGCATTTCAAGCAAATATGGCTAGTCCTTAGCACCCCAAGCCATTTCATTTTTTTCAGTTCCCGAAACGGCGAACGGTTCGATTGTGTCGATTTTGAGTGTGCTGCTATCCCCCACGTTTCGCGTAGCACCCCCGAACGTGCGTAGTCGAGGCAATATCGTTTGTTACAATTCTTCACGATCCGAGAACGCTAGCCAGTATAGATTCCCCGCGCGATCTCGGCTCTGGATGGGACAATCAGTTAATGCAACAAAAACTACTCCAACATCGGCTCGCCAACGGCTTGGTAATTTTGGGTGAGCGTATGCCTTGGCTGGAGTCGGTCGCCTTCACCCTCATGCTTCCCGGAGGTACCTGTCGCGAGCCGAACGACCGCGCGGGGCTCGCAGGTTTGACACTTGAGTTATCCCAGCGCGGGGCTGGCTCGTTATCGAGTCGCGACGTCGTGGAACGACTCGATTTCCTCGGCGTGGAACGCTCGAGCCATGTGTCTACCTTCTACACCACGATGAGCATGGCTGCGATGGCTAGCGTTTTGAAACCGACGCTCGAAATCGCCGCCTCGATCCTGTTGGAGCCCCACTTCCCCGAGTCCGAGTTGGAGGAGGCTCGCCAGTCGGCTCTCTTGGAGCTAGCATCGATCGAGGATGATCCTGCTCAAAAATGCTTTAAGGAGCTCAAGCAACTTCGGTTCGGCGAGTTGTTCGGGCGGTCAAGCCTCGGGAGTGAGGAAGGCTTGGAAGCGATCGAGCTCGAGGATTGCATCCGCTTTCACTCCCAGTTCTGCAAACCCAACGGATCCGTTCTTGCACTCGCGGGTAACTTCGATTGGGATGAAGTGGTCCAGACCCTGGAGTCCTTGTTCTCGACGTGGTCGGGAGCAACGGATACTGAGCCGGGGCCGGTCGTGCCCTATCGCGGTGCGGTCCATCTGTCCCATGAGAGCCAGCAGACGCATATCGCGCTGGCTTACGATGCAGTCCCCTACAACCATCCCGAATACTATCGTGGGCGCGGCATCGTAGGGATCTTAAGCGACGGCATGAGCTCTCGTTTATTCACCGAAGTGCGTGAAAAGCGAGGCTTGGTCTACGCGGTGTCCGCTTCCTCGCACTCTCTCAAAAATTGCGGCAGCGTTTTATGCTATGCGGGAACGACCTCCAACCGAGCTCAGGAGACCCTGGAAGTAACGGTCGATACCATCCGCGCGCTTGCAAACGGCATTGACAAGGACGAGTTGTCACGGCTGAAGTCCCGGGTGCAGACCTCTTTGGTGATGGAGCAGGAAAGCAGTTCTTCTCGTAGCTCCCAAATCGCCTACGATTGGATGTATCTCGGGCGTGTTCCATCCCGCCAAGAAGTGCTCGATGAAATTCATGCTCTGACGTGCGAGTCGCTGTTAAAGCACTTCCAGGAACATCCACCGCAAGGCTGGACCTTGGTGACGATCGGCCCCGAAGCTCTGGAGTTTGCCCATGCAGTTTCGACATGAAGTTCTCGAAAACGGTTTGGAGATTGTGGCGGAAGTCAATCCCGATGCCTTCAGCCAGTCCCTGGGCTATTTCGTGCGAACCGGCGCACGCGATGAGACCCCCGAAATCGCAGGTGTCAGCCATTTTCTCGAACACATGATGTTCAAGGGAACTCCGACCCGAACATCGCTCGATGTCAATCGTGCACTCGACGACCTGGGCTCTCAATCGAATGCGTACACCAGCGAGGAGCAAACGGTCTACTACATGAGCGTCCTGCCGGAGCATCAATCAGCGGCGCTCGACCTGTTGACCGACATGATGCGTCCCACGCTTCATCAAGAAGACTTCGATACCGAAAAGCAAGTCATCTTGGAGGAGATTGCGATGTACGACGATCAGCCTCCTTACGGCGCAATGGAACGGGCGATGG
>JBILVV010000485.1:0-3509 GCA_044370255.1 Pirellula sp.
GTGGATGTGCACCGGTGACTCGGTGATGTTCCAAGCGAAGTCATCCGTGGCGCCGACCACATGCCCTCCCTTCACGCCGCCCCCTGCCATCCACCAGCTGAAGGCTTTGCCGAAATGATCGCGCCCAGTTGGCTTGTTTGGATCCCCCTGACCGAAGGGGGTGCGTCCGAACTCGGCAGCCCAGATGACGAGTGTGTCTTCGAGCATGCCGCGCTCCTCCAAATCGCGTACCAAGGCTGCCGATGGTCCTTCGGTATCCTTGCATTGCTCTTCAAGCTGCGTGTACAAGTTCCCGTGCTGGTCCCAACCTGCGTGCATCAACTGCACGAAACGGACTCCGCGTTCCAATAATCTGCGAGCGACCAAGCAATTGTTGGCATAGGAGCCTTTCGTCAATGCATCGGGACCGTAACGCTCGATGGTTGTCGCCGACTCGGTCGAAAAATCGAGCAGTTCCGGCACGCTGTCTTGCATGCGGTAAGCCATCTCGTACTGTGCGATGCGAGTATCGATCTCCGGATCTCCATATTCATTCAAATGCATGGCATTCATCTGCCCGAGATCATCAAGGATCGCACGCTTGGCATCGCGACTGATTCCTGAAGGATTCGCCAGATACGGCACCGGATCCCCCGTATTTCGGAACCGAACCCCTTGATAGCGAGACGGCAAAAAACCGCTCCCCCAGTAATAGTCAAAAAACAACTGGCCGCATGTCTTGCCACGATCGCTCGAAGTCATGACCACGAATGTTGGCAAGTTATCGGTCTCAGAACCTAAACCGTACGACAACCATGCCCCGAGGCTTGGCCGACCTGGGACTTGGGCACCTGTCATAAAGAACGTGACACCGGGCGCGTGATTGACGGCTTCGGTGTACATCGATCGCACGAGGGTGATCTTGTCCGCGAGGGAACCGATGTTGGGAAGCATGCTACTGAGACGCATGCCGCATTGACCGTAGCTTTGAAACGGCTTGATGGCTGGCAAGCATGGCCACTTGGCGTATCCGCTCGACATGGTCGAGAGCCGGGTCGTCCCTCGGACCGAGTCGGGAATATCCTTCATCGCATGCTCGACCATCTTCGGCTTGTCGTCGAACAAGTCGACGTGCGAAGGGCCCCCTCCCTGCCAAAACATGACAACCCGTTTGGCTTTGGGAGCATGATGTGGCAGTCCGGGCAATCCCTTCTCCCCCGAGCCAAAGGGACTCGCTAGGGCGGGTTTGCTGTCTCGTCCCATCAATGCCGCCAAGGCAGCCATTCCCAAGCCGCTCGAGGCTCGACCGAAGAGCGTGCGGCGAGTGACGCGGGCATGGTTTTGTTGTAGCAATTCGTTGAACATACGGTTGCAATCTTGGGTTCAGTTACTCTCGCGTCAGGGCTTCATCGAGGTTGAGCATCGTCAAGCAAACATTGGTCATCGCTGCATGAGCGACCACATCCAACTGAGGATTGCGGCTCTTGGTGCCGACTTCTAGTAGTCGTGTCGCCGCATCGCGATCCCCTTCGTAGATCGCGCGATGTTTCTGATAGGCTCGGACCAGCAAGCTCAATTCCTCATTCGAGGCTGATCGTGCCATGATGCGTGAGAACGCAGTCCGCAATTGAAGCTCGACATCTTGGGAGTCTTGCAGACATCGCTGGGCCAATTCGCGTGCCGCTTCGACCCAAGTGGGATCGTTAAGCGTGGTCAATGCATGCAGTGGCGTACTGGTCTGCGATTGCCGAACGCGGCATGCCTGACGGTTTGAGGTATCGAACATGTTCGCCGGTCCGACCGTCCGCCGCCAGAATGTATAGAGACTTCGTCGGTAGAGATCCGCTCCCTGCGATTTGGGGTAGGTGAAATCTCGTTCTTTGGTAATCGCCAGCGATTCCCAGATATCCTCGGGTTGATAAGGATAAACGGGTGCGCCTCCGATGCGGCGATCGATCAATGCGGCAGACGACAGTGCCCAATCGCGCAGCAAAAACGGCGACATCCGAAAGCGACCTGCCCGAGCAAACCATCGATTCTCCGGATCCTTCACACGCCCATCCTCGGAAAACTTGCTCGCTTGCATATACGTCGCACTGGTGATCAAGTCGCGGTGCATCCGTTTCGTATCCCACCCCAATTCGCGATAACGCACCGCAAGATAATCGAGCAGAGGCCCGTGCACGGGGTACTCGGACTGAACACCGAAGTCTTCGGCGGTTTTCACAATTCCCGTACCAAAGAAGTATTGCCACATGCGATTGACTTGGACGCGGGCGGTCAACGGATGCTCCGGAGAAACCAGCCAGTTTGCCAGCCCGAGTCGATTGCGAAGGGCACCCTCGGGCAGCGGTGGAAGAAAAGCAGGCGTATTGAAGGTGACCGGATCGAGTGGCTTGAGATACTCGCCGCGATCGAGCATCTTTGTCTCGCGCGGTTGGGCATCGCTCATGATCATCGGCCGCGGTATTTGATCGTTGCGATAATTGTTCAGTTCATTGCGCACAGCCTGCAATTGACCGAGGCTCGGGATCTTGCCATTGAGACCGGTCAGTACCTTTTCGTCGAAATGCTGACGCAACCCTTTTTCGAGTTGATTCTTCTCCTCCTCGCTGCGTTCCTCTTCCTTCTTCTGAAGCAGCTTTGCGATTGGCTCGGGGAGTCCAGCGATATTTGTCGATGCACCGATACGCCAACCTAGATAAGCCGCATCCGCGAGTGGTTGCGATTCTTTGCGCAGCGCTTCGATTCGCTGTTCAAACTCGGCGATCTTGCGTTGGTTTTCAGGAGTGGGGACTTCGATCAAGGGCGGGGCCACTCGAATGCGGCTTGAGAAGTATTGCGGAACACCGCTCTCAGGAACCCGATTGAACGCATCCATCAGAGAGTAATAATCGCGCTGAGTCATCGGATCATACTTGTGATCGTGACACTGTGCGCATGCCATCGTCAGCCCGAGCCATGTCGTGCACGTTGTATCGATGCGATCGAACAGGATGACGAATCGTTGTTCCTCGGCAATTGCTCCTCCCTCGCCGTTGAGAAGATGATTGCGGTTGAACCCGCTGGCAATCTTTTGGTCGAGGGTCGCATCGGGCAGCAGATCGCCTGCGAGTTGCCAGATCGTGAACTGATCGAAGGGGAGGTTTTCGTTCATGGCTCGCACCACCCAATCACGCCACAACCATTGCCAGGTGTCGCCATCTTGTTGGAAGCCATTGCTGTCTGCGTAGCGAGCCGCATCGAGCCAGGGCAGAGCCATGCGTTGTCCATAAGCAGGATCGGCCAACAGCGAATCCAGCAATCGTTCGTAAGCCAACGGATCATCCGATTCCACGAAGCGGGTGACTTCATCCGGTTCGGGAGGAATACCGATCAGATCGATGTATAGACGTTTTATTAACGTGTGCCTGGGTGCGGTCGGCTGAGGAGTCAAGCCGCGTTGTTCATGACCTGCCGCGATGAAGGCATCGATCGGGCCGGTGGACCAGTTGGCGCCTGAAGATGGAGGTTGCGATTGCTTTGGAGGA
>JBILVV010000486.1:0-3507 GCA_044370255.1 Pirellula sp.
GCCGATCGCTGGTTTCCCAAGGGCTCAGGAACCGATTGGACTTTCTCCCCGAGCCTCGAGCCTCTGGAGAAGTGTCGCAATGATTTCAACGTCATCAAGGGTTTAGCCCAGGTCAATGCGCAATCGTTGGGCGATGGTCCGGGGGACCACGCTCGAAGCGCCGCAGCGTTCTTGACAGGTGCCCATCCCTTCAAGACCGCGGGATCCAAGATTCGAGTCGGTCGAAGTGTCGATCAAATCGCTGCCGACAGCTACGGACGACACACCCGTTTGTCGTCGATCGAACTCGGTACCGAGGAAGGTCGCGACGCGGGCGCGTGCGACTCCGGATACTCCTGTGCCTACTCCAACAATATTTCGTGGCGATCGGAGTCGTTGCCAACGGGCAAGGAGATTCAACCCAAGAACGCATTTGCGAGACTTTTTGGCGTTGTCGGTGGTGGGAGCGACAAGGATCGGGGCATGAAGGCAAGCATCCTCGATTTCGTCAACGATCAGCGCAAACATCTGGTCGATCATGTGGGTAAGGATGATGCTCGCAAGCTCGACGAGTACTTCACCAGTGTCCGTGAGATTGAACAGCGCATCACAAAATTCACGATCCCTGTTCAGTTACCGGAAGGTACAGTGGAACCGAAAGAAAAGCCGAGCGATGCCACGGAACATATTCGCTTGATGTACGATTTGATGGTCCTCGCCTTTCAAACCGACACGACTCGAATCGCAACATTCATGTTGGCGAACGAGGGAAGCAATCGAACCTTCCCGATGATCGAGGTTAGCGATGGCCACCATCAATTGTCCCACCATGAGAACAAACAAGATCATATCGACAAGATCGCCAAGATCGATCACTGGTATGCCGAGCAGTTCGCGTACTTCTTGACCAAACTGCGCGAGACTCCAGACGGCGAAGGAAGCCTGCTCGATCATTCGATGATTCTCTACGGCGGCGCTATTTGTGATGGCAATCGTCACGATCACCATGACCTCCCCGTACTGTTGGCTGGACGAGCCAACCGAGGATTGGCAACCGGCAGAGTGATCGAGTTTCCGCAGTACACACCCTTGAATAATCTTTTCCGCACGATGCTCGACTATGCGGGGGTGGACCAGGGTAACTTTGGGGATGCCAATGGCATGGTAAGTTTGGGGTGACATGAACGAACAACCATCCTCCCGACGGTCAGCGCCCGAGCTGCTGGCCCCGGCGGGAAACTGGGAATGCGTCCACGCTGCTATCGAGAATGGTGCGGATGCGATCTATTTCGGACTTGAGACCGGTTTCAACGCCCGCGCCCGCGCAACCAACTTCCCGCTCGAAGATCTCCCTCGCTTGATGCAGACGCTGCATCGTCGCGGCTTGTCTGGCTTCGTCACGCTCAACACGCTCATTTTCACTGACGAGCTTCCTTCGTTCGAGAATCATGTGGCTCGACTCGCCGACGCGGGAGTCGATGCGGTCCTCGTGCAAGATCTCGGGGCGGTTCGACTGATTCATGAGATCTGTCCTACCCTGAGCATCCATGCCAGCACGCAGATGACAATGGTATCGGCGGAAACGATCGCGGCCATCGAGACGCTGGGTATCGATCGAGTCGTATTGGCCCGCGAATGTTCCATCGATGAAATACGCAAGATCACTGCATCGACCAGCATGCCGGTGGAAACATTTGTGCATGGAGCCCTGTGTGTTGCGTACAGTGGTCAATGCCTGACCAGCGAATCCCTCGGCGGCCGCAGCGCGAACCGAGGGCAATGCGCCCAGGCTTGTCGCCTCGATTACCAATTGATTCAAGATGGGCGTGACGTCGATTTGGGGGATGTCAAGTATCTCCTCTCTCCCCAGGATTTGGCGGCCTACGAACATATCCCTCAACTCATCGATGCAGGGGTTTGTTCCTTGAAGATCGAGGGGAGATTGAAATCTCCAGAGTACGTCGCAAACATCGTTCAGCATTATCGACAAGCGATCGATTCGGCGATGCGCGGTCGGCCTTTAGCGATGTCCGCCGAAACCCAGCGCGAGATGGAGCTCAGTTTCTCGCGTGGATTCTCGCCCGGATGGCTCGAAGGATGCAATCACAAACGTTTAGTGCCTGGCCAGAGCAGCGCGAAACGAGGTGTTCTGGCAGGCAAGATCCTCCGCAAAAAAGGGGAACGCTTGGTTGTCGAACTCTCGATCCCCTTGGCCAAGGGAGATGGAATCGTCCTCGCCGGGGATCGTTCGGCTGGTAAGGAAATCGGCGGACGCATCTATCAAATCTACGATCGACATCGACCTGTCGATCAACCGGTCCAAGGTCGTGTGGAACTGGAGTTTCAGCGGGGACTGATGAAGGATGTCGAGGTCTACGACGGTCAAACTATCTGGCAAACCGATGCTCCGCAATTGACCAAACGCTGGCGAGCTACCTTTGCTCAAGAGCATTTTCAGCGGAGACTCGGCCTGAGTATCTCCGGCAACATCGAGGTCGGCAAACCGATTCAATTGCAAGTCACCTGGACGGAATCGCGAGAGGGACTCGAGCAACATCATCATGCGATCGATATCGAACACCCGCATGTACCCGAGTTAGCACAGAAACATCCTCTGCGGTCCGATGGGATCGAAAAGCAACTTAGCCGTCTCGGGAATACACCCTATACCCTCGCATCGTGCAAGGTCGCCATCATCGGCGAGCCGATGGTCCCGTTGAGCGTTCTGGGAGAAATCCGCAAAGCGATCGTCGATGCAGTGGATCGCCAGAGGATCGCTCCACCTCCCCGGGTGATCTCGTCCACAGGAACCGCGCAGCGGATGCTCTCCCAGGTCTCTACAACACGGGTCTTGCATCCTGTTCATCCTAGTGTTGCTCCCGATGAAAAGCGGCTGCGCGTTTTGTGCAGGACCATGAGCCAACTCGAGCATGTGCTCGAAACAGGGCAGAAACATATCTATGTCGACTTCCACGATATTCGTGAGTATCGCGGCGCGGTTGCTGCAGCTCGTCAGGCCTCTGCGGAGATCACCATCGCGACGTTGCGAATCCAAAAAGCAGGTGAAGCAGGATTGTTTCGAGCGTTGGCAAAACATGGAGCCGACGGTTGGTTGGTTCGCAACTTGGCCGCCCTGCGGTTCGCGGTCGAAAACCGAATCCCCTGCATTGCAGATTTCTCGCTGAATGTGACTAATCCGTTATCTGCCCAATGGCTGATCGAGCAGGGAGCCCACCGCATTACCGCATCTTATGACTTAAACCGAGATCAGTTGTTGGAGTTGGTCGGTCCGATGCCTGGAGCTTGGACGGAAGTGGTGATCCACCAGCACATGCCGATGTTTCATATGGAGCATTGTGTGTTTTGCACGGTGTTGTCCCCCGGGACGAACAAGACCGATTGCGGTCGCCCCTGCGATCGGCATGATGTCCGTTTGCGGGATCGAGTTGGGGTCGAACATGTGCTACATGCGGATGTCGGATGTCGAAACACTCTCTACAATGGGAGTGCGCAAAGTGGTGCGGAAGT
>JBILVV010000487.1:0-3503 GCA_044370255.1 Pirellula sp.
TAATCCGAACGATTTGAATTTGGTTAATCGGGACGATGACACTGCTGGGATCACTGTCTCCTCTCCCTCGGGCACAACGACGACAGAAGCAGGCGGCTTCGTCACGTTCACTATTCGCTTGAATTCTGAACCGACAGCCACCGTAGGTATTTCGATCAGTTCAAACGACACGACCGAGGGGACCGTTTCCGCATCGCTGCTGAACTTTACAGCAGCCAACTGGAGTACGCCCCAGACCATCACCGTACGAGGAGTAGACGATACGATTGCCGATGGAAATATCGTCTACACAGTCCTTATTTGGGCGGCGACTTCTAGCGATCTGATTTACAACGGACTCAACCCCGCAGATATCTCCTTGACCAACATCGATAACGAGCCTGTTCCGACCAAGTTCTTTGTGGTGAATGACGCAGCTACCAACCAAACTTTTGAGTACAACGCAGGTGGCGGCTCCATCGAGAATTACTTGCTGACCGCTGCGAATACTACGCCTCGAGGAATCGCGACCAATGTTGCTGGTGACCGCGTTTGGGTTGTAGACAGCAATCGAACCATTTATGTCTACAACAACAGTGGCGGCCTTCTGGGTTCGTGGATGGCCGGAGGTTTGCCAGGCAACGCGGTTGTCGAAGGGGTCACGACCAACGGTATGCATCTATGGCTCGTCGAAAGTGGCGGCGATCGCGTCTACTTCTTCTCGAACGCAGCCAGTCGAATTTCCGGCACCCAGAACGCGACCAGCAACTTCCTGCTCAGCGCTTCGAATCGAAACCCCAAAGATTTAGTGACCGATGGCACAAGCATCTGGGTCGTAGACGATTCTACGAGCGATCGTGTGTTCCGCTACACCGTCAGTGGAACGTTCCAGAACTCTTGGTTGATCAATAGCGCCAATTCCCGGCCAACAGGTATCACCTTGGATCCTTCCAACGGCTCGCAGGATATCTGGATTGTCGATAGCGGAACCGACCGCATATATCGATACGCGAACGCTCGTACATTGACAGCACCTACTTTGACCAGTTTCATCCAACTTGCTGCCGGAAACACCAATCCAACAGGGATCGCTGACCCTCCAGCCGGGGAAACGTCGGATCAGTTCGAGGTGTTCGTCAACGATAACTTGGAACTGTCCGTGAATGAGCCTCAGTTGGCGACCTCACCAATGGAAACCCGCCAATCAAGGGCGATCGATTCCGTCTTGACCGAACGCGATGAAGATCTGGACTCGCTTTCCGCTCAGATGGCGTTCATCCTTTCCTCGGCATCCGTCGCGGAATCACAACATGCCGTGCAATGGTTGACCGTTCCTGGCGCTTCGAATGGCGAATCTCTTGTTGAAGCCAAGGTTCCAAGCATGCGAGGCAAGTGGGCGAATCTCTTGACCAGCAAACTCCGAGATCGATTCTTCGCGGAACCCGAGTCGGACTTTTCCTAGTTTTACGAGTCCGTAGTCAAGATGCTCAAGAAGCTTTGAGTGAGCCTATGGCTCGACCTGATCGCTTGGTCGAGCCATGTTTTTGGGATGACCATCTCCGCAAGTAATTCTCGGTTTCTGTTTCCTTTATCCCGAACCCCGCATGGCAACGGGCGATCTTTCTCAGCAACACGCTACCCGTAGGCCTCTAGCCAGCGTGGACTCTGAGCCCCCTTCGTTGACTCGCCTTGCGGGAATCAACTGATGTCTTGGAGTACATCAACTCGAAATAGGAGATTCCTTATGATCGAGGCTCGACCTCCCCCTTCTTCGATGGCCAGTGCATACTGGCCGAATCCTTGAACAGCGTGTTCATTCCCCGTCACCGATCTTTTCTCGGCATAAGTAATCCTCTTGGAGAAACATTCTCTTCCGCACACTTTTGTTGCCTCACCCTCTTGGACTATTGGACTTGCTGTCCCGCTTCCTTATTCGCCCCGATCTCTGGGCGATCACGTTTTGATCCATCCCCGTAAAACGCATGTGCATTCGTGAATTGATGCTTCTAGATGCGCAGTGCGAAAGAAGATCGACTGCCGATTCGGAGTACCTCCACAATGATAGCCTTTCGATAGCGGGAGCTATCGAGTGACGTTCAACGTCATGGCACACTCTGATCAATCCTCGCCGATCTTTTTTCGCGAACCCAAACAACTCAGCAAACTCTTATCAGTACCAGCTTTAAAACTAAACGTGACTGAGAAATGTCTCTCATGTCACATAGGGTTCCCCCTCTGGATTTGGAGTCTTAACATGGCCAATAAGTCGCTATTTTCGAGCATCAAGAACCGTTTGATGCAAGCAGATGCTGTCAACGAAGCAGGAGGTCGTGCCTACCGTTTGGATCCAAAGCATGCGCTGGCGCAGATCGCTGCGACGGGGACCTTTAACAAGGCGTATTACAACACACCGGAAACGCAATTGAATGAACTGTTGCAACTCATCGACTTGGTCGATGATAACGAGTACTTGGCGAAGCTGGCTTTGTATGCGCGGGAAAAAGCGTATATGAAGGATATGCCGGCCGCTCTGTTGGTCGCATTGTCGGTTCGAGATACTGCGTTGATGCATCGTGTATTCGATCGCGTTGTCGATAACGGGCGAGTTCTGCGCACCGTGTTTCAGATGATTCGATCCGGGCGGTTCAAAAACAAGAGTGGGAAGGCTCGCATCGGATTGTCGAGTTCGGTGCAGCGTGCGTTCCAACGCTGGTTCAACACCGCGTCGGTCGGCAAATTGCTCAGCGCGTCGATCGGGAACGATCCGAGCCTGCGAGATATCCTGCGGATGGCTCGCCCGACGCCGCGAGACAACGCTCGTCGAGCGCTGTACGGTTGGTTGACCGACAAGGCAACCGACAAGTGGGCTCCGGCAACCGAAGCCGACTTGCCGGCAGAGGTGCAATCGCTGATCGCCTATCGCAACGCGGAGACTGAAGAGACTCAGGCGTTGATTGCGGGGGATCTCGAGCATATCCGATGGGATTTGCTGGCCGATGCGGCCAAGGGACCGAAAGTCTGGAGCGCGCTGGCCCACAAAATGGGTCCGCAAGCGCTGCGCATGAACTTGAACACGTTACTACGACATGGGGTATTCGACGTCGCCTCTCACTCTGTAAGAGTATCGGAAGGTGACGCAAACTTTCGCGGAGCGAAAGTCGACCATATGGTCGACTACGTGGCAAACCGTATCGCCGATGAGTCGGAGATTCGCCGGTCGCGACAGTTCCCGTACCAGTACTTTGCGGCTTACCTGAATGCATCGGACGATGTACCGCAGAAGATCAAGACCGCGTTGCAAAAGGCGGCCGAGATCGCTTGCGGAAATGTGCCGAAGATGCCGGGGCCGGTCGTCATCGGGCTGGATACCTCGGGGTCGATGGGTAGCGCTGTCACGGGTGACCGCGGAGTGGGTGCGACTTCGAAGATGCGATGCGTCGATGTCGCCGCACTCTTCGCTGCGGCCATCCTGCGACGCAATCCGGACAGCATCGTCATTCCGTTCGATACTGCTGCATACGATG
>JBILVV010000488.1:0-3484 GCA_044370255.1 Pirellula sp.
TGGCAAGCTGCCGGATGGGATTTCGTAGATGAATAATCATGTACGACGGACTTCCCAGTCCGTCCCCGCGGTACATGCCGGACTGGGAAGTCCGGCATACAAAGTGGGCATTCGTCGAGTTGCCTCAGGCGCCGGACTGGGAAGTCCGGCGTACAAATACTGCGGCTGATCGCGAAAATAAAGATTTGCGACAACTGTCTTCAAATACCCCATTTCACGCGTCACTTTCACTATACTGAAGCGGTCGGCGTAATCCGCCACCACACTGTTGTGTGCCCTCCCTCGCAATCTGACCCCGTCTGGATTTCGTCATGCCTCGGAATCTGCGATTGATTGATGCAATGCATGTCCTTTGCTCTGCATGGCTGTTTTTCAGTTTTCTTTCAACGGCCCCCGCAGAGGATCCGGCACCACCCACGTTTGAGAAAGACATACAACCGATCCTCGCTCGCCACTGTTTCGATTGCCATGGCGAGGATACGCAGGAGTCGAAACTCGATTTGCGTACCGTCTCGGAGATGCTGCGCGGGGGGGAGAATGGACCTGCCATCGTTCGAGGAATTGCGGCGAACAGCTTGCTGATGAACCTCATTACGAGCGGCCAGATGCCCCCCGGAGAACAGGAGAAAGTGACCGAAGCGGAAACAATGCTCGTGCGCAGCTGGATCGAATCCGGCACGCCGAGCGAAGAGACGATTGTATCGCTGCCACCCCACACGCAAGTCACCGAAGTAGATCGAAGCTTCTGGGCCTTTCAACCACCCCGTGCCATCGAACCACCAAAGGTCCAAAACGAAGCTCGTGTCCGAACGCCCATCGATCGGTTCTTGCTCGCCAAACTCGAAGCAAACGGATTGAGCTATTCGCCCGACGCGGATCGCAACGCTCTCGTCCGCCGCGTTTACCTTGATCTCATCGGCATCCCTCCAACGCCTGAACAAGTCCGCGCATTTTTGGAAGACACTCGACCCGATGCGTACGAACAACTCGTCGACGAGTTGCTCAGGTCCCCGCACTACGGCGAACGATGGGGTCGTCATTGGCTCGACGCGGCCGGCTATGTCGATGGAAAGCTCGACAACGATCTGGGAACCATGTATCCGAACCAGGGCATCTGGCGCTATCGCGATTACGTGATTCAAGCCTTCAACGAGGATAAACCGTTTGACCAATTCCTGACCGAACAGATTGCTGGCGATGAGATGGTGGATTGGCGAACTGCGGAATCGTTCGATGAGCGAACGCGATCGCTGTTGACGGCGACAGGCTTCCTTCGCAATGTCGATGACCATACCGACTTTCCTCAGTATGGAATCGAGAAAGGCTACGAAGTGGTCAACGAAACGCTCGACATGTTTTCGACCGCGGTTCTCGGACTGACGTTTGAATGTTGCCGCTGCCATAACCACAAGTACGATCCGCTGCCGCAACGCGACTACTATCGACTGATGGCATGCTTTGAACCGGCCCTCAATCCTCACAACTGGAAAGCACCCAAGGATCGGTACTTGGCGGACATTTCTCCGAAGGAGCGTGCGGCGATCGATCAGCGCAACACGGAGATCGATCAGCAGATCGCCGAACTGACCAAGGCCGAGGGGATGGTTCGCGCCCAAGTGCGAACTCGACTGTCCGATGCCCGCTTCACAGCAATCCCGGAAAGTATTCGCGAAGATGTGCGGGCGGCCCTCGATGCCAAACCCGAACAGCGCAGCGAAGTGCAAAAGTATCTCGCTGAGAAATTTGCATCGGCTCGGACGATCGCGGACGCAGAAATCGATGCGGCACTGACCGAAGCCGAGAAGGCATCGATCCAATCGAGCGCTGACCAACGATCGCAACTGCTCACCCAAAAGAAGACCTACGGGATGATCCAATCGCTCTGGGATGTCGGCGAACCTCCGGCATCGCACGTCCATCGTCGCGGCAATGTCCAAGCCCACGGAGTGCTCGTGCAAGCCGGTTTTCCTGAGATCCTCGAACCTCCAGGGAGCAAGTTGATATCGGCGACAGTGGAGAACCGGATCGGTGAAACCAGTGGGCGCAGAACCGCCCTCGCACGCTGGTTGACTCAGCCCGACCATCCGCTCACGGCGCGGGTACTGGTCAATCGCATTTGGCACCATCATTTCGGTCGCGGCATCGTCGAAACGCTCGGTAATTTCGGTCGCTCAGGAAGCATGCCGTCGCATCCGGAACTGCTCGATTGGTTGGCGGTCGACTTCATGAATCACGGTTGGAGCATCAAGCATCTTCACCGACAGATCATGCGGTCGACAGCGTATCGGCAATCGTCACGGCAAACATCGCGGCAAACGGAGGACCGCCTGAAGGGGGTACTACCAACAGAGGATCCGGAGAATCGGTTGCTGTGGCGCATGAATCTGCGAAGGCTGGAGTCGGAGATCGTACGGGACTCGGTCCTCGCGGTCTCCGGTTCGCTGGATCGGACTGCAGGCGGTCCACCAGTGGAGATCACCAATCCTGCGGATGGGCTTTCGGAACCCAAGGCCGCACCCACCGCGACAAGCCCCAACCGTCGGAGCATGTACTTGTTCGCACGTCGTGTGTATCCGCTCAAGTTCATGGAAATCTTCGATGCACCGATCATGCCCGTGAACTGCACGCAGCGCATGAACTCGGCCACCGTGCTGCAGTCGCTGGCGGTGCTCAACAGCGAGTTCCTGTTCTCGCAGTCCGACAAGTTCGCGGCTCGCGTTCGGGAGTCGGCGGGACCGGGTATCGAAGAACAAATCACATTTGCATTCCAACTGGCGTATGCGAGGCAACCGACGAGTGATGAGTTAGCAAAGAGTATTGCGTTTCTGGCCGACCAGAAGCGCATCCTCGTATCGCCCGAGTTCCAGGAAGACAAGGCGCAGCAACAGGCCCTCACCGATCTGTGCCATATGCTCCTGTCGTCGAACGAGTTTTTGTACGTGGAGTAGGTTCGTAGAAAGACAAGGAACCACTAATGAACACTGATGAACACTGATAGAGATAAATATTTTATTTTTGTTCGAGAGGAGAGGATCGATGACGTCGAAGAATCAACTTTTCGCAGAAGAAGGATATGCCTTGATGGGCGCGGCGTTCGAAGTCCATAATCAACTTGGAGGCGGACTGCTGGAAGAAATCTATCAACAGGCTTTAGAGATTGAATTGGAGCTCAGGAATATCCCGTTTCAATCGCATCCTGAGCTTGCTGTTTTCTACAAGGAACGGCAACTCGCCAAACGCTACATTCCGGATTTGGTGGTTTACGAAGGCGTAGTTGCTGAGCTCAAGGCAGTTTCGTCGCTTGTGCCAGACCACGAGGCCCAATTGATCAATTACATGCGGATTTCACGCAGCACGGTTGGTTACCTGATCAATTTTGGACCAATCGGAAAACTGGAATACAAAAGGTTCATCCTCTGAGACTCGCGGTAACGATGGGGTGAACCACTACGAGATGTTCGTGGGCATTTATGAAAGGGATTGG
>JBILVV010000489.1:0-3483 GCA_044370255.1 Pirellula sp.
TTTTTGCTGCCGTTATGAGATAGTTGATCGGAAAGGTCAGCTTGGATAGGCCAAGTTATCAAGCCGTTCGCTAACAAAGTGTTTTGCTATCGACCCTTTCAAGGGAATCAAATTCAAGGAGGACGAAAAAATGCTAGTACTGAGTCGAAAAGAAGGCGAACGGATCGTCATCGGCGATCAAATCACTTTGGTGGTCTCCAAGGTGAGTGGAAATCGGGTGACGATCGGGATCGAAGCCCCCAAGGATGTCAAAATCACTCGAGGCGAATTGCTGATCGAGCTAGCTGACGACCCGTTGTCGGTTGATCAATCGTCTGGAAGTGCAGGTCGTCCGCGACGAGTCGCATCTCAGACGGTCAAGCCCAAGGGAAGTTTGAGGGAATTCGCCGCAAGCGTTCTCCCTTTGCAACGGCAAGTAGGATAACGCAACGAATGCATCTCAACTTATTGCTTTGCAGATCTTGCCATCCGAACTGTCCATGCCTTTTGGTTCCTTGTACCGGTCAGCCGCTCGCGTCATCGGCGTTTCGAATCCGCGGCTGACGCCTGCGGCTGGACCGAAAGAACTTGGCTTTGAACAGAACCGGCAGCGAAAGTCGTCTGGATGATTTGTCCGGTTTGTATTTCCGATGCGGTCAGCAGTACCCGACCGCTGTTTGGATCGGTCGTGAATGAGTAACCGCGTGCAAGAGTACGAATCGGACTGAGTGATTCCAGACGAGCCGTTGCGTTCTCAAACGCGCGCTCCATGGATTCCATTTTCCGAGCTGTACCGTCCCTGAGTCGCCGTTCGATCTCATCGAGCTTCTGAGCTGAGGTATCGAACATTTGGCTCGGAAATTCGATGACCGGTCGCGTAGCGATACCTCGTAGCCGCGTTTCTAAGTCTCGCACTTTATGCAACAGAAGAGTGCGCAGTCTGTGCCGAACATTGTGTAGCACGTCGGCCAGTTCGTCTCGATTGGGTACCACACGTTCCGCTGCTTCGCTCGGCGTCAAAGCTCGAACATCCGCTGCCAGATCGCTCAGGGTCACATCGATTTCATGTCCCACTGCAGAAACTGTAGGGATAGGTGATGCGGCCAAGGCTCTTACCACAATTTCCTCATTGAAGCACCACAGATCTTCAATCGACCCGCCCCCTCGCCCAACAATGAGAACATCGAGGGGAGGATGAATGCGTCCTGCGAGTTCGATTCCGCGTGCGATTTGTTCGGCAGCGCCCGCCCCTTGGACCTTGGCAGGGATCACAAGCACATCGGTCGACGGCCATCGCCGCCGGAGCACTTCAAGAAAATCATGGATCGCTGCACCGTGGGGACTTGTGACAAAGCCGATGCGTGTTGGAAAGTTTGGGAGTGGACGTTTGCGTTCGGGGTCAAACAACCCCTCGGCTTCGAGTTTGGCGTGGAGTTTTCGAAATGCGATCTGCAAGGCTCCAACGCCTTGCGGTTCGATTTTCTGAACGACGACCTGATAGGAACCGCGGGGTCCGTAGACATCGATCTTGCCCATGCAAAGGACGGCGAGTCCTTCCTTGATTTCAAAGCGGCATTTTTCCCAAGTCGACTTCCAGATCACTGCGCTGATTTGATTGCTTTCGTCTTTGAGCGTCAGGTAAACGTGACCCGCACCCGATCGAGTGATACTGCCGATTTCTCCAGCCAGCCAGAATGTCGATAAACCGCGATCGAGAGTCCTCTTGATCCATGCGTTGACCTGCGTAACGGTGAGAGGGTTTTCTTGCTCACGTCCAGGCGGAGACTCTCGTTCTCCCTCTTTATTGTTGGGGGAACCCTCAAAGAATGCATCGGATTCATTGCCCCAAAGAAAGCCTGTCATGTGACCAACCCTAGGGAACTGGTTCGAACGACCGACGCATACGGAGCAGGATACATTCCTCGTTCCCTCTCTCTGGGGATGCCATCCAACGCCCAGCTCTCTGCTTCATCGCTGAGCCGATGCAACATCGATTCCACATATTCTCGCCACAGAGCAACTTGCGCATCACTTAGTTTTCTGGGAATATGAACTCGAGGGCCAAGGACGAAACGAATCCGCGACCCTATCCTCGGAAGTGCAAAACGATCCCAGGATGGATATCTTCGAGGTCGATCGTAACCTATCCCTGTCGGCACGATCGGGATCTGCAGAAACGATGCCAACTGGATGCAACCCGGGGAGAGAACACGTCGTGGTCCTCTCGGCCCATCGGGAGTCATGACGAGGCTCGTGTCCCGGTGCTCGCGAGTGTATTTGAGTATTGCTTTGATCCCTCCCTTGTTCGAAGAACCTCGCACGGTGTCAAAGCCGAAGGAACGCGCTATCTCACCCAGCCAATCAGCATCGGGATGCGTGCCGATCAGGAGGGTCAAATTGCAACCGCCGGTCATCGCTGTAGGAAGGAGGAAGTACTCGTGCCACAACACATAAATAACTTGACCCTGGAACTCTTGTAGCGAAGCATCGCAGTTCGTTTCGTAGTCGACGATGCGTTTATCCAACGTGGCGACCAACCCTTTGATCGAAACTCCGAGCGTCTGAGCAACAGATCGCAACAATATTCGCTTCGTGCTATGCATCAGAGAATTGTGCGTTTCCAATGGATCCCTCTTCGCATTGATCCCGTAGTGGCTTTACAACCTATTCCGATTTCTCAACCGACTTCCTCTCGCCAGCACCTCAGTTCGACGGGAACGAGTAAGTACCCTGAAAGACTTCGGCGGCCGGTCCGGTCATGAACACGTGGCTACTCGACTCTTCCCATCGAAGTCGCAAATCGCCACCGAGCAGATGGTTGAGAATGGTGCGATCGGTTCTTCCTGTCAGGACCCCCGCGACACAAACGGCGCTCGCGCCCGTGCCGCAGGCCCATGTCTCACCGGAACCTCGTTCCCACGTGCGTTGCCGAACTTCACCCTTGGAAAGCACCTCGACAAATTCAACATTGGTTCGTCGGGGAAAGCGTTCATCTTTCTCAATGAGTGGTCCGCAACCTAAAACCAACTCGTCGGTTGCTTCGGGAACGAAGATAACGCAATGCGGATTCCCCATGGATACGCAAGTCGCAAACAAGGTGTGACCACGAATGTCGATGCGATGATCTACCACTTGCTCGTCCGATCCGCAGAGTAGCGTCGGGATATCTTTGGCAAGCAATCTTGGTTTGCCCATGTCGACCGTGACAAGCGAAACTTTGCCACCCTCGATTTGCAATGCAAGATTCAGCAACCCCGCACCGGTCTCGATCACCAAAGCATGTTTCTTTGCGATCCCGTGGTCATGCACCAGTTTGGCGACGCATCGTATGCCGTTTCCGCACATTTCCGATTCGCTTCCATCGGCATTGAACATCCGCATTTGGGCATCCGCATTGGGAGTCGGCAGAATCGCAATCACACCATCAGCACCAACTCCGAAGCGTCGATGCGACATGGCGATCGCGAGGCGCTCCAAGTCCGTTGGCAGTGTTTGGTCGAAGCC
>JBILVV010000111.1:0-12324 GCA_044370255.1 Pirellula sp.
GGCACCCTGCCGCTCAAGAGCCCTCGCAGCAGATTCGCTTTAGCGCGAGGGGAAGCTTCCTCAGCTCGAGACAATCGGAACATTGGGCACATGCGTTCCGAAGGGGCCGTGGTTCGGCAACGTCCGCATCCATTGCATGATGCTGCCGTCGCCTCCATGGAATTGGAGGATGACCAATTCAGGATCGGCAACATCGATGGGCTTGGCTTGGCTAGTTGGTTTTCCTCAGGGACCAATGGTTTTGGTTCGTGCCGAGCAGTCTGGGTGAGTGGGCGACGGTATTCGGATTGCACCTTGAGAATTGCTTGCGGGCGCAGATTGTCGAGCGGTTTGGGCGGAGCATCGGTGATCAATTTTCCGGGATTGAGGATGCTCTTGGGGTCGAACAACTCTTTGATTCTACGGCAAATAGGATAGAGATCGCCGAGTTGTTGCCGAATGTAGCTCGAGCGGCTCAGTCCGACAGCATGCTCACCTGAAATGACACCTCGAAAGTCGATCGCTTTCTGGTAAAGTCGGTCGGCGATCCGCTGAAGCTTGGCCATGTCCTCTTCCGAATTGGGGTCCAGGAAAGGGCGGATTTGTAGATGCCCTTGGGCAGCGTGCGCGAAAAGGGTCGCGGTCACCCGCTCTGCCTTCAGGGTGTTTTGCATTTCCACGAGGAATTCCGGCATACGATCGGGTGGGATTGCGATATCGTCGAGGAACGGTAGTGGGCGTTGAACTCCTGGGAGTTGCACCAGTCGCGGAACGATCCGGCGACTCAGTTTCCAAATAAAATCCCTTTCCAAATCATCGACGACGATGCGCGATTGCTGGGTCGAAGGAGCTCGCCGAACAATTTTCTGCACCAGTGATCCCAGCGATTGTCGCACCTCAGCCGCATCGTAACCCTGTTGCTCGATCAGCAACAACGCTTCGGCACCTCGAGGCAACAACGCTTCGTAGCGAGGGTCCAATTCCCGAGCTATCTCGATGAGACGGCGATCCATCAGGTCGCATGCGGCCACTTGGTCACGTCTTGCATCAATTGCGGCGCGAGCGGCGAATTCGAGCTTTTCAAAGAAAAGCAAAACAACGCCCCGGGCAGCGGGAATGGGAACCACGCGAAGCGTCGCCTCCGTGATCACGGAGAGTGTTCCCTCGGCTCCCGACTGCAGGCGAGCCAAGTCGATAGTGTTTTGATCCATGAGGCTTTCGAGACGATAACCGCATCCACGTGCGACACCGCGCCATGGCGGACTCTTAATCAATGCTCGATTCGCATTGAGGAGTTGTCCGATTTCCGATGCCAAGTAGTCGACGCGGGCATGTCCTGTATCAGGACATTGCCATGGGGTTTTCGAGAAACGGACTTCTTCTCCATCGGCAAGAACTCCATTTAGAGACACCACGGCATCTCCTGCCGTCCCGTATTTCATGAAATGGCTGCCGAGTGCATCGATGGCGATGAGGCTACCTAGAGTTGTGACCGACCGAGTTGGAGGATCGATCCCCAGGATCAATCCTTCCCGCTGCAAAGATCGGTTGAGATCCGCTAAGGTGATTCCGGGCTGAACTCGGACGGTTTGAGCGTCTCGATCGATGCCGAGGAAACGACGCATGAATCGGGAGAAGTCCAGAATGATGCCAGGACCAAGCGATTGGCCTGCTAAACCGGTGCCGCCACCTCGCGGAAACAACGGTATCGCGTTCTCAGCAGCATAGCGGACACACTGCGCGATATCCTTTGCGTGCCGTGGACGGACGACCGCGATCGGAGGGATCTCATATAGGCTGGCATCGCTCGCATACAACTGGGTGTAGAGTGGGTCGCAATAGACCTCGCCGTCGAGTACACCTCGTAAATCCGCTTCGATCCTCGACTGTTCGGTATCCATAGGCAATCCTTACTGCAATCCGGGCCGTCGCAGGTCACTTCAAGCCTGCTCCAGACCCACCGGTTCCGTTGGGAGTATACACCGGAATCACGTAGGGGCCTTCGGGAATCACCGCAACTGCCCGATCTCCAGATTGCGAAACACTCTCTTCGATCGCTTGTTCGATCGATTCGATCATTTCAACGCATGTCAAATCGCGATCGGCTGACGGAATACCGTCGCTGTAGAGTGAAACATTTCCGATTGCTAAAGATCGTAGAAGCATGTGGGTCTGCCAACCATCGATATCGGCTAATGGCATAGTCTGGATACGGTTTAAGAAAGCCTGTGGGCCAAGATGTTTCAAAATTGCCTGAGACTCGCGGTACTCCGAAGATCCGATTCCTTCCTCGCAACGACTCGCAATGATCATGCGTCCACCATCGGCCAAAATCTGCAGTGGAGCGACCATCCCTTTGACGGTCTGATAGTAGGTTTTGTCGAGCGGGTAGCCTGCAGCGCTGGTGAGCAGGGTCGCAAATTTACGAGGGCAGGGGACTTCGGCGAATCGACGAACTGCCGCGACACTTTCCAGGTGACTCGCGACGCAATCACCGAAATTAACGAAGCTCATTTTTCGAGATTCGTCGATGATCGTATTGAAGGCATACGTCGGGCCAAGCATATGAAGGATCTCGAGTTGTCCCCGGTGCAGTGGGTTGTTATGAAGATTGCCATTACACGCTAAGGGATCATTCATAAAACGATAGTTGTGAAAAGTCCGAATGGTCGTTTCGCCCGCAACACCGGGCGCAACAACCTTTCGGCCTCCCGAGTAGCCCGCCATGAAGTGGGGTTCGACCAAGCCGACCACAATCCGTAAATCGGCGTCGACTAAGTGGCGATTGAGGACGACCGGTATACCATCGGAGGGTGTTCTACCCAGGTCGACCATCCAGGCTGTGTCCCGTGCGTAGTGGTTCTCGATTCGGATATGGTCGAAGATCCAGGGATCTCCAACCACCTCGAGCATCTCCCGCCCCAGGTTCGGCCGGTGCAATCCAGTAGCGATCAAAATGGTGATCTGGTCGGTGCGGACCCCCGCCGCACGAAGCTCATCGATGATCCCTCGCAGAATTGGGCCATTTGGAACTGGCCGGGTGATGTCGCAGATGACAATGGTTACCCGATGGGCATCGGATGCGAGTTGGCTCAACGCGGACGATCCAACCGGATTGCGAAGAGCATCGATAATGGCCGATGCAGGGTTTTCCAAAAGGGGCATTGCAGGTTTGCGAATGACGGTGGGCTCACAACCCTTGGGCAAACGTACATGCAACTCCCCTTTACCGTAACGTATTTCTACCGAGTCTGCCATTTCCGCATCCGCTCGCTATGAACTTGGTATATTGAGGAAACATTTTTCTGAGGGGCAAGCCTAGCGGTTAAAGCATAGATTGGGAACTCCGCTTGGCATAGATGCCTAACGCTGCTCCATATTGCACAGCATGATCGACTCGAGCCAATCGTGCCAATGGCGCATCGAAACCGAGTCCATAATCGGTTCGGCCAGGGGCGGTAGAGCCAAGTGCTTGTTCCCTGCGAGCCATGTTAGGGATCCGTTCCAGATGCCGCTTTCATCGATTTCCGCTCGCAACTGAATCGGATCAGCAGTGGTTCGGCCCTCAAAACAGGTTTGCAAGTCGACCGAAGATAATTTGTGCCATGTATGATCTCCAAACCGGCTTCCTTCAACCCATTGAAGAACAGGTTGTCGCTGCCCCTCGCGCGTAAAGCGTAGAGTTCGGCTCAACTGAGTGGGGATGGGTGAATCCTTCGCGATCAGGATCTTGGGGGGAGGAGCAGCGGTGGAGCGTTGGTCTTGAACGATCATCCCCAAGTCGTAACTGTTTGCCGATTTGGCAAGTGGTGAACGAGGATCCACAGGGGGCATGAGGTATTTGGCTTGCAATGCAGCACCTCGAGCCATGTCGGCAGCATCGATCTCCGCCACATGACCACTAGGCTTGATCAAGTTCTTTAAGGGGTCGCGAATGTGCTCCAACCATCGGATATCGCCGATGAGCAAAAGAGAGTCGATCGACACTGGATCGAGGTTCGCACGGCGCACAGCCTCAGCCGCAAACGTGCCGCAATCGGATGCGAGATCTCCTACCCACTCCTGAATTCGATCTCTATGAAGCGCGTTCTCGTAACGTCCTTTGGGCATATCGATGATGAATGGAACGATGTTGCCATTCCTGAGCCGATCCATAGCCCGCTCGATCGTTCGTTGCACTTGCGAAGCAAGGCTCAAGTTCTCGCGAGCGCTTAGACCAAACTGGTCTTCGATCAAGCTGGCTAACTGCTTCGCTGCTCGATCTTGCCATCGTAGTGTGCCGCGTTTCCAGTCTCCCACCAAGGATAGTTTTTGAACTCCGGAAAGATCAGCATGAACGACCGAAGCTTCGCACGCGGTACCGCTAAGCATGACGACGAGCATGGTTTTCTCCCAATCCTCATCGCCGCGAGCACTGGCCAGTCGCGACTCGATTTCAACGTGGGCTAACGCGGCTGCGAGTGGCTTTTCTAAAAGTTGCAACACCTCGATACCAGCGATAGCGCAAGCAGTGCGAGTACTGATGCGGTGCATCTGATCATAGCAGCCTGGGATCGTAACCACTGCATGAGATGCATTGGGTTGCCGAAAGCGGGTAGCGACGGCTAACTGCCGAACGATCGCGGCAACCAGCACCTCTGGTGGCACTCGACGGCTTCCGAACGGGCGTTCCAACATCGGTAAACCATACCATCGCTGCAGGCCATAAAAGATTTGATCCGGATGCTGTACACGCTGCGCAACCGCCCCCGACCCGACGGCAATGGTCTCGGCATCGCTGTAGAGCATGTTTCGAAGTTGCAATAATTCTCCATCGACCGGCACCTCTTCGATCTTATGTTCCGAGTTTACAAAGCTAACTCGGGAATGAATCATCCCCAGTTCGATCCCGATCGGTTCGTAGGCCTTGAGGGAGGTTGACGTGACACGCCCTAAACTCGTTGGGCGATCTAAGCCCAATCGCGTTGGTCGTGTCCCTTCCGCACGTTTGGAAACCGTAGCCCCAGGGCGTTCGATGAGATTCAATTCGTACAGTTTCTCCAGAAGGTCCTGGGCAGACGGGCACCGCTCCTGAACGTTCTTGGCAACCAGCCACTGAAAGACAGAGTCCAATCGAAGGTCGATGTCGCCTCGAACTTCATAGAGCGCGTTGGGACGGCGATGGATCTGGGCTAACGCGGTCTGAATCGCTTCCCCCGTAAACATCGGCGTACCGGTAAGCATGTAGTAGAGTGTCGCCCCGAGCGAATAGAGATCGCTCCTATGGTCAACCAACTCCGGTGTGTTGATTTGCTCGGGAGACATGAACTCGACCGTGCCAACCAAAAATTTGCTCTTCGACTCTTCACGAAACGATCCGAGTTCCCGCAACACTGCCAGTCCGAAATCAAGAATCTTGAGGGTTCCGTCGGGGGTGAGCATCATGTTTCCGGGCTTGATATCCCGATGAACCACCCCTTGCATATGCGCGTACTGCAAAGCCAAGGCTGCTTGCCGAAGAATGGACAAAACATCGCTGGTCGATAAGGGCCCCTGGCCTGCGATGCGTTGTGCCAACGATTCCCCCTGAATCAATTCCATGACGAGGTAATGAACCTTGTGCCCCTTCACTTCCTGGCAACCAGCATCGAAGGCTGTAACGATGTTGGGATTTAAAAGCTTGGCCTGCGCTCGGACTTCCGAGTAAAAACGGTCGACTGCGATAGGGTCGCGAGATAATCGACTTGGTAGGATCTTGATAGCCACCTCGCGATCCATCGTTCGATGCTTGGCACGGTAGACCTGTCCCATGCCACCTGCCCCGATCTTGGCGAGAATCAAATACTCCCCAACTTGAACTTCCAGGGGACGACCCGGCGACGGCGAACCAAACGGGGAAGCGCCCGACGGAGAAGTCAACTCGAAATCGAACTCTTCGGTCGATCGAGGTCCTAAGTGATCCTCCGTTGGATCGAGGGACAATCGCCTCGTGATGGCTTGAGGAGGCTTCTTTTTGGGATCGTTAGGAAGTTCAGACATGCTCGAGATCGTTTCCTCTGACAATCCATTAGAATAACCTACGAAGGCATCAAGCAAATATGCCCTATCAGGAAACCTAGGGATGAATCCTGACCTAAAGTGAATTGGATGCCTGACTCGAATGATTGAATCGGATGCCTGCCGCGGATGACTGAGAAAACCGTTCTCGAATTGAAAAATGTCAGCCTCGTTCACGGCTCTCAACGCATTCTCGACAGGATTTGTTGGCTTGTCTCGAACGGACAGCACACCGCTTTGCTGGGGCCCAACGGTTGTGGAAAATCGACGTTGCTCAAACTGATCACCCGAAACCTGTATCCGTCTGTCGTGGATGGCCAAGCAGGAATCGTCCGGATCTTTGGTCAAACCGAATGGAATGTTTGGGATCTCCGATCCCGACTCGGAATGGTAAGCTCCGAACTGGACAATCACTTCCTCATCGGACGATCCGGCCGCCTGACTGCCTTGCAAGCTGTCCTGACAGGTTTTTTTTCTTCGGAACTGGAACCTGATGACGAGTTTGTGACATCTAGTATGCGAAGCAAAGCGATGGACGCCTTGAACTTGATGGAAATCGAATCGCTCCAGGAGCGACTCATGGGGCAACTATCGACCGGTGAACGCCGCCGTGTCATGTTGGCTCGAGCCTTGATCCATGAACCCGAAACACTCATCTTGGATGAGCCAACATCGGGCCTTGATATAAGAGCTCAGGATCAATTGCTCCAACGTCTCGAATACTTGGCCCATTCGGGTACTACATTGATCATCGTTACGCATCACTTCCAGGAGGTTCTGCCGTGCGTCCAAAGAACCGTCTTGATGCAGTCGGGCCGAATCGTTTTTGACGGACCAACTCGCGATGCCATGCAAGGGGCACGCCTAGCGTCGATCTTTCAATCGAACCTGCTTGTCGAGCAGACCGCAAAAGGTCGATGGCACGTGCGTCTGATGGATTAAGCAAACAGAAGTAACCTACCAAGTCAGCCGTCTAAGGCTGGTTGACTATCGGTTGCTCGTAAGTCATCGGGGCCGATGCGCCTGGAACTCCGATCGTCGATGGATCAAACCCACCGCGACTGACAGGAGCCTGCGCTTGCACTCGCTCAGGATTGTCGCGAGGCGTCAGGAATCGACCTCGTTGGTAAGCGCCGGATAACATCGCTCCATTGATCGCATCCTCCGTCAAACTGATCTGGTTGTACGTTAGGAGCGACCCCTTTTCCTGATGGAAATCTCGAACCGCCAGGTTATAGTCAACCAAAGCGCGGAACAGAGCGCTACTGCTCTGTGCGAGCTGCTGTTGGGCTTGAAGCAGGAAGCGAATGTTATCGCGACCACTCTTGAATCGTGCCTCTAGGACTTCGACTTGCGCCTTGTCAGCTTCCACGCGATTGTAATTGATTTGCAATTGTTCATAACTGCGAGCGATCTGACGGGCGGCAGTGCTAAGATCGTGCGAAATTCGTAGTTGCTGCTCCTCCAGCAATGCTATGTCGCGAGCTAGATTCAATTGAGCCGCTCGTACAGCGGTAGAAGACTGACGCAGTCCTACTGGAAAAGACCATTCCAAACCCGACCGCCATTCTTGGTAATTGAGGCTGCCAAGACTGTCAAACAACTCGTTCGATCCGGTGAAATGATCGCCGACACCACGAATTCGGTATTGCGACAAAGCATCGAGCCGAGCTCGCCGATTCAATCTGGCAGCGATCAACTCCAGTTCTCGTCTCTTAATCGTCCATTGCTGACGCCGGATCTCTACCCGCTGATTGATCGCATCATTAAGAGAAGACTGCCAATCGAACATGACCATCGCCTGAAGAGGATCGGTGCTCGGCCGAATCAACCGACCATCGGTTGCCGTAAAGCCGATCATGTAGCGTAGGTTCTGCTCGCTCGCGTACAGGCCGGTTCTTCCGGAGAGAGCATCGTTGACTTGCGCAGAGAATTGATAGTAGAAAGCACGGGCCTGGGCTTCAGAGTCTCTTGCATCCAATCCGATTTTCAATCGCTCGCTGGCCTGTTGCCAAGCTCGCAGTGCACTCTCGCGACCCGATATCAAAGCATCGAGATTGCGGTAAGCAAAATACAATTCCCAGTAAGCTGTCTCCACATCGTTGATCAAATTGATGACACCCGCCTCGAAATCGGCTAACGATATGTCGGTATTGATCCGAGCGATAAAAACTCCGTTGTAAGACCCTACGGGCGCATTGGGACCTGCGATCAGGTTGAATGTAGTCCCAGCCCCTTGCATCATCGGTTGGCGCCATTCAGCTTCCAAAGTGCCGGTAAAGAAACTACCACCCTGATCAAATCGGTTATATCCACCATTCGATCTCAAAGCATATGTTGCACCCGTCGCGGTTCGCTTCTGGATTTGGTTTTGATAAACACCTTGTGTTTGTCCAAATCCTAGGATGAACAAATTTTGGATCCCGCCTCCCGCAAGCGCAGGTGGATCGGTCTTCTGCCAAAATAGTTGCGAGCTAACGGTGGCATCGTATGCTGCCAAGGCTGCTTGGGTGCCACCCAAAGGATTGAGTTCAACGAGAGCAGGGTCGTACTCCGTGCCGCTTCCTTGCGGGGCAGGAACCACTGAGCCCCCGAGATTCCGAAGAACATCGCTACTTTCAAGAGCCAAACGGACCGCATCCTGCAAACTCAAGTCGAACGACGGAAGCTCACTGGGGTTCTGCAGCGTCAAAGGATCGATCGCCTGAATCGCTTCCTGCGATGGCTCAGAAGTAGCATCGGGGAACTCAATCTGAGTTACAAAGCTCTGATAATAGGAGGTGTCGGCTGAGTCCCGCCACGCTCGGAATCGATCGACGGGTGCGCAACCTGCTATCAACGTCGATGCAATGCACCCACTTGCGGTCCAACTCCTCAAAGCCCTGCTGGAGATCGTGGTCATGCTATCCCTGCTAGCAAACGGATTAAACTTCGCGCGATCCGCGCAATCGTCTCGATCGAGATATCGGAACGAGACGGCAGGCAACTGAGCAGACGGACCATTCGTTACCAAACAATTCTCAAGCAAACCCCTCAGATCAAGAAATTTGCAAAGAAATTCGCCAGCTTACCTAGTCTTCCCCGTTGTTGCTTTAGACCACGGTTTACCAGGACAAAGATCGCAGTCTGCGGATGTGGCAAGTTCGACCTAGGCGTTAAAGTTTACTCAAGCCGCGCCGCCTGTCTGTCGATGGACAAGACTATGCCGTACCAGGATCAAACTGCGCGAAATCCTTTTGCCGACCCGAATTCGTTTTCGGGGCGCTTGGTATCTGGCTTTGTGCGGATTGCGAACGCTTGGGGACGCGTAGTCATCGAGGGGGTAACCTCGCTGGGAGATATTTCCGTCTTCACCTGGCGAATGATCGTCTGGATGGTAACTGCCCGCCCTCGGCCGGAAACGATGATGCCCACGTTTTATGCAGTGGGTGTCCTCAGTCTGCCCGTGGTTGCATTGACGGGCACTTTTATTGGCATGGTTTTAGCGATTCAGAGTTACCATCAATTCGAATTGATGGGTCTTGAATCAAAACTCGGTGCGGTCATTACGATGTCGCTGGTACGCGAACTGGGGCCTGTGTTAGCTGCAACCATGCTTGCAGGTCGGGTAGGCAGCGCGATGGCGGCGGTCATCGGTACCATGCGGGTAACCGAGCAGATCGATGCCCTCACCGCGATGGGTGCGAATCCTATCCACTATTTAGTCGTCCCTCGATTCCTGGCCTGTGTCCTCTTGATCCCCGCCTTAACGATCATGGCGGACTTTATGGGGATCGTCGGAGGATACTTTTTTTCGGTGGTGATCTTTGGAGTCGACCATGCTGCTTACCTGAGAAACAGCCGCGAGTTTGTGGGAGGCTTCGACTTCTTCTCCGGTGTGTTCAAGAGTTTTTTCTTCGGCGCCACGATCGCAGTCATCAGTTGTTTTCGAGGATTTCATTGCCAAGCGGGTGCCGAAGGGGTGGGGCGAGCGGCGACGGCAGCTTTCGTTCAAAGTTTCGTCATGATTCTGGCTCTGGACATCGTACTCAACATGTTCCTAGACGGTGTCTATTATTCGCTGTGGCCCGGAGGATCCAAACTACTGTGATGGACGATCCGCTTCTGAACCAATTGGCATCTGATCAAGCCGCAATGCAACGACCCTTGGTGCAAACCGAGGCGCTGACGATCCGTTTCGGGCGACAGACCATCTTGAGCAACATTTCGCTGTCGATTGCGAGGGGCGAAACGGTAGCAATCATCGGCGAGAGCGGTTGTGGCAAGACTCTCTTTCTGAAGTCGTTGGCAGGTCTCATTCCAGCGACGAGCGGACGGATCCTATTCGATGGCATGGACATCTACTCGATGTCGGAAACGGAATTGACCTGTCTGCGAAAGCGGTTTGGTTTTGTGTTTCAAAATGCAGCGCTCTTTGACAGTTTGAATATTCAGCAGAATATCGCCTTCCCGATGATGCAGCATGGTGTACCGCACGGCCGGTCGCCGCAGCATCTCATTGAACAGCGGCTCTCCGAAGTAGGGTTGCCGCGCAACGTACTTCCCAAGCGTCCGTCGCAGTTGTCCGGAGGGATGCGCAAACGAGTGGGGTTGGCGCGAGCTTTGATTCTCGAACCGGAATTGCTGTTGTACGATGAACCGACAACCGGACTCGATCCCATCATGAGCGACGTGATCAACGAACTGATCTTGCGCACGCAGAGCAAGTATTCGGTGACAAGTATTCTGGTGACGCACGATATGCACTCGGCTCGCAAAGTTGCCGACCGCGTGATCATGCTCTATCCCTTTTCCAGGCTCAAGGCCGATGAACCTCAAGTCCTCTACGACGGTCCTCCGGAAACCATGGAGGAATGTCCCGATCGCCGTGTCAGGCAATTTGTCCGCGGCGAGGCTGGAGAACGTTTGATGGAAATGGTGGCCCAGCAAGCCAGCCATTCCGATGAGACTCCGTTTCTTCACGACACTATCGCTCGAAGGGAGGCTCAGTAGTCCATCATGGAAGACAATGGCTACCGCTTTGGCGTCGGTGTTCTGGTTCTTGCATCCGCAATCGTGGGAGTGCTGCTGATCGCGTTCTTCGGCGCGATTCCGAAGTTCTGGGTGGAGAAGTATCGCTTCACAGTCAACTTCCCGAGCGCTCCGAATGTCAGCATCGACACACCTGTTCGCAAGAATGGTGTATTGATCGGTCGAGTTGCAAAGATCGACCTTCGCAAACAAAGAAACGGCGGCGTCGATCTATTGCTGGAAATCGATCGCGAATTCGAATTGATGGCCGGAGAGACACCGCGGATCCGAACCGGGTCGTTGATCAGCGGAGACTCGATTATCGAATTCGTCGAGCCGAGCAATGCTTCCTTGCTTGCCCGGTTCGATGGCTCGGCAAATTCCCCGCGAGACGGAGTTCTCGATGAACGGGAGATGGCTGTTGCTCAGGCTCCCATCGGTGAAAGGGAATTCGTTGCCCGTGGCGAAGTGGTGCCCGATCCCCTCGAAGCTGTTGGTGACTTGGTCGGCCTGACCAACTCAATGCAAAAAATGGCCGAGAGACTGGATAACGTCCTAGCCGTCGCACAGGAAATGGCGGGCGGCGAGGAAGGTTCGATACGTGATGCAGCACAGACGTTCAAGGCAACGCTCGACAATATCAACAACACGGTAACAACCATCAATCGCATCGGATCCCAAGTCGAGCGAGCTCAGATACCTGATCTCGTCGCCGAAGCTCTCAGTGCGGTTCCCGAATTATTCAAGGAAGCTCAGACAACCCTTTCACAGTTGCAACGCACACTGAAGGGATTTGAAGAATTCAGCATCCAACTCGAAGCGATCAGCAAGGATTTCGATGGCATAGGCGAAGATGTTCGATCCGCCATGGAGAATGCCGACAGGGCGATCGAGAATATTGCTGAGATCACTGAGCCGCTCAGTGAGCGAAGCGACGAAATCGCGGATAATTTGGTCCGATCGTTGGCGAACATCGATGCACTTGCTGCCGACTTGCAGGTCTTCGCACGACGCCTCAATAACAATCGCGGAACGATTGCCCGACTGGTCGACGACCCCACGCTTTATGGAAAAATCTCCGACACTCTCGACAGCATTCGAAACGTTTCAGGCAACGTTGAAAACCTCTCTCGCAGACTGCAGCCGATTCTCGATGATATCCGTGTCGCCACCGACAAGGTCGCGAGGGATCCAGGCCAAATAGGAGTCCGAGGTGCTCTCAGCGGTCGCCCGCTAGGCGCGGGTTTGAAATAATCGAAGGCTCTACGATCGTTACAATCGTCGTCTTAATCCCAGAAA
>JBILVV010000112.1:0-12323 GCA_044370255.1 Pirellula sp.
GCGTTTGGCGATCAGCGAGCGTTTCCACAACTCCGAGAACGATTGGTCGACAAGAATCGATCGGTGGCAGAGAGACAAAGCGCACTCGATATTCTCGTCAAAGGTCGCGACAAGGAACTCGGGCCCAGCTTGATCGCGGTTCTCGATACCGAGGAACTCCAGTCGCCAGCGATCCGCGCGCTGTCGGCGGTTGCTGATGCGCAGACCCCCGACAAGCTGTTGGGGATCTATACGAAGCTGACCAAGACTGCGCGCGAGGATGCGATCGCGACGCTCGTATCGCGGGCTCCCTTTGCTCAAAAGCTACTCGATGCGGTCGAATCTGGCACTGTTGCTCGTTCCGATGTGCATGCTTACCACGTCCGACAAATGGTCAGTCTCAACGATCAACCACTCGTCGAGCGTATCAATCGCTCTTGGGGCAAAGTCGGAACCTCGTCGGAGGAACAAAAGGAAGCCATCGAAAAATACAAATCGCAATTGACCAAGAAGGTGTTGGCCAAGGCAGATCTCAGCCAAGGCCGGCAGCTATTCAACAAGCACTGCATGGCTTGCCATCAACTGTTCGGTGCGGGTGAGAAAGTAGGTCCGGATTTGACCGGTTCGAATCGGGCTGATTTGAACTACATCCTCGAGAATCTCGTCGCTCCCAATGCGGTCGTGGGCAAGGATTACCAGATGACGCTATTGCAACTCGACGATGGACGCGTGCTGTCGGGTTTGATCACCAAGGAGACCGACAGCGCGGTCACGCTCAAGACGATCAACGACTTAGTGGTAATCGCCAAGGACGAGATCGATCAACGCAAACTATCGGACTTGTCTTTGATGCCGAATGGATTGCTTGATCCGCTGAAACTGGAGGAAGTTCGAGACTTGATCGGGTACTTGGCGAGCCCTTCGCAGGTTCCGATCCGTGGTCCTCGCCCTGAGTTTGATGCCAAGGGAAAGGTCGTTGATGCCATCGAAGGAGAAGCCATGAAAGTGATCGAGAAGAGTCGCGGCGCGGCCCAGGGGCAAGGGATGCAAGGCTTCTCCGCAGATCGCTGGAGCGGCAACGACCAACTGTGGTGGACCGGTGCCCAACCCAACGACACCTTGAGCTTGGAGTTCGAGGTTGCAAAAGCAGGGAGCTATGAGCCTCAGATCGTTCTGACCAAGGCGCGCGACTACGCAATCGTTCAATTGTTCCTCGATGACACACCGCTCGGCGACCCGATCGATGGTTTCAATACACCAGAGGTCGTCACAACGGGAGTGCTCAAGTTTGCATCGAGGGAAATCAAGGAAGGTACGCATATCCTCAAAGTGAAGATCCTCGGCAAGCATCCGGAAGCGGTTCCTGGCTACATGGTAGGTATCGATTTCTTGAAGTTAGCGCCAACGCAATAACTTGCCGCTAGTAAAGGACTGACATCAAAAACGCCGGATCCTTACCTGTACGACGGACTTCCCAGCCCGTCGTCTGCCACCACCACGGACTCGGAAGTCCGTGGTTCAACCGCGTACCCGTAAACTCAGGTTGCCTCGTGCAACTGGAGTTGGTAAAATGGTGTCAGGTACCGTTTTGGCATTTCCGCGATACGCAAAAGTCTTGGAGCCTGCTGCTCATGCGCAGGCGTAGAGAGTGTAGTGATAGCCGAGTTGCGCAAGCATCCGGGTTGAAGTGCACTCAACGTTGCGACGTCTGCCACAGTTCACCCCGGAAACTTGCGATCCTCGACTAATATTTGCATGGGTCCCGGTACCTATTGATTTTGCTTCACCCCTTCTTCGTTTCGCTGGGGCTTGTCCCCATCGGACGGCAATCGCAAGGGAGCACGCGAACGCACCGCGTTCCCTATCACGGCGTGGGTTTATCCCCGTCGGATGATGATCTGATGATGGCGTGATGAAACGGAAGCCACGCCCGTCGCAAAGCCTTCGAGCGTGCCACCCGAATCCCACGCCCGTCGCAAAGCCTCAGGGCGTGCCACCCGATATCTGAGCATCGCCCCACGTGGGCGAGCCACGCGGTGGCGGCGTTGTATTGGGTGTCGTTCTCTGGTTGCGATCAAGGCTCCATGCGGACGAGTCGCATGGTGGCCTTCTCCAGCTACGGTGCACTTATTCGTTTAATTCGTTGCTGGGCCTCACGATCAGCGTCCGATGAGAATTCACAGCGGTTCGAATCCACCATCTAACAAAAAAATTTTTCTGCCCCAACATTTTCTGCCCCAACATTTTTTGCCCAATCGACCGCACATCAAGCCCCTCGCCTCCAACGACCAAGCCATCAATTCTCCGCCGAAAGCCACCCCTTCTGCTTCGGACGACACGGCAAAAATCGGAGTCAGGTCCGCGAATATCCGGACCCATCGTAGCTCGCTTTGATTTCATCCTGTCGGCTTGTTGACACGCACGACGCTTCGTCGTAATGTAAATTACGACTCGAAGTCGTATTTCTACCTCGATTGCAGGATGGGATGAAAATGTCTCTAGCGCCGCTCGCAAATGCGGAGTTGTCTGTCATGGAGCTTCTCTGGGCTCATGACCGACTGACCGCACGCCAGATTCAAGACCAGCTCTACGGCGAATCGGATCGTTCGCAACATGGAACCGTACAGAGGCTTTTGCAAAGACTTGAGGATAAAGGACTCGTCCAGCGAGAGCGAGGCGTGGGAGCTCAGGTGTTCCGTCCCTTGATGACGCGTGAGGAGTATGCCAGTTCGCAAATAGAGTCATTAGCTGACCGATTGACCGGTGGTTCGATCGCGCCGCTGCTGACCCATTTGATTGAACAGAAGCGACTGAGCCGTGCCGAGATCCGGCGCCTTCGCGATCTCCTCGACAAGGGAAAATGATGAATACATTTCTAATTGATTACGTGATTGGCAACGCGCTGCTCGCTTTGCCATTAGCCATAATCGCTTGGTGCATCGGACGAAGGCAACGACACCCTTCCGTCACGCATGCGTTATGGGCGATTGTATTGGTACGATTGTTGTTGCCGCCGATCGGTTCTGTCCCGGGGTTTTCGGTCCGCGTTCCGTTAGGGACTCTTCAAGAGAAGAGTTCTTCGTTCGACGAGACCCGTACAACGGAAGGGATGTCATTCGCCCTCCTTGATGGCAAGTCCCAACATGCATCGATCGATGAAGTATCAGACCTCAGGATACTCGCCCCAGTTTCTGTCTCAGCAGATGCGGTCAGCAGGGATGCAAACTCCCCAGGTGCTGTCGACACAAAGCCGATTGGACCAACAAAATCGGAACCTAGGCCCTTCGATTACATCAAGCGTCATACGGCCCTTGGGTTGGTCTCGGTTTGGTTAGCGGGCAGCATCAGCCTCATCATCTTCTCGATGCTGCGTATCCTCCGATTTCGAAAACTGCTGCAATATGGAGCCGTACCGGCGGACGAATCCATACAAAGTTTAGCTAGAGACGCGGCCGCCAAGTTAGGGCAACCTCTGGACGCTGAGATCTTGGTCACCACAGCGCGGACGCCACCCTTTGTGTGGTGGTTGGGGATTCGGCCTCAAATCGTCTTGCCTAACGGGATACTCAAGGGGCTTCCCATCGGTGAGCAACGACTGGTGATCGCCCATGAACTCGCGCACATTCAGCGCAAGGATCACTTGGTGCGCTGGTTGGAGTGGTTCGCGGTTTCATGGCTTTGGTGGAATCCCTTGGTATGGATCGCTCGGTATGGCCTGAGGAACAGTGAGGAACTCGCGTGCGATGCCTTGGTACTCCGTGCGCTAAAGCCCGAGCCTCGAGAATACGGCAGTTGCCTTCTTTCGGTCGCAGAGGCCCTCTCCGAGAGAATTCTCGTAACCCCATCGCTTGCTTGCACCATGAGCAGCGGCCAATCCCTCGAACAGCGAATCGTCCTGATCATGTCGAGCGGTTTGACGAATCGACCTTCGATGCTTCTGCGCAGTTTCTCGGCTGCGATCGCGGGGATTGTACTTCTGCTCGGGGTCGCTGGCGGAAAAGATCCTTCCGAGGAACCCGATCCTTGGCCCGAATCCACGCTGCCTCGCCCTGAGGAACAGTCCGAACAAGCAACTATTCCCGCAAGGGAGAAACTCTTAGAAACTCAATCGGCTCCGCGGCGAGCGATCCTTGAAAAGATAGTGGATCATGTGTCGTCGATTCATGTCGCAACCCTGAACAGCTCGATTCACATCGTTCGAGATGAAACAGTGAATACGGTGCATATCACTGCGGAAATCGAACCATCCTCCGATGAGATTTCCGACTCGCTATTCGCCTCCGAAGTTGGAGCGGTGAAGCTGATTGCGGACCAAGATGACGGGCAACTGGAAGTTGGTCTCGGTTGGAATTCTGATTCAGGTGTGCAACCCACTAGGCTAACCTCGAAATTGACCCTTCGAGTTCCTAAATTGAAAACAATTGCTGTCGAATCCGTCAACGGTAACTTGCTCGTTGAAGGGGACGTGGGTGAAGTGCAAGCGGAAAGCGTCAATGCGAGTATTGAGATTCGGAATATCGTCGAGTCCGCTAAAGTGGAATCGGTCAATGGAACTCTGAAGCTTTCACTTGCAGACTCCGCCCGTTGCAATATCGAGGCGACCTCCGCCAATAGCGACATCTCTCTTTCCCTACCCGAATCGTGGCAAGGCTTGCTCGATGCGACCGCATCCTTCGCAAGTGTCGAAATTGCCAATCTACCCGGTATAGCAAAGAAGAACGCATTCGGTCAGCAATACAAGAAAATGCTCGGTCAAACCAGCGCCTCGAAGGCCGAACTAAAGACATTCAACGGTTCCATCCAAATCCAACGCCGCTGATCGCTCATTCGAAGCAGAGATAGCTTCTGAAACGCGGCGAGTACAAGCTTGACAATTACGACAGCATGTCGTAATATGATATCCGACAGATAGTCGTAAAACTGGTTTGCGCCAAAGAACCGATGAGAAACGGGATGAATCTGGAGTTGCCCGATCGATCATCGCAACTTGAAGAAACCTGTAAGGATTTCCATGGAGACCAACCTCGTAGCGACTGTGTCGGCGAACGCCAACCCATGGCACCCGATGACCAGGATAGCATTTCGATTTCTCGTTCTTTACTTCGGGATGTTTACCCTTCGGATGGTGATATGGATCGCGCTGGGAGGAGATCTACCTTGGACGGCGAGTCTCTATCGCTGGGTAGCCTCCGCCTTGTCTGGGACAGAGATTCGTTTTGTTACCGGGGATTCGAGCGATACCACGTACGACTACGGGGGCATCGCTACCCATTTGGCACTCGCTGCGATCGGTACCCTCCTTTGGTCGATTCTAGGTCACAAGCAACAGGCCTACCCAAGACTATTCGATGCGCAATGGATGGAGATGCGATTTCTGCTCAGTACAGCGCTCATTGCATATGGGTTCAACAAGATCTATGCGTTTCAAATGCCAGTACCATCGGTATTCAAACTTTCGACCCCTTTAGGCAATCTGACTCCAATGGAACTGCTTTGGAGCTTTATGGGAGCAAGCCCATCGTATCAGTCGATTACGGGATGGTTGGAATTTATTCCTGGCGTTCTGTTGCTATTTCGGCGGACGCAATTGCTCGCAGCACTGGTTGCCGCAGGCGTCCTGTTGAATGTTTGGCTGATGAACATGTGCTATGGGGTCTGCGTCAAGAATTTATCGCTCCATCTGTTAGCGATCGCTTGCGTGATCATTTTGCCGGATGCTTCGCGACTGTTCCGATTCCTTGTGTTGCAACAAGCTGTCGAGCCCCGGAGACTCGACGCGCCTTGGCAGTCGCTTTGGCTGAAGAGATTTCTCTCCTGGGGGCGACTGGGTTGGATCGCGATCGTTTTCGGGCTCGTCTTTGTTTTCATCCCCTATCAGTTGGGATACTTTTCGTCGCCGAGTGCGATCGTGGAGCCTGAATCCAATCCTCTGCAAGGACAAAGGTTCTTTGGTCGCATTTGGGAGGTTTCTGGATTTCACGCCGAGGGAAGCGACACGCTGAGTCGCGAACCATGGCATATGGTCAAACTGCAAGGCGAAGCTGGGTTATTGCTCACTTCCTTGCCAACGGCGGGCAAGGAATCGCATTTCTGGGCGCTGCGACCAACGCCCGAGGTCGAAGTCGGAAAGCTCTTACCCGCCGAGGGCAAAATGTCGGTGACGGCGTTGTCTCGAGCTCAAGTGCAATCGATCTTCCGCAGCACGAAGGAGTCCGCTTTACCAGAACCCGCGGGGGATCTGCAGTATCGCATCGAGGGATCGGTGGAAAACCCAAAGGAAACGCAGTTCTCGGGTGAGTTATTTCTCGAAGGCAAGCCGGTGAGGATTCAGTTCACGCTAGTCAAACCAACGCTTCGGCGAAACGATTTCCCTCTGATGAATACGCCTTTTCGCTGGATCCAGGAGTTTGCCGATGCATCGCTCCAGTGAGTTCCAAGCAACAAAGAAACGTTTCTAGGTTAACCCCAAAGAAGTTTTGAGGAGAACCAAGATGGAATGGATCGGTCTCGAACGAATTTCATGGGCACATTTGTACTTTCCATGAAGGAGCTAAGATGATTTGCGTCAGAACGTTTTTTTTCGTCTTGCTAACCTGCCATTCGGCATTTCTGTCGACGCATCGGACGCTGCTCGCGCAATCAGAAGAGGTTGTCATTCCTCAGACGCCGCAAGCTTGGATGCAAGCAGCGAGGTCCGACATCGAGGCTGCTTACCGTAGAGGATCGCCAATGCTGGATCTTTGTGGACGCTCAAATGGATTTGGTCGGACTGGATCGCGACGGATCCCCCTTGAACTCGGTCCAATTCCGAAACGCGCTGGCGAGAGCCGAATTTCCGATCGAGTATCCGAAACCTCTCGCGATGTGCATGCACTACTTTCATTTCGCGGGATTCCCGGGAGAACGCAATTTGATGTTAGGTCCTGTTGGTTCTAAAATGCCGACGAAATTTCAGCGTCAACCGACCCGCGCGCCGGATATCTTCACTCACCGTATCGAAGACGCGTATGCTGCCCCCCAATGATGGGCTAGGAAAGTCAGACAGTGTTGCGAACTTCCACCCGGATGCTTGCGCATCTCAACTAATATTTTTCGGGTGCCCAGGGGCACCCCGAAAAGTGGGGTGAAATGAACGCCGAAGAACGCGAGCTCTCGGGTTGGAACTGAGGCAAACGTTGCGAGGTTTGGTCCGCTTCGAACTGGACGCTAGCTCGCCACGGCGGATCTTCGACGCGTTAAGGCTGATAATCGAACGAGACCAAGGTCCCAACGCCTATCGTTATTTCGGCCCGCCTTTCGTTGCGATAGGGCTTGCCCCCATCGGACGGCAATCGCAACCTGCACGCCATCGGAACGCGCCCTCCCCATCACGACGGGGTTGATCCCCGTCAGATGATGACCAGATGGAAGCGCGCCCAATCTGATCATCGCCCCACGTGGGCAAGCCACGCGGTGGCTGCGTCGAGCAGGGTGTACGCGTTCTGGTTGCGATCGCGGCTCCACGCGGACGAGCCGCGTGGAGGCCAAGAAAAACTTCAACACATCCACTCGTTAAATGCATGCACCGGCTCCTTTTCATCAGCTTTCATCAGCGTTGATTCGCATTGATCATCGGTTTGCTCGATCCTCAACATCTTTTCGCCCCACATCATTCGCTCTCTCGTCCGCGCATCGGCATCCCTCGCCCAAAAACTGCGTGCTCAACGAATGAGGTATGCTCGATGGAAATCGATTCCGGGTATCTTGTACACAGGAAAAAATCACATCTCAAGGGAGAGCATCGTGACCAATCAGGAAGAAAAAATTGAATCTCTTATCGATGAAGCTTTTGCTGCTCTCGATACCTTGGATATCGAGCGAGCGATTGAACTGGGACGGCAGTTAGAGACACTGCGCCACTCGTCTTGCTTCGAGATCCTCGCGTTAGCATTCGATGCCGACGACAAACGGGAGGAAGCGATCGCCGTTTTGGAAGATGGCACCACCAAAGCTCCCTCGGTCTGGCGTCTATGGCAGTTGCTTGGGAACTACTACTCGGATAGCAGACGCCTTGAGGACAGCATGAATTGCTACCGGAAAGCATTTGAATGCCCCAACGTCGATGCAAGCTCCGTGTACCTGAACAAGTCCATTGCTCTCCTCCGAAACCAGGACTATTTGCCGGCGATCAAGGCGATTGATCAAGTCAGCAGTGAAGCACTGCAACCCCTCGCGATCTCTCACAAGATGCATCTATTCAATGCCGCAAAAATGTTTTCAGAAGCTGTAACGCTCGGGGAAAACGCCATCGATTTACCTTTATGGAACGATGAGAATACGGAAAAGTTGGCAGAGGTTCATAGCGAATTGGCGTTCGCGATTTGGAAGTCTTCACTCGATCGCGATCGGGCTCAGTATCATGCATGGCTGGCCATCAGCATCGACAAGAGCGAAACAACCGCTGCGTGGGTGATCCGGGACATCGCGGCCGAGACATCCCCGAAGGCTCGACACATGACGGTGATGATTCGCGGCCGGTGGCATGTGCCGTTCGAGGAGGAGACTGAACCCCCTGGCTTTTTTGCCAACTACGAAGTGGTCGCCGAAACCCCGGAGGAAGCGCTCGCCTTCATCCTGCCATTCGAGCCAGAGAAAGTGAGAGACTCACTAGGTATCGAGGAGTACACTCTGAGAGAACCGGCACCCGGCGTACCCAAAGGAGTTTACCAAGCGCATCCTAGCTATATGATGTTTCCGTGGGTCGACGAGGTATGATGAGTCGGTGCAAGCGATGAGTTATCGGACTTCAAGATGACCTGCGATTGGAATCAGCGGCAATGGCTTAGCAATAAAAGCCGAGCAGCGCAAGCTGCCGGGTTGAACTGCGGCAAACGTTGCAAGGTGCAGTGCACTTCGAACCGGACGCTAGCGCATTGCGGCTGATAGGACGCTAGCGCGTTGCGTCGGAACAACCCATCAGCCGCGCGGGGGCTAGCCTAATGGCACTCACTTTTAGATTCTTTGGAATTGGTTTCCGATAGCGTGGCGCATTGGCACAATATTTGCGCCATGGAATTGGTTTTCTTAATACTGCCAGAAAAGAGAGCCAATCATGTCTTCATCGGAGTCTACCAAGCAAAATCTTAGTGCTGCGTACGAGCTACTCAAGCAATGGACCGATATCGGCGAGGCCGATTCGTTTGAAACGCTGAGGCCAGCCGCCATTTACAAGACCAGTGTCGTGTTATGGCTGATGCTCTTTCAGCGACTCAACCCCGGGGCCAGCCTACGTGATGCTGTTCTGCACTTTGTGGAAACAGCGCCCGAGGAACTCAAAACCAACAAACGATTGCGTGATGGATCGTTTTCCACCGGTACGGGTTCGTACAGCGATGCGAAACATCGCCTGACCCTCAAGACTGCCCGGTGGTTTGAGCATCGCGTGGCATCATCCATCATCGATTCCACGCCTCCCTCCTGGGGTGACCAGCGAGTGTTCTTGATCGATGGAACCACTTTATGTATGGCCCTGATGCCGTTTCAGAAACAAAGCTTGCTCAATCGCTGATCAAGCGGCTTCCTCCCCGATCGATCGTGATGGCAGATGCCGGATTTGGCATCTTCTCCACGGCTTATCATGCGAAGCAAAATGGCCATAACTTTGTAATGCGGCTGAGCAAAGACCGCTTTAACCGTATCCGCAAGAATGCTGTGTTCATTGGCGCCAGCCACAACTCGAAAAGCTACCGAGTGGATTGGACCCCTTCGCCAAAAGAACGTGCTAGCAATCCTGAACTGCCGGAAGCTTGTAGTATCCCGTGCACCATCCATGAAATCCAAATCGGTGAAACCACCCTCTACATCGTTGAGGATATCAATGCCTCCGTAAAACAGTTGCTGGGCCTCTACCGGCAACGCAACGACATTGAGATCGATATCCGGAACATCAAGCTTGTTCTGGGCACCGAAGAGATCCGAGCCAAATCAATGGAGATGTTCCTCAAGGAGTTCGCGTTATCGATGGTAGCCTACAATCTGACGACGCAAATACGCCGCGAGTCCGCGAAAATTGCTGATTGCATGCCCCGTGAATTGAGCTTCACAGGAATCTGGTCGGTCTATCGACATACATTGCAGGGGATCGAGGTGACCGATCCCAGCGAGTGGAACGCGAGGCTCGAACGCGCGTTGAAATATGGATCGCAACAAAAATTACCGAAGCGCCCAGGACGCAGCTACCCTCGCGAAGCGTATGGAAAGCGACCTAAAACCACCCATTTTCAAAAGCGAAAGAAGCCAAAACCCTCGGACGATTCCAACCCTGAATAAACAAAGTGAGTGGCATTGAGCGCAAGCTGCCGGGTTGAACTGTGGCAAACATCGCAACCTGCAGGCCGCTTCAACCCGGATGCTCGCGCATCTCGGCTAACAACGGCTGGCACCGGACTGGGAAGTCCGGTATACGGGTAATCACCATTGGGCTGCAAAAATGCTAGAGAAATCATCCCCTCATCGACTCGAACGGACGCGGCACACATGCCGAAGAACCGCCGCAAGGCTAGCTATTCGGCCCTTGTGAAGGGCCAGCGAAACCCTGACAATGTGACAGAATTCCGGTTGTTTTCTGAAGCCAACGCTAGCCAAACTTTGAGGGACCCGTGGATTGGACTTACTCTGACCTCGCCAAAATGATCGATCACTCGCTGCTCAACCCCACGATGACCGTGGCCGATCTCGAGGCGGGAATCGACCTTGCGATCGCCTACGATGTTGCAAGCGTATGCATCATGCCCTATTACCTCAAGCGTTGCGCCGAGCGACTAGCGGGCTCCACCGTCAAGGCTTCCACCACCATCGGCTTTCCGCACGGTGGACATACAACGGCGATCAAGCGGGCCGAAGCTTTGCGAGCCCTCGACGACGGTTGCGAGGAACTCGATATGGTGGTCAACATCAGTCAAGTCCTCACAGGAGAGTGGGATTACGTTCGCAATGACATTGCCGCCGTCATCGAAGTGGCTCATACCGCACACCAAAAAGTAAAGGTAATCTTTGAGAATTGCTACCTCAACGACACTCAGAAAATCAAGCTGTGCGAAATCTGCAGCGACCTGGATGCCGACTGGGTCAAGACGTCTACGGGTTACGGAACGGGTGGTGCAACGCTCGAGGATTTAAAGCTGATGCGGAAGCATGCAGCGCCGCATATTCAGGTCAAAGCAGCAGGCGGTGTTCGGGATCTACAAACACTCCTTTCGGTTCGAGCTCTAGGGGTCTCCCGGTGCGGATCCAGCCGCACCCGAGAAATCCTCGACGACGCTCGAGAAAAACTCGGGCTCGAACCAATCCTGCCAGCGACTGCCTCCAAGCCAGCAAATTCACAAGCATCCAACTACTAGATTGCATCCTCTGCAGCAACTTCGGTGCAACGACTTGTTAATAAAAGAGGATTAATGATGGCACAAACCGTGCGAACTGGGATATTGCTAATTGGGATATTGTTATTGGCGATCGCTTGCTGTGAATCCTCGCAACTCGTCGCTCAGGATATCCAAAGGACGGTTGTCGCAACCGATCCAGCAACCCAGGTACCCGTTGGACTATCTCCCGAGCAAATCGCAGCACTGGATGCTCAAATCGAGCAAATGCGAAAGGACTGGAAGGTTCCCGGCCTCTCTGTAGCAATCGTTCAGGACGATCAAGTCCTCCTGTGCAAAGGGTATGGCGTTCGCGAACTGGGAAAAGACGCAGCGGCTGATGAAGATTCGCTCTACGCGATCGCATCGAACACGAAGGCCTTCACCGCAGCAGCCTTGGCCATCCTCGTCGACGAGGGGAAGGTGCGATGGGATGACCTGGTTTCTAAGTATCTGCCGTGGCTCCGTTTGTCTGATCCTCTCGCGACCAGCGATTTGCGCGTGCGAGACTTGCTGTGCCATCGAAGCGGATTGGGAACCTTCAGTGGCGACTTGCTGTGGTGGGGAACCTCCTATTCACCTCGCGAAATCCTCGAGCGATCGGTTCATTTGAAACCAGAGAATCCATTTCGAGGGGGTTACGGCTACTCCAATTTGATGTACCTCGCTGCAGGTGAGGTTATTCAAGTCGCCAGTGGCATGTCTTGGGGCGATTTTGTGAAGCAACGCATTCTCGATCCTTTGAAGATGGAACGGACACGGGTCTCCACCCATGATCTGGTTGGCATGAGCAATGTAGCGACACCTCATAAAACGCTCTCTGATCGATCGGTGCCGATCCCTTGGATGAATTGGGATTCGATGGTGGGCGCCGGCGGGATCATCTCGAGCGCCTCGGACATGTCGGACTGGCTTCGCCTGCAATTGCGAGGCGGGACACTGGTTGAT
>JBILVV010000490.1:0-3473 GCA_044370255.1 Pirellula sp.
TCTCGAAATCCGGGGTGCGAACATCGAACTTACGGCGAGCGATGCCTTAGAGGAACCTAAAGTTTCGAGCCGAGTTGTACAAATTTGGAATGGATATGAGTCGCATGGCAATCGTCGCAGGCCTTGGGACGACTTTGTTTCCGTTGTTGCTGCCAGCGTTCCGTCAGGGATTCGATTGCGGCGGCGTTGGTCAGCGTGTCGATAGCGACACCGAGTGAATCGGACGTGAAGCTGCAGGGGCTAGCGCGTCCCAATTCGTCGACGAAAAGAAACCCATCGGCAGGGCTGCAATCCTCGATCGCGATCGCCTCGCTTCGAGATGTGCACTCGATTCGATGCAGGTACCCATCCGAGCCCCGCAAGTCGAGCCCCCGTCGCCGAAGATCCGATTGCCATCGAGGGAATGCCTTACGAAAATTTTTTATTTGGGTCTCAAGAAGTCGGTTGTGCGGATAGAAACTCGGCCGGTCGTTGCCTCCGAGCTGGTTGTAGGTCAATTGATCGGCACCCCAATCGGCCATCTGATGTGCGAACGATTCGAACTGGTCGATATTGTGTCGTGTGAGCACGGAGTTAACGCGGATTAGCGGTCTTCGATCGACTCGAAGCGCGATGACTCTTTGCACGATTTGTTCGAGACGCTGATGCATTCCCGGCATGGCTCGGAGCGAGTCATGCAAATAGCTGAGGCCGTCGATACTGAAGGTGATTTCATCCATGTATCGAACGACTTGCTGTGCAATGCGGGGATCCTCCAATGCCAAGCCGTTGGTGGTTGCGCTTACTTTCAGTCCCAACTGCACCAGACGCAGTGCAACGGATTCCCAATCCGACCACTGAAATGGTTCTCCTCCCAGGAGGGAAACCATGACGGGACGATGTTGACGAAGCTGGAAGTCGCTCAATACTTCCGCGAATCGAAGGAACGCTTGGGTAGGGATTGCTATTCTAGGTCGGTGAACATCCCGGCTGAAACCGCAATACAAACACCCGAGAGAGCAATGGGTATTGACGCGAACCACGACAACGAAGGGTTCTTCGCTGCCAGCGGTTGCAACTACCAACGGTATCTACCTGCCATCTTGCGCACGGAACCAGCGGTATATCCGGGGTTTTGCGAGAGAGCCATGAGGGTGGCTTCATCCGAATTGCGAGCCGTGACAACGACCGAAATGGGATAGGCCATGACACCTGGTGGAGGATACAGATAGACTTCCCACATGCTGGTGACCCCAGCAGCAATCGCATTCATTTGAAGTTGCAATCGAGACAACTCCAACATCTGTTGTTGGTATTGTTGCGTGGCGTTCGCATCGGACTGCATATAGAGCGAGTGTTGCCTCTTTTCTTCGGCGGCTTTCTCTTGATCCTTTGCCTTTTCGGCAGCGATCCATTGGTTCCAGTAGGGTTCGAGATCTTTGAGTTCTTCGGGTTTGAAGAAGAAGAAGGGTATTCCGTACTCTTCGCCGTTGGGCAATTCAAACAGCACTCCTTCGCACTTAAAGGTTCGTGCCTCGGCTCGTTGGGCTAGGACCCATTCATTAAATTGGGAATCATTTTCGAAAGTTCGGTTTTCAAACTGGGCGACAATTTTCGGAATCATCTTTCGATAGATCTCAGGCAGGCTATCGAAGGGACGATCGTTCACATAAAGAGTGCCACGTCGACGTTGGAGGGTCACATCGCGACGGGCAAAATCGACAACCCGGCCGAATACTTCCATACCATTTCGGAATTTCCAAGATTGCTTGCCGTTTGCATTTGCTAATTCACGCTGACGCTCCTCGGAGGCAACCCATTTCTTGTCTTCTTCGGAGAGATCCTCGATACGAATCGCGAGCAGTTCACGGCCTTTGATAGCTCCATCCAACTTCAGAACAATCTCCTTATCGTCGATGGCGATGAGGGTGCCCTCGAACTTTAGCTGGCCTGTCTTGTCGGTAAATTCGCGTCCCGAAGCGTTTACCCCAGCGAGGCACAGCAGGGTAGTGGCGGCAATGGAGAGGATGGTACGGATGCTCATGTGGAAAACCCTCGAGTAAGGAATCTCAATCTGTATCTAAAGGATGCTCGTTGACCGATAACTTTGTCAAGTGTTTTTCGCCGATCCTCAGTTAAGATAGGGACCCGGCAACAACGGATCACATGGACACCTACCGAAGCTTACCCGAATTTCCTCATGATTCAGAAAAATAACGATTCCGCGACAAATCTTCGCAGGCTGCGAATCGGGCTGATGTCGACCGGTTTGGTCCTTGGCCTGACGGGGGCGGTTTGCATCCTTGCCCCGCTGTATTTTACGACACCCGTGGAATGGATCGTGGGAGGTGCGATGTGCCTCAGTGGATTGACTGGGGCAATGCATCTCCTCTTAGGTTATCTCGCATCGTTGGGCTTTTGGCGGAGACAACGTTCTCTAAAAGATCCCCAGGCAGGGAGTTCTACGTCTTCATCTTCATCGAGTTCGACGGAACGAGGTTCGGTTTGGACGCTCGTTGTGATGCAGTTGGGGCTTGGCGCGGCGATGATTTGGTGGCCGGGAGAGATTGGTCCTTATCTGTTTTTCTTGCTCTTGTTAGCCGTCGCAGCGGAGGGTGGGATCATCCTGTGGGCGAGCCTCCACTTTCATTCGCTGACAACCAAGATATGGATGTGGATTACCGGGGCACTTTCTGTGGCTGTGGCGGGCGTTTCTTTGTATTTCTGGAAGAGTCCAGAGGCGGATCACTTGATCGGGTTATTGATCGGAGCCAAGCTATTCCTGATCGGCCTGATTTTCTTTCGGATTGGATGGGGTGCGAGCGAATCGGATCTTCGAGGAGCGTATGTTGGGCTGGCGAGCTTTCAAGATGAGCCAACCGTCGGATCGATCTATGCGGTTTACTATGGCCCTGCGTTTCACTGCGGGATCAGTATCGGCGATGGTCACGTCGTCGATTATTTGACCGATGGAATCGTGCGATGCATTACCTGGGAAGAGTTTCTGCTGGGCCGACGCGCGATGGAATGGAATTATCCCGATGTAGAAGCGGGCAACATGCACGACATCAGCTCCTTTGCGAGATCTCTCGTCGGCAAACACAACCCCTATGATGCATTGAAGTTCAATTGCGAAAACTTAGCGATCTATTGCCGCAGCGTAGGCAAGACGACGTACTCTGGTTTTTCTCAGGCTTCGGTCGGGGTGGAGTTTGTGCGGCGAAAACCGCTCCTCGGTTCGATGGTCCAGTTGCTCAATCGCGGCGCGTCGTGGTTTCTGTATGGGGCAGGAGGCCCGTTCGGCAAGAAAGTGGGGTTCTCCCTGATTCGTGTTTCGCGAGCGTTAACCGATTGGGTCGTTGCCAGGCCGCTCCGTGAGTCGGAGACTTCTCATGCTCCCGAAACGATCTACATGCCTCAGTTTCAAGACCAGCAAGGAACGCCCTCGTGAAGACTCACGAAATGATTCCCCACGAAATGATTCGCAGCGTTCG
>JBILVV010000146.1:0-10733 GCA_044370255.1 Pirellula sp.
AAATTCCAAGCAAAAAGGTGTCCCCCCTGAGCTGCTCCTGGACATCAAACGACTGGCGGAGTACGAGACTAACGACGAGCAGTTTCTTCGAGATGTATTTGACAGCTTCAACTCGGAGCCTGACAGTGTACTCTTAGGCAAGCTATCACCTGCAGCCAAGAGTACTGGCAAAATTTCGAGGAATGTGTTCAATCGCGCATTGAAGCCACTGCTCAATATTCTAGGAAGCAAAGACGCGTTCGATGCATATCAAATAATGAACGCATACTATTTAGCTTTCACTTCTGCTGTACTAGAGCCCCTCAGTCTTCAGAAAAAGTTGACGAGCCCGACCCTTTTTCAAGCGGTCTCAGCGTTTATGCCAAAGGTGGCTTCTCGTCTCAAGGATCGATTTGGCTCCATCTACAATGCCGACAACTTTTATGCTGTGCTGGAAAGCATGGAAGGGAAGGTGAAGAAGTCATCGATTGAAGGCGCTGGGCAAGCGTACAAGCCGCTCGTAAAACACTTCGAAGATGCCCTCACCTCTGACTTTCAACTGTAATGCAATGATTCAAGAAGTATCTGAACAGTTGTTTCAACTAGCTGCTTTCAACCCTTTTGATTTTTCGTCAAGGGAGCGGCTTGTTGATATTCGTGCGTGGATTGCGAGCCCGTACTACTACGTAGATTCGTTGACAACATCCAATCAGTTCACTTTGAATATCAAAAATTGGGAAGCACTTAAGATAGGAGTCACCAATGACGTGAATCGCTTCGCTACCGCTGCGGTCGAGTCCACAATTGGCGTGACACAATATTCCCCACTCCCAAAACACTCGGCATGGCTTGCGATACGCGCGTACTATGCCGCGTTCTACTCAGCTCATGCAATAATTCGCCTTTTTGGGCACTCCTGCACACAACTGGATTTTGAGCATGCAAAGGCTGTTTGGAGTAACGCCGATTCGCCGGTCCGTTCCAAGACTGCTGGGATACCCGTGAAGCGTTGAAAGCGGTCGGCAATGACGTCGCAGTAAAGCGTGTCGAGTTCCATCAGGAACGAAAAGCGACCACATTGCTCCGCGCCGATCATCGTTGAGCCACTTCCACCGAAGAGGTCGAGCACGTTCTCACCTTGCACTGACGAGTACTGCATCGCGCGAACGGCGAGCTCCGCAGGCTTCTGAGTCAAATGCGACATCGACTGCGGATTGATCTTCTTCACCTGCCATAGGTCCGTTGCATTCTTGGGCCCGTAGTACTTATGCCCGGCTCCTTCCTTCCAGCCATAGAATGCCCATGCGTGGGCACCCATGAAATCTTTTCGCGTAAGTACAGGATGCTGTTTGTCCCAGATGATGGACTGCGAGAAATACAACCCATGCTTCTTCAGCACTGGCGGATAGTTACCGCAATTGGCGTAGCCGCCCCAAATGTAGAAGCAGCGACCTGGCAGCAAGACTCGGGCAATATTGCCGAACCAATCGTCAAGCAACCGATCAAAAGCCTCGTCGCTAACGAAGTCATTCGCTAATGGACGATCTTTAGCACGAAGCTTTTTGTGCGTCGCCGCATGCTTCGGCTTGCCAGTCTCGTGGTCCACACCAAAAGACGCAGCATTGCCTTGGCCACCTTTGAGTCTCGAAGCAGCTCCATCGTTCGTGAACGACGAGAGGCCGGCAGCGATCGCGTTGTTCGATCGCGGTTCAACCTTCACGTTGTAAGGCGGATCTGTGTTAACGAGGTGGATGGCAGCGCCGGCCAGCAAACGATCCAGGTCTGCCGGCGATGAGCTGTTGCCACAGAGCAACCGATGGTTACCGAGGATCCAAAGATCGCCTGGTTGAGTGACCGCTTCGTCTGGCGGCTCGGGGATCTCGTCCGGATCGGTCAAGCCTTCGTTGACGCCGGTGTCCATCAGCTTCGCGAGTTCCTCCGCGTTGAAACCAAGAAGTCCGAGATCGTAGTTGGCTTCCTGCAATGCCGAAAATTCGATCGGCAACAGGTCGTAATTCCATTCCGCGATCTCAGCGGTTTTGTTGTCGGCGATCCGATACGCCCGAACCTGCTCGGGCGTGAGATGCGAAGCGACCACGACGGGGACGCGTTCAAGTCCAAGCTTCTGCGCGGCCTTCAAACGCGTATGGCCGACGATGATGACGCTGTCGCTGTCGACAACGATTGGCTGCGAGAAGCCATACCTCCCGATGACGTTTTCGCACGGGGAGGGATCAAGCATCAGCCATCGAATGGTATCGCAAAGCGATCCAAGTTCGAGAATCGCTGGTGGCTCGCTTCCCGACGGCAGATAAATTCGCCCGAGATCTCGCCGGTAGCAAAACCAATCTCGAAGAACTGCTGAAGTCCGAAACAGATGAGATGCGCCCATGAGTCAGTCCGTTTTACGGATCAGCATCTCCGGGTGTGACGCATCACGAATCGTTCCAGTGACACAATGGCCATTGGGGAGCCGCTACGATACGATCTCCACTCGTCTCATCCCCCTCAACACCAACCGCATCTCGTAGGCTCAATGGGGGTAGATGGCTTCAAGACAAGTTCGCCTATTGGTAATCCCGATATGCGCAGGGTGGTTCAGATGCCTACTAGTCGTTCGTTGGAATCGCCGAAACGGTCGAGCTCTAAGCCGCCCCATTCCATAAGACTGAGAAACAGGCTGCACATGCGACGGTTTGGAGCGTTGAGATAGTCCAGCACGCGGCCACCTCGGAGTTTACCTCCCCCGCCGCCTAGCAATACAATCGGCAACTGCTGTGCATCATGATTGCCGTGAAGCATGCTTGAACAATGCATGATCGATGTGTTGTCGAGCAATGTGCGATCTCCTTCTTTCACCTCCGTCATTCGCTCGCATAGATAGGCGAGTTGAGACGTGAAGAACTGATTAAGAGGTATCAACTCCGGTGGCTGAGTGTGTGCCATCTGATGATGCTGGTCCTTGGCACCGCAGTGCGTATGAGTTTCGGCGGATCCGTCGTTGCAATACTTGAGAGTCGCGATCCGCGTCGTGTCGGTGCGGAAGGCGAGCAGCACAATGTCGTTCATCAGCTTCCAATACTCCGGGATGTCTGCGGGAATCCCGTCAGCGGGCCGTGGGCGGTCAGGAGCGGTTAGCGTCGGCTGCCATCCGTTTGCATCGCGCTGCTTGTCTGCTCGCTTGATCCGGCTTTCGATTTCGTTGACGCTGCCGAGATACTCCTCGAACCGTTGCCGATCCGATAGCGAGAGTCGTTGCTGCAAGGATCGAGCGTCTTCGAGCACTGCATCGACCACCCGACGATCGCCCCGGTTGCGATCAGTGCGGAACAACTGGTCGAACGCCAGCGCCGGACGGGTCTCGGTCCAGGTCGGCGATACCGCTGTGCTCCATGAAATGTGAGAACTGTAGAGCAATGGATGCCCGTCTTGAAGGCCGGGAATCGGTCCTTCACAGCCGAGCACAAGGGAAGGAATGTGCGTCCGATCGCCGAGCCGCTGCGCCATCAGTTGATCGAAACTGACCCCCGTTCGAACTTCGGTCTTGGACATCGGCGCACCGCTGAGCATGTTCCCTGTTTGCATGCAATGGATGACACCATTGTTGGCCTGCTCATTCCATAGTCCGCGAAGAAAAACCAGTCGCTCCTTCCACGGTTCCAGCGGCTTTAAGCATGGTCCCAGTTCCATGCCAGCACCTTCCCCTTTGGCCCACCAATGCTGCGAGTGGAAACCCATGCCGGTAAAGGTAACGAGCGTTCGGGTCGGTGGTTGATCTGAGTCAGCCGTTTTCTCTCTCATCGCAAACGATCGCGATTCGAGCCACGGCAGAGCCATCGAGACGCCGACTCCACGCAGAATGGTGCGCCGCGAGATGGTCGAAGCGGATGTGTCGGACATGATAAAACTCCTTTTGCTGAGCGTGTTGTTTCAGTTCTGGGATGAGGTTGAAGTTGGCAACGGGTAGGTTCTTGTATGTCCGACTCCCAGTCGGTCGGCTTTAACTACGGACTGGAAGTCCGTAGTACGTGATGGCGAATTAAGGTGGCGCGGCGGCGACGGCATTGGTCGGGCGAATGGAGCGAAACTGTTCGCTGCGGACAATGACGAGAAGAGCGTCGGACCAGCGACCGCCGCTGGTCATAGTCTTGGTCACTTCATCGACGAGCTTGCGATCCGATGTCATCACTGCACGTCCGAGCGCATAGCCGGTCAGTTTGCGGGCGAGTAAACGCAAGACGTCCTCTCGTCGTGGTCCAGCGAAATAGTTTCTCAGTCCTGCAATATCGTCGATCTCAGTGCCATCGCGCAGGATTCCTTTCGTGTCCCCGGGCTTCAAGTCGCTATCGGGCCGCAGTCGACCGATGGCATCGAATCGCTCCATCGCCATGCCGTAGGGATCAATCCGAACGTGGCAGTTAGCGCATTTCGGATCGTCGCGATGACGTTCGGTGATTTCGCGGACCGTGAGTCCGACCGGTGGCGTCTCGGGTAGTGGCGGCACATCGGGCGGGACTTTCGGCAACCGCTCGCCGAGCATTTGTACCAACCAAGCTCCACGCTTGATCGGGCTGGTTCTGGCTGCGGCCGATTGTTTGGCGATCACCGCGCCGAAACCGAGAAACCCGCCCCGTCCGTAGGAGGCAACATTCTCGATCCGACGCCACTCCGAACCGTTCACACCAGGGATTCCATAGTGCTTGGCGAGTACATCATTGACAACCACGGCATCGGCTGCAATCACGTCGGCAACCGGGCGATCGTTGATCAGTAGATCCTCGAAGAACCTCACGGGTTCCTCGGCCAACGCCTCTCGCAACTCCGGAGTGAATTCGGGAAAGTGCTGCAGGTTGCGGCCATGATTGGCAACAAAGTCCCGGACGCCAAGCCAGCGGGCACCGAACTCTTCGGCCATGCCTCGCGCTCGTTTGTCATTTAACATGCGGCGCAGTTGTTCTTCGAGAACCGCAGGCTCATGGAGTGTTGCGGCCTTGGCTCGCAGGTCATCGTCGGGAATGGAATCCCAGAGGAGAAAGCTGAGCCGTGTTGCCAGTTCTTCGCTCGAGACCGGTTGCCAATGTGGACCGGTTGCAGGCTGTTCGACTCGATAGAGAAACCAAGGGGACGACAGCACTCGCGCCAGCGCCGCGCGGAAAGCGGGAGCATGCTTGACACCATCGGAACGGTCAAGGCGATAGGAGGTGAGTATCGCATCTTGTTCGCTTTTCTCGAGAGGACGGCGCCAGGCTCGTGCGGCGAAGTTTAGCAGTGCCTCAAGTTGTCTTGGTTCCGAAGCAACTTGAGTTGCGAGGAATGCCTGCTCCTCTTGGCGGATCTGCCGCTCGAATTCTTGAATGTAGAAGAACATGATCCGTGCGCCATCGTTCGGTTTGCGGTAGTACTGGACGAGTCCTTCGTAGGCGATCGGGGTCGCTAACGGTTGCTCGCTTACAAACTCCAGTTCGCTCCAGAGTCGGTCGATCTCCGCGCGACCGACTTCGTCGAGCAAAAGTCGACGCAACGGTTCGTCCTCGCGGCGGTAGAGGAATACGCTACCTTGAGCGTCTCGCGGTATGATCGGTTGAAAGAGGACAGCAGGTGGAAACAGAGCGCGAAACTCCGCCGCCGGTCGAGCCCTTTCGGCCGCGACTCGCGGATGCACGATCTGTGCGGCCATTGGGTCGCCGGGCGTTGCTTTGGCGACCGGTTCGGCCAAGTTGCCGCCACCGCCTGTCGCAGCGATGAGGAAGGCCTGCACCGACGCGGTTTCTGGACTCGCATCGTCGAGGCTCACATCGGCGCGGAGGAACCGAGGCAAGGTAAGCGCCTGCTGTAACTCGACAGGCAGTTTTCTCAGATCGATGACGATCTCGGCGCCAGCCGCTGTGACGAGCGCGGACTGCGGCACCGATCGACCCTGTGGGTGATGGCCGAACTGGAGTCCCGACGCTTGCTCAATTGCCGCGCGCAGTTCTGTATGTTCCGCAAATATCAGTGGCGGACCATCGCCACCTTCCAGTCGCAACCGGTCCCACACCACAAACGTATCAGGCTGTGCAGGCAGGGAGACCATACGGAAGAGCGGTTCCCGAGCGGCCCCTTGGACTCGCTCGCGGGCGACGATGCGACGTATATCTTCCCAAGCGGGAAATCCGTTGCCGACCGCCATGGCTGCATTCTTACCGTAGTTGCCTACAAACAACTGGTCTTGCATCGCCTTGATCGTTGCCAAGACCGGAGCCGGATCGGTGCTGGCCTCTTGCCACTTCGCGCGAACCAACGCGAGCATGTCGGGAGGGAGGCCAGCATCCGGCAGACGCTCGGGTGGTGTGGCGAGTTCCGCGATCGCTGGTCCAAGCTCCGTAGCTGCGAAATGGGATAATTCAAACGAGACACCATCGAGGCCCGCTGGATGTGCATCCACAACGCGGCCCGAGACAGTCAACTCGCCAGCGATCGGACTCGTCCATGCGATCGCCACCGCGCGTTTCGGTCCTGGATGGACAAATAAAGAGCGCGCGGGCAATGCTGTCCAGACTGTGACGGGTTCCGCAGCGGTGTTCACAAAGACAGCGGGTTCCGAACCGAGGCTCCATGATTTCAGTTCGGAGCGTCCGCCGTTGCTGTCCCGTTTCTCCGTAAGAAAAGTTGGAGTGGCAGTCGTTTCTAAAAAGCTCCATTGGCACTCGTGCTTGCCGGGCAATGGATTCCCTTGAAGCAGATCGGGTACTACGTCAGACACGTTCCAAGTTCGCTGCTCACCCGCGGTCTCGCGGATCGTCCATTCGACGAGGGTGCTGTCGGCTCCATGATTATCGTTGGGAAGCACGGTCAGGAGCAGAAGCTCGTTTCGTTGAACCGATACCTTCTGCGCGAAGGTGACTTCCGCTCCCTCCCCAACTTTGGATTCGACGAGGAGACGCTTCGACGATCCCCACTGAGAATCGATTGTTTGGTTGGCTGCTTGAAACCGCTCCCGTCGACGCTGATTTTCGGCTTCGATTGCGGCCGCTTTCTCTTGCCACTGTTTGGTCAGCGCATCGACTTCCGCGTTCCTGTTCGGTTGGTTGGTGAGTCCTGTCCAAAGCGATGTCAGGTAGGTCCCGTTAAGTTTTTCTTCGGCGGCCACTGCGGCGATGGCAGCAGGTCCTTCGCGAGTGAATCGGTCGCGATGCTTCAGAGTTGCTGCAAGATGAACTGCGAGGGGCGGTTCACCGTTGGGACCGGCATACCGAGCATGAAAAGCGCGAAGCGGCTTGAGCGCTTCTTCGGTCCAATCCGCGCGCTCTGTCGACGAAGAGAAACGAAAGCCGGTGGGGAGGAGTACGGCTCGCGCGGCAACGTCTCGAGCGGCCTGGTGATAACGTTCGACCAACTCAGGAGTCACAGGCATAGCATCTCCCACGTTTGCGAATCCCTCACCGCCAACACTGTCGGTGGGGAATTCCCGAACTCGCGTTGGTTGCATGTCGACGCCCGTGAGATCGCGGATCGCGTTGTCGTAAGCGGAGTTCGATAATCGTCGGAGCGTCACTGGCCCCGGGTCGCCAGCCCGTGCGGTTGCTTCTGCATCGAGTGCAGCAGTTATCCAGCTTAGGAGTTGTTCCCGTTCGACTTCGCTCGGCTGTGCTGCTTCCTTGGGAGGCATATCACCCAACCGCAATCGTTCAGCGACGTCACCGAGCACTTTGGGTTTGGCGAGTATCGACTGGGCAGAGTCGTAACGTGTGAGGTCAAGATCGTTATCCTTCGGTTCTTTTCCGTGGCAGTCGCCGCATACCTTCACCAGCAGCGGTTGGATTTCAGAGGCGAAGGACTGAGTCAGATCATCGTCGGCGCCTTCGACGGATCCTCCGAACAGCAGCAGGCACGCAGAACACGCGACGAACGGAAAGCACACTGGTCCTGAGGTGTTGATGCAACGGCTCGAGTTCATGTGACTACCTCAGCAAGGGAACGAACGCTGTTCGGAAATCGATCCATTCTTCCATCCTCGGCGCTTTGCCTACACCGAAAAGCGTGCCCAGATATTGATAATGTACTCCGAATTGGCCTTCGATTGTTGGTTTTTTCATTTGAAGGTGGCGGCACATCTTTGTTCAATTCCTTCTGCGACATGCGGTTGCCTGTTATACTAGAAGGGTTGAAAAAACCGAAACGGTTTACCTTCCGACCTACCTCCCACCCCGGCCCCGAGTTTGACATGCAGCGGACCCAAGTCTTAGGCATTGGATCGTTGGCGATGATCGTTGCGATATTTTCCGCTTCGATCGCCTCAGGCGAAATGCCTGACCCGAAGACTCTTGACTTCAATCGCGATATCCGGCCGATTCTTTCCAATCGATGTTTTCGTTGTCATGGTCCCGATGAAAACGAACGCCAGGGTGGTGGCGAATCCGGGTTACGGCTCGATAACCCTGAAGGAATCGTTGAAGACTTAGGTGGGCACTTCGCGGTCGTCCCTGGAAAGCCAGAGCAGAGCGAACTGATCTTGCGAATCAAGACGCAAGATCCCTCGACGGTCATGCCTCCTCCGGAAACGGGACTCAAGCTGAACGATACTGAGATCGCTCTGCTGGAGCGTTGGGTTCGCGAAAATGCCCCTTACGCGATCCATTGGTCTTACCGTGTACCCCAGCGGCCTGCCCTGCCCGAGTTGGCCTCCGATCTGGATAGGAATTGGACAAAAAGTCCCTTGGATCATTTTGTCCTGGAACGACTGCGCCGCGAGGGGCTCGCGCCACAACCGGAAGCAGATCGTTACGCACTCATCCGCCGAGTCGCTTTGGATGTCACCGGCTTGCCTCCAAGCCAGGAGGAAATCAAACAGTACATCGATGATACGTCGAGCGATGCTTATGAAAAAATGGTGGATCGATTTCTAGCGAAGGAATCCTACGGCGAGCATTGGGCGAGAATGTGGCTCGACATGGCGAGGTACGCAGACTCATCAGGCTACGCCGACGATCCCGCGCGGACCATTTGGGCGTATCGCGATTATGTGATCGGGGCTTTCAACCGCAACTTGCCCTTCGATCAATTCACGATCGAACAACTAGCTGGTGACATGCTCCCCAGTCCTTCTGCAGAGCAACTCGTCGCTACCGCTTTTCATCGCAACACGCTGACAAACAATGAGGGAGGAACCAACGACGAAGAGTTTCGCAACGTAGCGGTCGTGGATCGCGTGAATACAACGTATGCAGTATGGATGGGCACGACGATGGCATGCGCCCAGTGCCATAGCCACAAGTATGACCCAATCAGCCAACAAGAATACTTTCAGACGTTTGCCATTTTCAACAACACGGAAGACGCAGACCGTGGTGATGAATCACCTCTGTATGAATTCTGGACGGACGAGCAACTCAAACACCGTGCAAAGCTGAATGAACAAATCGCGGCCGATGTCAAGATTCTCGATACGATGACACCCGAATTGGAAGCATCACTAAAGGCACTGGAGAGTAGTTTGCCGAGGAAGCCCGCATGGTCGGTCCCCAAAGTGGTATCGGCCACCAGTGAAGCTGGCGTGACGATGACGATCGACCCAGTTACCGATATCGTTAGTAGCGCCTCGGGTGCAGGGAAAGACAACTTTCATGTCGATCTGGATTTGGCCAATATCAAGGCGTCTGGTACGTCGCAAATTGCCGCGATTAGTTTGGAAACGTTGGCAGATGATCGCTTGCCCAACAGAGGGCCAGGTTGGAACAACGGAAACTTTGTACTCACCGAGTTGCGAGCTACGTTGCTGCCTCCCGAAGGAACGAATCTCAGCGGACGCTATGTGCGCATTGAATTGTCAGGTTCCAACAAGGTTCTTTCCCTAGCGGAAGTCGAGGTGTTCGCGAAGGATGAGAATGTCGCAAGGAAAGGTACAGCGACCCAGAGCAGCGTCGCTTTTGAGGGTGCTGCTGCGCGAGCGATCGATGGAAACACTAACGGGAATTATTTCGAGGCGAACTCCGTAACGCACTCGGCTGCGAATGATAACGATCTCTGGTGGGAGGTGGATCTTGGATCCGCTCAAGCGATCGACAAAATTGCTGTTTGGAATCGAACGGACGGCGGTGCCCCTATCTCCGCGAGACTCAAGGGGGCGTCGCTTAAAGTTCTGAGTGAAGACAGAAAAGTTCTTTGGGAAAAAACGATCGACGATACTTCCAAGGCGGATGTGGCTTGGAATATCGACGGCTCACGTCCGATTACCTTCGCTGCAGCATTCGCCGATTTTCAACAAGATGATTTTGTGGCAGCGAACCTCGCAAGCAAGAAAATTGATCCCAACAAGGGATGGGCTGTAGCTGGTTCCTATGGACGCGATAACCGAGTCACGTTGGTTGCATCGGAACCGATCGCTATTCCCGAGGGGAGTCGGTTGCGAGTCTCCTTGATTCAGCAGTCGCAACATGTGTACCACATTATCGGTCGTTTTCGTGTATCGCTGACCGGAGAAGATGCTGTTCTAAAATGGGCGATGTTTCCTGGAGACATTCAAACTATCCTGCAAATTCCCGAAGGTGAGCGAACCGAACCTCAAAAAGCGGCGGTCGCAGCCTTCTATCGCTCGATCGCCCCGGAACTCGAGGACGTCCGCAAGCGATTGAAGGATACTAGAGCTGAACTGACTTCACAAAAGCCCACCACAACGGTACCGATCCTGCTGGAGTTACCGAAGGATCGACAGCGGGTCACCAAACTGCAATATCGCGGTAACTATCTCGATAAAGGAGAAGAGGTCAGGCCGGGTA
>JBILVV010000223.1:0-7829 GCA_044370255.1 Pirellula sp.
AATCAACCACCCAATCAACCACCCAATCAACCACCCAATCAACCACCCAATCAACCACCCAATCAACCACCCAATCAGCAACCCAATCAACAACCCAATCAACAACCGCAACAGGCGGCGCCACCCGAACCGGAACAGCAGGCTGCTTCGCCGCCTTCCTTGCCCCGGATCGAATGGAACCAGGGATCCAGTTTGCGTTGGTTGCTGTTGTTGATCTTGGCGGGCATCACGCTTTTCTTTGCGTACCGCTATCGTCGCGAACTTGTTGCATGGGTCAGAGACTTTATTGCGATGGTGAAGGGATGGTTCCTGCGTGATCAAGATCCCTCAAGTACCGTTCAGCCCGATGACACGGGACAACCGCAGCCATTGGCTATTCGCTTTTCGGATATCTCCAATCCATTTTCCACGTATGCCGGAGACCCGGACCGAACGGTCAAAGCACTCTTTGATGCTGCGTGCGTTTGGGGACGCGAGCATCGAGTCGAGAGGCGGGAGGATGAAACACCTGAGGAATTCGTTGGCAGATTAGGCCGCAAATACAGCCCGGTGGCAGAAACATTGGCCAGGCTAGGGATGGTGTACAGCAGGCTGGCTTATGCACAGAAGCGGGTTTCGCCGAACGATGCGCAGGCGATGCGATCCTTATGGGACTGGATGGTGCAGCATCCTTCCCGTAGTCCGACCGGTGGCGTTATATTGGAGCGCGATCGGATCCCAGGCTCGACGGTTTGAAATATTTTTTCACAGGAGTTAAAGACTCATGACGGTAAATCGCTTCGGCTCGATTTTGCTAACCACCGCAGTCGCGGTTCTTCTCGCTGGCCCCGTTCTTGCGAACGATTGGTATCAGTGGCGAGGCCCGAATCGAGACGGAATCGCCGCAGAGAAGGGGCTCAATGATCGCTGGCCGGAAGAGGGGCCTGCTGTTGTCTTTCAGTCCAAAGGCTTAGGCTCTGGGATGGCCAGCGTCGCGATCGCTGATGGAAAGATATGCACCATCGGCAATATTGCTGGCAACACCCACTTGATTTGTGTCAAGCAAAATGACGGCACAGAGATTTGGAAGACTCCGTTTACTCCTGACCGAGGCGCGGCGAACGGCACCCCCACCATCGATAGAGAGACCGGCTATGTTTATGGTCTTTCGTTCGATGGCGTTTTGGTCTGCTGTCGATTGAACGATGGACAAGTTGTATGGAAGAAGAGTTTCCCGGGAGATTTTCAGGGGAAGATGGAATCGGTCTGGGGATACAGCGAATCGCCGTTGATCGATGGAGAACGATTGATATGCACCCCTGGCGGAAGCGATGCGATGGTAGTGTGCCTCGACAAGAAGACCGGAGAGACGATTTGGAAGGGAAAAGCGCCCCGGGGTAAACTGCGAGGCAACGATGGAGCAGGATATTCATCGGTGGTCATCTCGAATGCTGGAGGGCGCAAGCAGTATGTGCAGTTGATCGGCCACGGCATCGTCAGCTATGACGCCAAAACCGGCGATCTTCTATGGAACTACGATCGAGTTGCCAACACGACGGCCAACATTCCGACACCCATTGTGAAAGACGACTTTGTATTCTGCTCGACCGGCTACGATGACGGGGGGACGGCTCTCCTGCAGGTGAGCAAGTCGGGTAATGCTCTGGGAGTGAAAGAGGTTTACTACAAGTCTTCGAAAGAACTTCAAAATCATCATGGCGGCATGGTGATGGTTGGGGACTATGTGTACATGGGTCATGGCCACAACAATGGATTCCCCGCATGTGTCGAATGGCGAACCGGCAAAGATCAATGGGAAAAGGGTCGAGGAGCGGGATCGGGTTCGGCCGCGATTCTGTATGCCGACAGCAAACTCTTTTTTCGCTACCAAGACGGGGTCATGGCGATGATTGACTCCGATACGAAGAAGTACAAGCTATTGGGGAAATTCAAGCTTGCAACGCATAATGGCGAAAGCTGGCCCCACCCCGTGATTGTCGACGGCATCCTTTACATACGCGATCAGGATGATTTCATTGCGTACAGTCTAAAGAAGTAGGTTCTAAATCCGCTGGTTTTCCTGGAGCGGAACTGCGGTTGACGCAATCCGCCGGAATTCGCTAACTTGCCGCTTGGGAAAAAAGGATTTTTTCTACTTGCTGCAAGGAAGAGGAAATGACGGCGCTGGGACAGTCTTTGCTGGGTACGGTGGGTTCGGTGGTTTCGTATGTCATCGCCGATACGATGACACTGCTTCGACAGCCATTCCCAAAAACCGTTCGCATTGAAACAACGAATCATTGCCAGGCCGACTGCGTTTTCTGTCCTCGTTCGACTATCGGTCGAGCGAAGGGGAACATGAAGCAGGACCTCTTCGAGAAGGTCGTGCTGCAATGCGTGCAGGGCGGGGTTCGCCTCCTTCATTTGCACGGTTACGGAGAACCGCTGATCGATAAGCAGTTACCGGAGCGAATCCGCTATTGTAAAGAAGCGGGAATTCCCAAAGTAAAGATATTCACCAACGGCGATCTTTTGCGAGGCGAAGTGGCTCAACGTCTCTTAAACTGCGGCTTGGATGAAATCAAAATCAGCATCGATGGTTCCGATGGCGAAGAATTCAACAAACTTCGAATTGGGCTGAATCACGCGAAGGTGCTGGACAACGTGCGCGAGTTCCGGCGTTTGCGAGATGAGGCTGGCACCACCAAGCCAGTGATCGTTGCCGCAACATGCCAAACATCCAATCGTCAGCAGACTGAGAAGATGCTCGATGGAGTGGTTGACCGGATCGACTTTACCCATATCCATAATTGGGGTGGTGCCTTGGGTGATGCGGAAGCGCAAAGGGTGCGAAAGCCATGCGATCGACTGTGGCGTACGATGACGGTATTGGTCAATGGTGATATCGCTCTGTGTTGCCTAGACTACAGCGGCAAGGAAGTCTTAGGGAATGTCAACGACAGTCCGATGATCGATATTTGGAACAATTCTCGATACAGCGAACTTCGCAAACTGCACCGCGAAAGTCGGCAAAGCGAAATTCCTTTGTGCAGCAATTGCACCAAGTGCTTCTTCTAAGCAACTCATGCCGAAACGCATTCTCATTGTTCGATTATCCGCGGTGGGGGATACGATTCTCAATCTCCCGATCGCTTGTGCATTGCGTCGGCATTTGCCCGATGCTGAAATTGGATGGGTCGTTGGCTGCGGAGCATCGGGTCTGCTCGAGGGGCATCCGTGCGTGGATCAGTTATTCACCCTTGGCTCTGAGGCGACTCGATCGCCGCGATCATTTCTGAGTTTCGTCAAGAGATTAAGGGCTTGGAGACCCGACGTCGTGATCGATGCCCAGGGACTGACCAAAAGCTCCATACTTGGATGGCTCTCTGGCGCGAGACAACGCATCGGTCTTTCAAAGTCCGAGTTTGAAGGTCGCGAACTCAGTACCTGGATCAACAACACAATCGTCAAACCTCGTACAAGCCATGTTATCGACCGCGGTTTGGAACTGCTCCGCCCTCTTGGCATCGACACATCGGAAATCGAGTATCGTCTGCCGCGATCACCCAAACTCCGCGAGCGGGTGGATGCTCAATCTGCGGAGATAGGTTGGCAGTTTCCGGGAGCGATCATCAACGTCGGCGCAGGTTGGGAGTCCAAGATCTGGCCTAACGATCGTTATGCTGCGATCGCTCGTCATCTCGCCGACCACTGGAATCTACGCAGTTGCATAGCATGGGGAGGTCCCAAGGAAAAAGCTGCTGCGGAGGAGGTGGTCGCCATGTCCGAAGGTGCGGCGATTCTCGCTCCTTCGACGAAGCTTCCCGAACTTGCCGAATGGATTCGCCACGCTCGACTATTCATTGGCTCCGATACCGGACCGATGCACCTGGCATGCGCCCTGGGTATTCCGACCATAGGCTTGATAGGACCTATGCCGGTTGAACGGGTCGGACCGCGGGGGCCCGGGCAAATCGCCATCCAGCGACTCACGCTCTCTGAATCCCAACGCCATCGACGAAAAACCGAGTGCGGTCCTATGCTGTCGATCGAGGTCGCTGGCGTTGCTCGAGCGTGCGACTCTCTATTACTAGCAATCCAGCAGCGGGGCCTGGCAGCCTGATCCGGCCGAGTCGTTGCTGTTTTCTTAAGTGGTTTCTCCTATGCGGGAAACCGTCTAGGTACGTTCGACCTGGAAAATTAGCTCGCTCTTGAACGCGATAAGTTGTAGCGGTTGCGAAAGAGGTCCGGTTGTATCGAACGAAACGGTTAAAGCCATGAGACGGTCTCTGAAATAGGAATAAATCTTCAGAAAGTGATGATGCCTCAATTCGGCATGCAGGCAAACCGATGCTATGGTTACGAGTCCGCGTTCCAGTGAGTGTCTGATCAACCTCCGTGGGTTCCGGATGAACCAGAAATGTTTCATGGAAACTTACACAGTTGCCCCCCAGGTCGCCGGACTATGGGTGGAGCCGAGGGTGTCCACTTACGACACAAGGGAGAATAACTTAGATGACACGCGTCAATACTAACGTCGGTTCGTTGATCGCACAAACCCGACTCAATCGAACGCAAGACCAGTTGCAAACGTCGCTCACTCGTTTGAGCACGGGTCTCCGAATCAATAGCGGTAAGGACGACCCTGCAGGGTTGATCGCCAGCGAATCGCTTCGCAGCGATATCACTGCGATCAACAAAGCCCTGTCAAACACCCAGCGAGCGGGTCAAATCATTGCCACGGCCGACTCAGCCCTGGGGCAGGTCAGCTCGCTCCTGAATGACATGCGAGGGCTGATCACCGAAGCTGCGAACAATGGTGCACTGAGCGATAACGAAATCGCTGCTAATCAGTTGCAACTCGACGCTTCGCTCGAAGCGATTAACCGGGTTTCGCAATCGACGACGTTCCAAGGTCGAAAGTTGCTTGATGGTAGCTTGGACTTCTTGACTTCTGGAACATCGAACTTCAATAAGTTGACGGATGTCAGAATCAATCAAGCCAACCTTGGAAGCACCGGATCGGTTGCAGTCAGTATCAATGTGGCAACAGCCGCGACCAAAGCTTCCCTTAGCCTGGACATCCCTGCTTCGACGCAAGCAGCGAACGCCAAGGCTGACTTAACGTTAACCAATACTGCTGCCCAAGCGACCGGAACGGTGAACATTGGGGCCGAAAGCTTCACGATCACTGCCGTAGCAGGTCAGGACGCGGACGGGCTTGAGGGTAATTCCTTCAACACGGTGAACATCACCTACGGCGCCGGCTCAGCCGCTGCCACCTATGATGCAGCCTCGAACACTTTGAACGTGAGCGTAACGCAAGCGTCCGGTGTTGCGACGGTTACAAATATACAAGCTGCGATCACAGGAGGTGGCGACTTCACTGTCTCCGGCGGTACAGGTGCTAATACGGTCTCGGGAAATGGTACTGCAACGATGGCTGGTGGTCGCGATGCAGGCAGCTCGACCATTACGGTGGTATCCGACACGGCGGGTACTTCAGCAAACGGTGTGACAGTTACCCTGACAGAAGATAACTCGATCACGAATAACACCGCCGAAGCGGAGATTTCAGGAGGCAATATTGCGGTCAAAGTGAGAGGAACCGTCACCCGCTCGGCGATCGCAACGGCGATCAATAATTTGGCGGGTTACAGCGCTTCGATCACCGCGTCGTCAGGAGATCAGTCCTACATCCAATCATCGGATACTCCTCCAGGTGCTTCGACGTTGGGTGGGGGTGCTGCTGCCGCCGGTGGATTGACTCAAGACGTCGTCTTCCAGCTATCGGGTAAAACAGGTTCGGAAGTTATTAACCTGAAGGCCGGTTCGTCAGCGGCTAACTTGGCCGCCGCGGTCAACTTGGTCAAAGATTCCACAGGGGTTGAAGCAACCGTTTCCTCGAATACGGTCGAGTTGACTTCGAGCCTGTTTGGATCGTCTGCCTTCGTAAATCTCGAAGTGATCAATGAAGCCGTTGGTGGTACCATCACGGCTGAATTAGGCGGTTCGTCCAAGTCTCGCGACATTGGCTCCGACATTGTTGCAACTGTGAACGGTCTTGCGGCCAAGGGTGATGGCAACGTCCTGTCGATCAACACCTCGACCTTGTCCTTCAGCACAAGCGTTGAAGCAGACTTCACGGGGGCATCATCGTTCAATATCACCGGCGGTGGTGCGTTGTTCCAACTGGGACCGAGTGTTGTGAGTGCTCAGCAAGCTCGCTTGGGTATCTCTTCGGTCAACACTGCGTCGCTCGGTGGCACCAATGGTCGCCTGTACCAACTCGGTAGTGGTGAAACATTCAATTTGAAAAGTGACTCCGCAGGTGCCGCGAAGGTCATCAACGAAGTGATCGAAAAGGTTGCAAGCCTTCGAGGTCGACTCGGTGCGTTCCAGCGAACGACGCTGGAAAGCAACTCGGTCTCCTTGAGCGATACGCTCTCCAACCTGACCGAAGCCGAAAGCTCGATCCGAGACGCAGACTTCGCGAAGGAAACCGCAGCCTTGACCCGGTCGCAGATCCTCGTCCAGTCCGGTACCGCGGTTCTTGGTATCGCCAACCAGAGTTCGCAAAGCGTTCTCGGATTGCTCCGATAATCGCTTCGTCCCGAAAATCCGCATGATTTCAAAATCAGGCGTTTCGAGATCGACTCGAACGCCTGTTTTTGTTTGAGGATCAAGTTCTCCAATTCCTTAAGACGATAATCCGTGGATGGAAGATCGTTTGACAATCGCAACCCAACAGGTTTAGGGATTGCTAGCATGGGACGCATCCAATCGAGCACGGGCCTAGCAACAGGGATCGACATCGCCAAGACGGTCGACCAATTGATGTCCGTCTCGGCTCAGCCAAGAGTCCGTTTGGAGAATCGAGTCAAGGGCTTTCAGACTCAGCAAGTCGCCGTAAACGAACTCACGGCGATGGTAATCGCGGTGCAGCTTCAGGCCACGCGTTTGGGGAATGCGACCACTCTCGACAGCACGAGAGTGACTTCCAGCAAGAGCGATGTGTTATCCGCTACGGCGAGTGGCAACCCTGCGAGAGGAACGTACGTTCTGCAGTCCGTTCAAACTGCACAGGCATCGACGGCGACCAGCAATGCTTTCACAACTGCTACCGATGCCCTAGAAACCGGAAGTCTGGTAGTGCGAACGGGTGGGTTTGTCGACCGTCAAACGCGGCTCGATGAATTGCGGGGAGGTGCTGGAGTCTCTAGCGGTAAAGTTCGGATCACGGATCGAGGGGGTGTCGTAGCCAACGTCGACTTGCGCTTCGCGACTACGATCGACGATGTGGTCAAGACCATCAACACCGCAACCAACAACCGGGTCACTGCCAAGGTTAGCGGCGATCGCATCGTACTAAGCGATACCACAGGGCTTACATCCAGCAATCTGATCGTTGAGGAACTGGGAGAAGGACGAACCGCAACGGATCTGGGAATTTCCGGAATCAACGTCGCTTCCAATTCAGCGACAGGTGATGCTCTGATGAATCTCTCGAGCACAACACGATTGTCTAGTCTTCGCGACCAAGCAGGTATCGCATTTCGAGCGGGCACGGACATGTCGGTAACGCTGAGGGATGGCAGCACACTGACCGTCGACGCGAACAGCAGCACGGCACCGACCACAGTCGGCCAATTGATTACTGCGATCAACGCGGTTGATTCCAGCAAACTGGAAGCACGAATCTCAACCAACGGAAAATCCATTGAATTGGTCGACAAGACTTCCGGCGGGACTACTTTCGCAGCTTCAGGAAACTTGGCAGATCAGTTAGGGCTCACCAGCGCAACGGCGGTTAGCGGAGTGCTGACGGGTGCCAGAGTCGTGAACAGTCT
>JBILVV010000418.1:0-4441 GCA_044370255.1 Pirellula sp.
GCTTCTTTCGTCGTTGAAAGGCGGTTCGGGTGTTGGCACCGCCAGTTCGATTTCGATCACGAATCGTGCTGGTGTCGCCACCTCGATCAATCTTGCGAGTAGCGAAAGCCTCCGAGACGTTGTCGATGCGATCAACAGCGCAGGGGCTGGCGTGACTGCATCGCTCAACCGATCGAAGACTGGGATCGCCATCCAAGATGTTACGGGATCTACTGCGAACAACCTGGTGATTTCCAACAACGATGCCAACAACACTGCTACGAAATTGCAATTGCAGGGCAGCTATTCCGCAAATACAGTCGATTCCGGTGCTTTGAATCTGCGTTATGTTAGCGAGGCGACCGATCTGTCAAAACTCAATCAGGGTCGTGGAGTCAGAACCGGCACTATCGATATCGTCAACTCCTTGGGTGAGAGGCGTTCGGTTGATATCGGCGCACTGACCAACAAAACGATCGGCGGAGTGATCGAGGCCATCAACGGGACTGGAATCGGCGTCCAAGCGGCACTCAACGAATCCGGAGACGGAATCGTCGTCAACGACACTTCCAACGGCAACGGCACATTTAATATTGCCGACCGCACTGGTAGTTCCGCAGCAAAAGATCTTGGAATCGCGGGTCAGGGTCAGTCCAAAGTCGTCGGTGGAAACACGATCCGGCAAATCGAGGGATCTGGAACCTATCGACTGAACGTCGGTAACACGCCAACGTTGACATCGTTGGTCGACTTGATCAATCAGGGTGAGGGGCCATTGACCGCTTCACTGTTGGTTGCGGGTTCTACAGCTCGAATCCTGTTCAACTCACGAGCCAGTGGCGAGGCGGGACGCATTGCGATCGATGGAAGCGATATCGGTATCGATGCGACCACGACTTCGACAGGTAGAGATGCGATTGTGGCTATCAGCCCAACCGAATCCTCCGGTGGTACGATCATTCGTTCGTCGAGCAATACACTCGACAACGCAATTCAAGGTTTGTCGATCCGCATCTCAGCAACCGACACCAATCCAGTCGAGTTGCGGGTGGAGAAAGACAACTCCAATATCGAAAAGAATCTTCAGTTGTTGGTGGATCAATTCAACAAGGTGCGAGACCGCTTGGGGGTGGTTGCAAGCTTTGATGCAGCGAGCGGCAAAACGGGCATCCTGTACGGGTCTAACGAAGTGCTGCGTATCGAACAAAGCTTGGCCCGGATGATCAATCAACCTGTCAATGGCACAGGTTCCTCGGTCCGCACGATGGAGCAACTGGGTTTGAGTCTTGACAATGAGGGTAAGCTTCGACTCAACACATCGAAACTCTCCCGTGCGATCGAAAGCGATCCACAAGGTGTTGTTACGTTCTTGACGAAAGAAACCACCGGCTTCTCAGCGCGTTCGAAAGAACTGCTCGAGAACCTTGTTGGAGTGGATAAGGGTGTATTGGTCAGCAGGAACGACACCCTCCAAAGACGGATCGAGGAAAGCAATCGCCGCATCGATTTCTTGAGCAACAAGCTCGATCGCGAGCGGGAACGACTCCTGCGTCAATTCATCGCTATGGAAGAAGCTGTCTCCAGAATTCGGGGCAGTTCCTCAGGTCTTGCTTCGCTTCAAGCTCTAGCAAATCAGACGAACGCCTAGTTCGTGTCGCTCCCGGGTCCTTTAGTAGCGTTATCTTCGCCCGTACTGGAAACGCCTTTTTGATCATTGTTCAGCACGATGGTCTGCTCAAACGGTAGCGTTTTGGTCGACGGTGCTTTGATTTGGGTAACGCTGGATGCGGTCTGGCTGAAAGCTGTTTTGGATAGATGCCGAGTATTGGCATCCCGTTCGTGACGACTCCACCATGCGTCAGCATCGCTCAAGCTCCATGCGTCCGTGTTGATCAGTTTATGGAGCCTCGCTGCCAGTTCGCGAGCGGTTTGCGGTCGCTTGGCTCGATTCTTTTCTAGGCACGCCAGTATCGTATGCTCAAGGTCTGAATCCACCGGTCGACCGGTTCGTTGCGAGGGAGTGAGGGGAACCGCGTCGATATGTTGCTGACATAACTCTGCGAGGTTTTTTGCTTCAAAAACTGGCTCGCCCGTCAGAAGGAAATAACCTACGGCTCCGACCGCGTACAGATCGCTTCTCGCATCCACCATATCAGGCGTTTGAATCGATTCGGGGGACATATACAACGGTGTGCCCGCCATGCCATCGTTCACTCCCGATCGCTTAGAATCGTCTACCGCGCGAACCAATCCGAAGTCGAGCAATTTAACAAAATCGGGCTCACCCCCTCGGCGATTGAGCATAATATTGGCCGGCTTGATATCTCGATGGACCAATCCCATGGAATGAGCTTCGAATAGCGAACCGCATAATTGATCGATAATCCAAGCCACTCTCCCATCGGGCTGCGGTCCGTAGCGATCTACCAAGGCTTGCAAATCGATGCCATCGAGAAATTCCATGGCGTAATAGAAGACTCCCTCGGGAGTTCGTCCATAATCATAGATTGCGACGGTGTGGGGATTATTGAGTTGGCACGTAATCTGAACTTCTTGCTCGAACCGTGCGATCGACGCTTCATTGACACGCTGAGTATGGAGCAATTTGACAGCAGCAGGGCGGCGCATCATTGCATGATACCCACGATAAACGATCCCCATCGCACCTTCGCCTAGTAGCTCCTCAAGCCGATATTGTCCGAGTTGTCGGGCCTCGATCGCCGCCTCTCTTGCTTCTCGTTGTAATCTGGCCACTACCAAAGTGAAGATAAAGATCGCCAACGTCGTCAGAGATAGCAGGATGAACAGCGCGTAAAATGCACGTTTCAGGATCGTCAGCGGCTCAAATGCTTCGTCGTAATCGATCTCGGTTATGAGGCCGAATTGGTAGTCATCGAGCCAGGTCCACGCGGACACAACCGGTGCACCGCGATAATCGCGATAGCCAGACAAATCGACGCCGTCGTGTCCCGATACGGCACTCGCAAGAGCCTTGGTCAGAGGCATTTGAGCACGCCGTATCTTGGGGCGATATCCGAGCAACATGTTACCCCCAGGATCGCGAACTTGGAGATTCAGAATCGAAGTCGTATCCTCACGATCGGGAATTAGCCCCAACAGGATTAGATCGCTTTCGAATCTTGAGTTCGTCAACATGGATCCCTCACGGTTGAATGCGTAGGATTCGCCGCTCTTTCCCATGCGTCCTTCATGCATCAAGAGTGTGAATTCGCGTTCTGGTTGAATGCGCAACGACAATGCAGCGACGACCTGTAGGTCATTGTCGCGAATCGGTACGCTAACAAACATGGTCGTGGTACCGGTTTGAATGCGGCCACGTTCGTCAGCGATGGGAACCATGCTGGGAAACGGCGGACAAACTGTAGCTTCGCCAGCGAAGACCTTCTTGAGAATTGTCTCGGCCTGCTCATACTTTCGACCAACCAATTCGGGTTGGGAGGCTGCTAGGATCTGGTTCGTTCGATCTGTGACGACGAAGCCAGAGTACTCGTGAATACTCATCGTTGGCCCGAGTGTTTTGGCGATTTGGGATCGCACGGATACCAATGGGTCTTTGCTGTCTCGTTCCATTCCTTCGATATCGGTCACCGAGGAATCCTCGACGAGTCGGCCGATCAGGGCTCGGATCTCCTGGTCGTTGGCCAGAGTCATCGCGGTCGCTTCCTGCCGCGTCAACCATTTTTCAACGAGCACTCGCTGAAGATTCAATACCGTCTCAAGTTCCGACCGCAGATTATTCTCCATCGTGATCTGGATCGAGTGCATGATCCAAAAACCGATGCCAGCGAGGATCAACACCGCCAGAGTTGTCCAGACCCATAATTGTTTTCGGAACGCCAGCCCAGTTTGTTTCAAGCGATGTCCCAGGCTGGTCCTGCCGAAGGTCATGTGGGCTTGCGGATTATCCCGCATGGATTTGCGTTTCTCGAACCACGCCGACAACCACTGCCACATAACGTAAGGTGCCTAAAGGGAAGGAAAGCGGAAAGAAAACGGGTGGATTTCGAGAGCCATTCAGTGTAATTCAGGTGGCCCTGGAAGCACCAAAACAATGGTTTTCATCGAGAAATTGGCTAACCACGCGCGTTACTCTCGGCCCAAACCGATCAGATAGCCGAGGATTGCCCCGATCAGAAGCGAGGGTGGTAGCACGATAGCGATCGTCAGAGCGATGAGCATGCCTCGAGAAATGCGACTCTTCTCGGGAGTAATGAGTTCCGTATTCGGTGGAGGAGGCATGCCACCCTGCGATCCTCCCACGTTCGTAAGGGAACCTCCTTCCCAAGTTCCCACCGCAGGGCTTCGTATCGCTCCGGTATCAAGCGAGGAGATCGAGGTCGGAGCCAATCGATCCTCGATCGGGGCTTCCATGCTAGGAGGATCAACCACAGGAGGTGGCGGAGCCAACCACGGTCCTCGCGTTGCCATCGAGGGTGCAAGT
>JBILVV010000113.1:0-12271 GCA_044370255.1 Pirellula sp.
TAAAATAAACCACCGTGGCATTGCGTGGTGCCTTTTCGAAACGTTGGGTGGAGGAAACGCGACTCTTTATTCCCCACCGGAATCATCGATGAACAACCGACTGAGCAAGCCAAAGCAAGACAAGTCCCAGCATGAGAAGCCCCGAATTCTGGTGGCCGATGATGACCGTTGGCTGCTCGATTCGATGTCGGATTGGCTTGGTACTTTGGGCTATTCGATCCAAAAAGCGTCGAGTGTTTCGCAGGCGAACAAACTCCTGGCGAGTGGCGTGTTCGACTTGTTCCTGTGCGATGTTCGTTTTGATGATGGCGACGGCATGGCTCTGCTGCGGATGGCTCGCGGCAAATATCCAACACTCCCGGTGGTCATGATGTCTGGTTACGCAGGCGCCGATGCCGCATGCGAAGCGGTTGGGGCGGGTGCGTTTGACTTTCTCTCCAAGCCCATCATCGATCAGGAACTTCAAACAACCATCGAACGAGCGCTTCATCAGCAGCAGATACAAGCTGAAAACTCGCTTCTCAAGCAACAACTCGATCGGCGCTTCGGGCTGGAGAATGTCGTAAGCCACGACATGCGGATGCTCAAGATTTTCGAGACGCTCGATAGCGTCGCCGATGCGCGAGCCACGATCTTGATTACGGGTGAGAACGGGACCGGAAAAAGCATGATCGCTCGCGCTGTCCATCGCAAATCCAGTCGCCGCAATGGACCCTTTGTTGAAGTCGCATGCGGTGCTCTTCCGGATACGCTCCTCGAGAGCGAGTTGTTCGGACATGTCGCAGGCGCATTCACCGGCGCGGCAGCTAACAAGGTCGGCAAGTTTCAACAAGCGCACAACGGAACTCTCTTCCTCGATGAGATCGGAACTGCAACTCCTGCGCTTCAAGTCAAATTGCTTCGCGCGCTGCAGGAACTTCAGTTCGAACCGCTCGGTGGTAACGAAACGATCTCCGTCGACACACGTACCGTACTGGCGACGAATGAAGATCTCGAGCAATCCGTTGCCGAGGGAACGTTCCGTCAAGATCTCTATTACAGGATCAACGTCATACGGATTGAACTGCCACCACTACGAGAACGCACCGATGATATCCCCCTGCTAGCGCAGCACTTCCTCACGCGGGCCTGCGATGAGTTTCAAAGGAATATCGAATCCTTCAGCTCCGTAGCGATGCAAGCGATGATGAGGTATCGCTGGCCTGGAAACATTCGCGAGTTGGAGAATACCATTCAACGAGCGGTGCTGCTGTGCAAAGGGAGTCAGATCGACAGCGACCTATTGCCTACCGCGATGCAGATGCCCCCATCGAGCGACTCGGTCGACTCGAGTGGTTGCCTCAAAGCAACTACGCAAAGGGCAAGCAACCGTGCAACGAGTGGGTGCTCCACCGTGCCAAACCAAAATGCAACGAACTTATCTGGGACCGGTCAACGCGAAGATCCGTCGTACAAAATCCGTTCGCTCAGCGAAGCTCTCGAGGAACCCGAACGCAACATCATTTTGGAAGTCTTACGAGTCAATCAGTGGAATCGCAACGCGACTGCCGATCAACTGGGCATCAACCGAACAACGCTTTACAAGAAGATGCGCAAGCTCGGAATCGCCATCGCTGAACCATCATGATTCGGGCCATCATGTTTGCAACAAACGCAGGTGCATAAAAAAACCCCGCACAGTCAGTCACGCCCGATTCTGACTGTGCAGGGAGCTTTCCCAGTTGCGAGTGACACACGCCCGAAGTCTCGACCCGCAACTTTTCTTTGGGAAACAGCATTTTACCAAATGTCGACTGTTCTGATACGTGAACCAAGAAAATTTCCTTAAGTTTTGTCATAGCCTATTCATCTTGCTACTTTGTCTTGGCGCGAACTCGGGGTGAATCGAGCGTCACTCTACGCGTTGCGACAAGCCTTGCTTTCCGATAGGCTTCAAACGTCTGTTTGATCCTGTAACGTCTTTTTCAGTATCGTTATGAGTGAAAAGGTTAGCATCGAAGGCGTCACCCTGACGCTCGCAAGCCCTGTAAACAATCCATCTCGGTGGATCGGCCAAGAGGAGCCTCTCCGGCAGTTGGTTGCTTGTTGGTTGACTGTCGATCCGGTTGATTTGCCTCTCACTCCCCGTTTGGTTGGGGTTCCAGGAGTTGGCAAAACGGCATTGGCGATGGCTGCTGCATCTGTGCGTGGCCAGGAGCTTTACATCTATCAATGCACGGCCGACACCCGGCCGGAGGATTTGCTCGTAACCCCTGTTCTGGCCAGCGATGGCAAAATCGCTTATCACGCCTCGCCTTTGGTAACGGCCATGATTCGGGGCGGTGTGTGCGTCCTGGATGAAGGGAACCGGATGAACGAGAAATCTTGGGCTTCGCTGGCCCCCTTGTTCGATCAGCGACGTTACATCGAATCGATCGTCGCAGGTATTACCGTGCAGGCTCACCCCAACTTTCGAGCGGCAGTGACGATGAATCAAGACGACTCGACTTACGAGATCCCGGATTACATTTTGAGTCGATTGCAGCCAACGCTCTTGGTGGGCTTTCCAAACCGCAAAGATGAGTTGGCAATTTTGCAGTACCACCTTCCATTCGCCGAAGCGCAGGTCCTCGCTTTGACGGTCGACTTCTTGCAGAGTGCGCACCAGATGAAGTTGGATTTCTCTGCTCGCGATGGGATCAACATTTTGAGGTATGCTCTCAAGCGATTGGCTCAGGATCGGACTCACCCGTTGTCCAAGGATGCGGCATGGCGAGAAGCAGTGATAGGATGCTTGGGGGAGGAAGCGTTGGATTTGGCCGAGTTGGCAAAGCGTCGCAAACAAGCTCTCGGTGGCGATAGTCTCCCGATGGGATTGCAGGATTTCTTTTTCGACCCAGACGATCCGCTCAGGCCTGACGATGAATAACGAAGATCCCCATGGTGTTATCCCCGACCTCTCGATCGAGCAGCGATGGGCGTCCTGGATCCCTCGTTATCTGGTTCCGATCGATCCCAAAAGAATGGGGCATTACTTTACGGATGTCCTGATCATTGGTGGAGGACTGGCAGGCCTTCGTGCGGCTCACGAAATCGACCCATCACTCCGAACGATTATCCTCACCAAGGACAAGGTCGAAGAGTCCAATAGCGCGTATGCTCAAGGAGGAATTGCCAGTGTCTGGGATCCCGAGGATCGTTTCGATAACCATGTCCAGGATACTTTGGTAGCCGGTTGCGATCTGTGCGATGCTCTGACCGTTGACATGGTGGTTCGCGAGGCGCCTCAACGCATTCTCGAACTGATCGAGTGGGGGACTCGATTCGATTCGGCGGATGGGCAGTTGGTACTGGGGCGCGAAGGTGGACACTCGCATCAGCGGATCATCCACGCCTTGGGAGACGCCACGGGCAAGGAAATCATGCGAGCGATGATCGCTCACACGCGAACTCGGCCGAACATCGAAGTTTTCGAAGAGGCGTTCACGATCGATTTGTTGACCCACGAAAATCGATGTTGCGGCGCATTGGTCTCCATCGCGGGCCGTCCCCCTGTTTTGGTTTGGGCCAAAGAAACGATTCTGTGCACCGGGGGATGCGGACAAGTCTTTCGGGAATCGACCAATCCTAAGGTAGCGACAGGAGACGGCCACGGCATCGCATTTCGCGCGGGGGCTCGCATGCGCGATATGGAGTTCATGCAGTTTCATCCAACTGTACTGTACATCGCTGGCAGTTCACGCACTTTGATTACGGAAGCCATCCGAGGGGAAGGTGCCTACTTGGTCGACAGCTCTGGTTATCGTTTCATGGGTGACTACGATCCTCGTCTGGAACTCGCACCCCGCGATGTCGTTAGCAAAGCGATTGTCAGCCAAATGGAGAAAACGCAATCGGCGTGCGTCTATTTGACCCTGAAACACTTAAAACCCGAGCATGTCCGGTCTCGATTCCCAGGAATCGCCAAGGTCTGCAACAGTTTCGGGTTGGACATTGCTCAAGACGCGATCCCGGTGCGGCCCGGCGCCCACTACATGATTGGCGGAACCGATGTCGATCGCGATTCCCGCACTTCATTACCCGGACTTTGGGGTGCTGGAGAAGTCACCAGCACCGGGCTTCACGGCGCCAATCGACTGGCGTCTAACAGCCTTCTTGAGGGGTTGGTCTTCGGATCGATTGCGGGACGAAACGCTTCTGCAGCCGCTCTGGCCCAAGCCGGCCGTGAACTGCGCGTGCTCCCGATCGCAAACCCTGCCCGCTCCGCATCTTCACTTCCCATCGATATCGCAGACATTCGCAACTCGGTCCGATCCCTTATGTGGCGATCGGTGGGTGTCCAGCGTCGCGGTGACCGCTTAGAGGATGCACTTCACGAAATACAGCGTTACTGCAGCTATGTGTTGTCCCATGACTTGGGAGATGTCGAAGGGTGGGAATTGCAGAACATGCTGACTGTCAGCCTGATGATGACCACCGCCGCCCTGTTTCGGACGGAATCGCGAGGTGTCCACTTCAGGACCGATTTCCCGACGGCCGACAATGGCCGATGGCGGAAGCACCTGTCCCTGGTCCGCACTTGAAGAGGTTTGGGGGCTTGCGACGGCCAAAAGGTCTTCGTATTCAGCCTAATCGGAGCATCCGGACTGGGTGTGGGAGTTTTGGATTGGAGATGGGTATTTCTTCCTTCCGGACTCTTCGACGACCGCCTATCTTGGTAAATTTGCGTAAAAAGCGGTCCTTGCCGCGTAACATGGTTATCCCCTTTTCCGCAGTTCCTAACCCCATGGTCTGCTATGTCATCCGGACCCACCGAAGAGAACATTGAGTCGACCAAACGGCAGATCCGCACCCTGGTCAACGAGGTTGTGGAGCTTTCCAAGTCGAACATGCCCGCAGCCGAATTTTATCCTGCGGTGCTTCAACGAATTGTCAATGCCCTTGCAGCCGTTGGCGGCGCAATATGGCTCGTCGATGGAGAATCGGGCCTACGTCTCGCTCATCAAATCCAAATCTCCCCCAATCTCGTCGATCCGCAGAATGATGAAGCCATTCAGCACGGTCGTTTGCTGACCCGACTGATCATGCAAGGACGCGGAGAGTTAGTTCCTCCCATGTCCAGTTCACTCGCCGAAGGTGAAGGGAATCCGACCCGTTTCCTGTTGGTCATGGCCCCCCTCCAATCCCCTGCAGGGTCCGTCGGCCTGATCGAAGTCTTCCAGCGACCTGATTCTGCTCCGGATGCCCAGCGAGGCTACCTCAAGTTTGTCGAGCACATGGCCAAACTGATCAGCGATTGGATCAAGGGTCATACGCTACAGGAAGTATCCAATCGCCAAGAGCTCTGGCAACAGTCCGATCAATTTGCACGTTTGGTCCACGACAACCTTGACCTGCGGGACACTGCATTCACGATCGCCAACGAAGGTCGTCGCTTGATCGACTGCGACCGTGTCAGCGTTGCTGTCATGAAGCATGGCAAAGCCAAAGTGATCGCGATCTCCGGCCAGGATTCCATCGAGAATCGCTCCAACACCGTTCAAGCCCTCAATACACTGGCCACACGCGTGGTCATGAGTGGTGAGCCGTTGTGGTACGATGGATCAACGGAAGACCTACCACCACAGCTTGAAGAAGCTATCGAAGACTACGTCGATATCTCGCACGGTCGAACTGTGACCGTTTTGCCAATCCGACAACCGGAACGCAAAATCGAAGGAGACGTTCTCGCGCAGCGCAATGAGTCGAACGAAGCTCGTATTCGACGCAATGTGATCGGTGCATTGATCATTGAACAAATCGAAACGCAGCTTAATCGCCCCACGCTCGAGGGGCGAACCGACCTGGTGTACGAACACGCATGTCGCGCTTTGTCCAACTCGCTCGACCATAGCCACATCCTGTTCATGCCGCTGTGGAAGTTCCTCGATCGATGCTTGTGGATGTTCCGCGGCTCCGCACTGCCCCGCACCCTTTCCATCCTTTCGCTGGTCGCCGCTGCTATCGGTGCTATGTTCTTGGTCCCGCTCGACTTTGACTTGCAGGGAAATGGAAAACTCAAAGCCAGCATCGAACGCCAAGTATTTGCACATACCGACGGCGAGGTCGAGCAAGTCTTAGTCGACCATGGCGACACCGTTGGAAAAGATCAACCTCTGGTGGTGATGAAAAATGCTGAACTCGATCACCAAATCGAAATGACAAGGGGGCAACTGAGCCAAGGTCAAACGCAGGCCTATGAACTCAAGCGACTTTTGAATGACAACACAAGGTTGACCGATGCCGATCGCATTCGCTATGACCAAGATGTCAAGCAAGCTGAGCAAGAGGTCCTCAACCGTGCGAAAGAACTCGAAATTCTTGAAAAACGCAAACAAGACTTGCAGCGGCTTAGCCCCATCCCAGGGATCGTTACAACCTGGGACGTGAAGAAAGTCCTCAATGCTCGCCCGGTCGTCACAGGACAAGTCCTGATGAACATCGCTGATCCGGAGGGACCGTGGGAAATCGAGATCCTGATGCCTGAAAAGCGGATGCGATATCTCGACTACGGATTCGCAACGGAAAAGAAACTAGATGGCGAAGGAAAAGAGTATCTGGATGTCGAGATCATTCTTAGAACCGCTCCGGAGAAAAAATACTACGGCAAGCTGTATCGAGACGGTATCGGCCAGCGCGCTGAACTCGATGCCGAGGACGGTGCGGTCGTTAAACTTCGCTGCCAACCCAATGATGAAACCCTTCTCGAGATCACCCGAAGACCTGGAGTGCAGGTTATGGCTGACGTCAAATGCGGCAAACGAAGCGTCGCCTTCGTCTGCTTCTACGAAGTGATCGAGTGGATCCGAGCCAACGTACTCTTTTAGGACCTAGCCCCAATATGGAATCATCCCCCGTCATTCAGCGAGTGCTGACTCTGTTGTCCATCGCGATTCTGGTTGTTACCGGTACGGCATGGTGGTGGGTCTCGAACCAACCAAGCCAAAACGAAGAGCAGGTGGCCAAGGTCGCGATCCAACCACCAGCCGAAATTAACCTTGCGACCGCTCCGGAACCCTCTACAGTCGATTCTCGAACAAGCTTGCCGCTCCGGCTAGCCGCCTTCTCACAGCAAGATCCGCAAACAGACCCTAAACCCCCCGTGGGTCTCCAGATTCCGGACACCGGTGTCGCCGTTCCTTCAGCCACTCTTCCCACTTCACCAACTGGTAGCATCAAATACAAGGGGGTCTTAGCTTTCGTGAACGATGTCCGAGTCGTCGCTCAGGCAGAAGGGGTCATACGGCAGTTTCTCGTCGATGAAGGGTTCATCGTCGAGAGAGACAAAGTGATGGTAGAGATCGATAATCGTCTCGCGATGGCGGAGCAACAGGTGTCGCTCAAGGAACTTGAGTCGGCACAATTGAAGGCAGACGATGAAAGCCAGATCAAATTCGCCGAGGCCGCGGAGAAAGTAGCTGAAGCCGATTACAAGCGAACGGAGGATTTGTTCAAACGCGAAGTGGCCAACATCGACGAGTACGAACGCAAGCAACTCGAGTGGCAAAAGGCCAAACTGTCCATCGATGTATCGAAGAGAGAAAAGAAAATCAATGAAGCCGCTGTAAGTGTTAGCGAAGCCAAATACAACGCTTCTGGCGTGCAAGTCGAATTGAGAACCATTAAAGCGCCGTTCACAGGGATCGTGGCGAAAACGGAGAAGGAAAGCTTTGAATGGGTGAAGGCCGGAGACGAAATCCTGCGTCTCGTTTCGCTGGAAAAATTTCGTGTTCGCGGCCGTGTTCAAATCGATGATTCACCCAATATCCTGGAACGAGCGCCCGCAAAGGTCTTCGTACAAGTCCAGCCAGGACAAGTCGAAATGGTCAACGGCATCGTCGGCTTCGTAGAACCGGAAACATCCGTAGCCGTCGATGGTAAAAATGAATATGGAGTATGGGTGGAAATCGACAACCGTGTTGTCAACGGACAGTACCTGTTCCGCGGCAAGATGAATGCAACGGTTGAAATCTATCCCAATAGGTAAACGACGAATAGGTAAGCGACGAATCCTGCCGCAGATGCAATCCGAAATCGGAAGGCAAACGACATGACAACGATGGCTGATTCCCTGGTCAATAGCGCCATGCGGCCTCTCCGCCTGCGCCGAAGACCCGATCTGGAATCACGACGCCACAAGTACCACGGTCGCGTCTACTGGGTTGTCAAGGAACCTGTAGGACTCAACTACTTCCGCTTCCATGAAGAGGAGTTTGCCATCCTCAACATGCTCGATGGTAAGACCTCCCTGCAAACCATCAAAGAACGATTTCAAGCCGAGTTCGCACCGCAACGCATATCTCTTCAGGATTTACAGCAATTCGTCGGAATGCTGCACCGAAGCGGATTGGTTATCTCCCACGCCAGCGGTCAGGGCAAACCGCTTCGGCGTCGAGGAGAACAAAAGAAACGCCGCGAACTGCTCAGCAAGCTATCGAACGTGTTCGCCATCCGCTTTCGAGGTATCGATCCCGAACGAATCCTGACGGCTCTCCTCCCCTGGTTTGGTTGGCTCTTCACAACTTGGGCACTGATTCTGGCCGTGTGCTTTGGCTTGGCGGCAATCAGTCTCGTGTTGGTGAACTACCAAGAGTTCCGCGGTAAGCTTCCCACGTTTGAAACATTCTTTGCAGCCAACAATTGGATCTACCTTGGACTGACCATGGGGATCGTCAAGATATGCCACGAATTCGGCCACGGGTTGAGTTGTAAAAAATTCGGCGGCGAATGCCACGAAATGGGTTTGATGTTTCTCGTTTTTACCCCCTGTCTCTACTGCAATGTCTCCGATTCCTGGATGCTTCCGAACAAATGGCAACGCGTCTTTATCGGAGCGGCAGGGATGTACGTCGAGTTGATACTCGCTTCGATCGCAACCTTCCTATGGTGGTTCAGCGAAGATGGCATGTTCCACTTCTTGTGTCTGAGCGTCATGTTCATCTGCTCGGTTAGTACCGTCGTCTTTAATGGAAACCCGCTTCTACGTTTCGACGGCTATTACATCATTATGGATATCCTCGAAATACCCAATCTACGACAAAAAGCCAACGAGATCCTGAAGCGTTGGTTCCAAAAGAATTGTTTGGGGCTCGAGTTGCAGGATAACCCATTCTTGCCGCAGCGAAATCGCTTTATGTTCGGCATCTATACCATCGCTTCGTTCGTCTACCGATGGGTCGTCGCATTCAGCATCATTATGTTTCTAAACGCAGTTCTCAAACCGTACGGACTGCAATCGTTGGGTAGAGCTTTTGCAGTAGCAGGAGTCGTTGGAATGATCGTTCCCGGTTTGACAGCAACCTACAAATTCTTCAAAACCCCCGGCAAAGCCACGAAAATCAAGAGTGGTAATGTGATGACCAGCTTGACGGTCGCAACCGCTATCCTCGGGTTCATTGCCTTTTTCCCATTACCCTTCTACGTCTATTGCCCGACCGAGATTCAACCAGAGGCGGCCAAGGATGTTCGAACTCTTTCCGCCGGCAAGGTCAAACAATGGAACAAAAAGCCACAGGACATCGTCCAAAAGGATGAAATCTTGTGTGAGTTGGAAAACTCGGAATTGGAATACCAACGGACTAAGGCTTGGGGCGAGCTGCAAGCGGCTCGAATCAAACTGTCAGAACTCGAGCGAATCGCTGCTTCGGACCCCGATCAGGTGAAGTACATGCACCTGCAAGAAGACGATGTCAAAACAAAAATGAAATTGTACGCAGTGCTGGACGACAAATACGAGAACTTGACCATTCGCAGCCCCATCGACGGCGTTATCTTCCGTCCCCCTCCCAAAGACGACAGCCGTGCTGCAAAAGCTCAAGAGCAACTCCCTTCATGGTCTGGAGATCCATTCGATCCGGTCAATAGCGACATTCACTTCCAAGAGGGAGACCTGATCTGTTTAGTCGCACCGAATCCTGTCATGGAGGGTGTAATGATCGTCGATCAACACGATCGGGATCTTTTACAGGTAGGCGACAAGGTCAGCATCATGCTCGAATCCGCCCGCCTCGAGTCGGTCAAAGGCAACATCGTAAGCTTCTCCACTTCGGAGATTAAGGAAGCACCGCCGCAGTTGGCAATCGCTAGCGGAGGTACACTCGATACGAAAACCGACGAAACGGGCCGTACCGTTCCGATGAGTACTTCCTACCAAGTGAGGGTTGCACTCACGTCCGACGATATCCCAGTTCGCCCCAGCTATAGGGGGGAAGCAAGGGTCCACTTGCAATGGAGATCCCTAGGATGGCGGTTGTATCGTTATTGCATGACCACATTCAATTTTGAATTTTAAAGTTAATTCCCACGAGGCCTTGGAAAAATGCTACATTCGTAGGTCCGAGGCCGCTGAGGACGGTTGTTTGTCGATTTTTCATGGAGAACGAAAGAATGTCGAGCGAAGTAGAACAAGATCCAGCACAGGAAACTCAGCGCCCGCAACAGCAGGCGGTTCAAGTCCAAGTGAAGGATGAAGATGCGATTGCCCTGTACGCAAATTTCTGCCGCGTTACGGGATCGCCAGAAGAATTGATCGTGGATTTCGGGTTGAATCCACAGCCAGTCGGAATCCCCAAGGATCCGATCCACGTCAAGCAACGAATCATTATGAATTTTTACACTGCCAAGCGATTGCTGGCCGCACTGCAGATGTCGGTACAACGCCACGAAGCTGTCTTCGGCGTTCTCGAAACCGATATCCAAAAGCGACTCCGCGTTCAACAATAGCATCGCTTTGCCGATCCGCTTTTCCGCTTCGAATGTCAATGCCGCGATAACTATCGCGGCATTTTTGTTTGAGCCCGACAAAAGGCTGTTATCAAAAGCGGAACGGTGCAAGCCGTACGGTCGGAACTGAGGCAAACATCGCAAGGTGTTGCGCGATTCAACCCGCAAGCTCGCGCATCTCGGCTACTAATTCTGCTCCAAGCCCATCGCAAAGCCGCTGGGACGTGCCACCCGGCAAAATGCAAGAGCCAGCTAGGCTCTAGAAGCCGAACCGCTTCATCCAATCGTTTCGTTCGTCATCGCTAACAAAACGATCTCGAAAACCTTCTGTTGGGTCCACAGGCGACTGTGTTGTCGCGGCCGATTCAAACGCGGTATCGATCGCTTCCTGCCAGTGGTCTTGGTCGAACCACACGGCGCCTCGCGCGGATGCTTTGCGCTGCACAGCATGATCGGACGACAGGACGACGACCGATCGAGGTGACGGATGCGCGATGAGAATCTGCTGCAGCATCTCATCAGCACTCGCCCAATGGCGAGAAAAAAGCACGTTCATGTCTCGCAACCGCATCGAGTCCGGCAAGTGTGCGGGAGCATCCAGCGAGTCGAAGACGATCCACACACTGGGGCGATTTGCCGCTGAGATGCGATCGGCCAGATTGGAAGCCAGCGTCTCGCGCCCTCGCTGCAGAGCAAGATGGTTCCGTTGATTGGGCTGGTCCCAACCCTGACCGAACAGCAGGTTGTATCCATCCACCAACAAGCGACAACGATGGATGGTTTCAGGAATTGAAGGCATGCTCTTCCTCCGTGATCGAACCGCGGTTTTCAGCAAGATCCGGACCGGGGATCGGACGTGTGGATAAACCACTTTGCTTTAGAAACCCAGCTAAGATTTGGTAGCCGAACGGAGTGAGTATCGACTCGGGGTGAAATTGCACTCCAAAGACCGGATGCTCGCGATGCTCGATCGCCATGATGATTCCATCGTCAGTCCATGCGGTTGCCCGTAGCGAATCGGGAATCGATTCAGCGTCGATGATCAGGGAATGGTATCGACCGACCTGGAGCGGACTGGCTAGCCCAGTCATCAATCGAGAATCGCGATGATGAATCCAGGATGCTTGTCCATGAATCGGAACCGGTGCGCGAATGATCCGAGCGCCAAGCGACTGTGCGATGGCTTGATGACCTAAGCAAACTCCCAAGATCGGGATCAAACCGGTGAACCGCCTCACCACCTCCATCGAACACCCAGCATCGTCAGGATCCTTTGGGCCGGGCGAAATGACGATGGCGGTCGGTTTCAGCCGAACAATCGAGTCGGCGGTGATCGCATCGCTTCGCACGACCAGTGTGGTTTGCCCGAGCCGTTGAAGGTATCGGTCCAGGTTGTAAACGAAACTGTCATAGTTATCGATCAACAGAATCATCGGAGCGCTTTCTCGCCCGCTTCGAGCACTTCGACGATGCGTTCCAGATCATAGACGCACCCACCCCAAGTGCCACCGCTCACCCGAGTCAATGCCGC
>JBILVV010000114.1:0-12268 GCA_044370255.1 Pirellula sp.
GATATCTGGTTTCGGGCTCTTTGCGGCCAGTACCAATTCGTTCCATTGAGCAGCGGAATTGCCATGCTCTTCGAACCAGCGTTGGGCATTCTCGAGCAGTCGTGCATCCATTCGATGAAGGGTCGCCTCATGATCGGACCGAGTCTTTTCGAGATAGATGCGTTCCTCAAATCCTCGCGTGTTTTCGACGGATAGAAATGGGGAAGCACGTTCGGCAAGTTGCGTTGTCGCAAAGACTGCTTGGATCGAATAGTAATCGGACGTGGGAATCGGATCGAATTTGTGGTCGTGGCAACGAGCGCATTGGAGCGAGTGGGCGAGAAAGGTCTCGCCAACACTGTTAACCACATCATCCAGGAACCGCTGGCGAGCGATTTTCTCGACCTCCATCCCGGTCAGTTCCCACGGCCCCATGCGCAGGAATCCGGTCGCGATGATCTTCTCCGGATCCTCGGAGTCAATCTCATCACCTGCGATCTGTTCCTCGATAAATTCGTTGTAGGATTTGTCGTTGTTGAATGCACGGACTACATAATCTCGGTACCGCCAGGCGTTGCCCCGTTCATAGTCGTTCGCGAAACCGCTGCTATCGGCATAACGCGTGACGTCGAGCCAATGCTGTGCCATGCGTTCGCCGTAATGTGGAGAATCCAGCAGTCGATCGATCAATGATTCGATCGCCTGGCGAGCTTGAGGTGTCGACAAGGAACCGATTCGATCACTGGAACTATTCGTTTCGGAACTGCAGGCGGCGACAAACGCCTGTGTCTCTTCGGGCGTCGGCGGCAATCCAGTAAGATCCAACGTCGCGCGTCGAATGAATGTGCGCGGATCGGTATCTTGGGCCAGTATCAAGCCCTCTGGAGCGTGAAGGGCTAACAAGGCATCGATGGGATGGTCGGACGACAGTCCCGCGTCGCTAACCGGAAGATGTGGTTTCTTCACGGGTTGATAGGCCCACAACGAGTCCGGTTGATATCTGCGGTCTGTCCAATCCTGCGACAAGCCACCTGATGTTTTCACACGAATCCCGTCCTCGGCCATCCACTTCGCTTCATTCTCGCGAGCAATCTCACGAGCCGCATCCTCGCTTGGCCATGGTGCTCCAGAATCAATCCACTGTTCGAGCCACTCTATTTGTTGTGCGGAAAGCTTTTCCGACTCCTTGGGAGGCATTGCGGAGTAATTCGCATCCGAGCGAATCACCGCGAGGATCAATGGACTTTTTTGCGATGATCGTTCGACGATTGCCGCCTCGCCGCTATCACCACCGCGCATTGCGGCGGCTCGCGAACGCAAATCCAACCCTCCTTCGCTCGTCTCCTTGCCATGACATGCGAAACATTTGTCATTCAGCATTGGCAGGACGCGACGAACGAACAATTGTTCCGCTTCATCAGCTCCAACGGCTATGTTCGTTGCGATGGCAAAGGAAAAAGCAAACACACATCGAAGGAATAACGATCTCACGCGATACCTATTCCATTACTGCTTGAGATAATGAATGAGGAACTCTTGGGAGTTCGCGAATTGCGAACCCATGTTTTCCGGAAAAACAAGATCGCATGTCACCCCGGCGGCTTGGCATGCCTTCTGCAATTGAACTCCGTACATCGCGGAATGGGTTGGATCGGGTTCTTTACCTCCCGGTGTTGGCGTAGCCTTTTGTTTCGGATACTCGAGGAAAATGGGAGGATCGTCTTTGGATACCAACTCGATCGGGGAGTATTCGCGAATCCAAGGGAGGACTTTCTCTCGGTTTTCGAGCAGCAACTCGAACTCCTGCTCGCGCGTACGGCCCTCGGCTGCGAAACCAAAAGCATGCCCACCATAAACGCTATTGCTGATCCACTCTCTGAGTTGTTTGGGGTCGAGCGAGGTCTGGGCTCCGACCACCGCGGCGCATGAGAGTCTTGATGATTGCCGAGCGATTGGGTCGCTGCTATCGGGGTCAGCCAAATCGTCATGTAGCGCTAACCACAACGATGTGCAGGCTCCCGCGGAACTGCCTGTGGCACCGATCCTATTCGGATCGATATTCCATTCTTGGGCGTGTGCGCGAATCGTTTGCAAAGCCCTCGCTGCATCCATCAAGGGAGCCTTCACGGGTGGCACGACCCCTTGTTCCATCGCTTGGTTGATAAAACGATAGTTGATGGTCGCAACCGAAATCCCTTCCTTCAAATACTTTTGAATGGGGTTGTTTCCATAACCCGTCTTGTCTCCGTTCTTCCAGCCTCCGCCGTGGATCAAAAGAACGACTGGCGTTGGGGTGTCCGACTCCGCCTTCCAGAAGTCTAATCGTTGTCTGGGTGAATCGTCGCCATATCGATAATCGGCGATTGTAGGAGTCGGACGCTCGGGTGGTTTATTGCCCTGTTTCTTTGCGGAATTTTTTATCTCAACAACGCGAACGTCGTCGAATTCGTTTTGATCATCAAATGAACCGATTCCGATCCGTCCCGTTCCAAAAGTGGTGTCGGTCGCCTGCATGATCGGGCGATCGAAATCGTCGAAGTAAACAACGATCTCTCCGGTGGAGACCTTGCGGACAAGTTTCACCTTGTGCCACTGATCATCCCAGGGGACGGGGTTCTTGTTGTCCGTGAGGGGCCGTCGTGGCTCACCGTTGACGATCATGATCTGTCCGCTGGCGGGGTCGGGTTTGGCACCGAGATGCACATAATAAAAATGCTCTGGGTCTTTGTAGCCGAAGAACACGCAACAATCGCGATGATTGCCGGTATCGAGCGTACTGCGAACCCGAAATGTGATCTCGAAGTCGGCGACGGATAAGTCCTTGATCAAGGCAATGTTGTGGGGGCTTCGCACCTTGGGCTGATAGTCACTGGTGCGTTTATTTAGTCCGAAGGTGTGGTTGCCGTCTCGCGCGACTAAGTCCCAGGCATGATCATCGGTGGTCTCCCAGTTGGATCTGCCGTCTTCGAAGTTGTCTTTGAAAACCAGGTCCTCAGCAGGGTCGTTTCCGATAGTCTGTTGTCCGTTGACCATACCGCCATCAATAGCTATCCCAATCGCGAGCCAGGAGCCTATACATAGGATCGATGGAAGATGGGTTATGCGATGATATGTCTGGCGAAGTTTTCGTTCTATCATCTTTTCATCCCTCATTCGCGAGCGCTGATTTCTTGTTACATCCCTTGGCATGATCCGCTGAGCAGAGCATTATAACGCGCGGCGGCATTGCGGAGCTCGTGCGCCACCTGCTGTTTTCTGTGATGCCATCTCCTCAGGAATTAGATTGCGACGAAGATCTCTATCCCACGAGCCTTCCGCATCCGGTTTCCATTTCTCGCACGAAATGATATTTTGTTGGTGGAAATTCAGGCTGAGGGGTTGCGAGTATTCTGACCTGATGCTCGCGGCGATTACGTCCAAAACGGCCAATGAAGCGAAATAAAAGGTCTTAATGCATTCGATTATTGGCTTCGCTAGACTCGGATTCGACTTTTAGGAGTCCAACGATGGGGCAGTATAGTGCAGAAGTTTTGTGGCTTCGCAACGGAGAGGATTTTATCAGCAATCGTTACAGTCGCCGTCACGTGCTTCGATTCGACGGCGGTGTGGAGGTTCTCGGCTCATCCTCTCCACATATCGTCCCGATACCGATGTCGGATGCGAGCGCCGTCGATCCCGAGGAAGCGTTCGTTGCCTCTCTCTCCAGCTGCCACATGTTGTGGTTCCTGTCGATCGCTGCGAAACGCAAACTCATCATCGACCGTTACCGCGACGTCGCCGTGGGAGTCATGGGAAAAAACGCCGACGGGAAGACGTGCATTACGACGGTCACCTTGAGTCCGGAAGTCGACTTTTCCGGGGATGTTTTGCCGACCTCGGAGCAGATCCATGAAATGCATCACGAGGCGCATGACGATTGCTTCATCGCCAATTCAGTCCGAACCGTGGTGCGTTGCGCTCCCGTGATCGCGGCCAGATGATCTGCCCCATAATCTGCGATTGCTACGAACCTAAGCGAGGCTGCGGCTGTCTTTATCGTCGCCGCCTCGGGGCACTCTCAATGAATAACAGACCAAAGCGATGATTTTTTACGACGAATACGCCGATGTACCCAAGGAAATGATTCAACAATTCGTGACCGAGCAGCAGCTTGGCAGGCTGGTCACGGTGAGTGAGAAAGGACAGCCCCACATCGGGTTGTACCCCTTTCAGTTTTTTGGTTCGACCATCGAGATGCACCTGAATCGTCGAGATGAGCAATTGGCTGACTTGCGGGCCAATCCGAAATGCGCCTTCGAAGTGGACGAAATGTTGGGTACCATCCCCTCGTATTGGATTCACCCGTCCAACGCCGCGTTTGCAACCGCCTACTACCGCGTCGCGATCTTTGAATGCGACTCGGCTATTTCCGAGGATCCGCATATCATCGCGGAACAACAACAGCGCCTGATGCAGCATTATCAGCCGGATGGTGGTTACGAAGCCTTGAACGCCCAACACGCTATATATCAGGGCTCGCTCAACATGATCGCAGCAATGACTCTGACGATTCGCGAATGCAAAGTGAAATGGAAGCTGGCACAAAACCGCGACCGCGAAACCCGGTCTAAAATCATTCAGCATCTTCGTGATCGCGGACAGCCGACCGACCTGCGAGCTGCTGATGCCCTACAATGGACGCTGAATCACGAAGCCTCCAAGTGAGTGCCCATCAACGCCGTGAGCCACTCGCACGAAAACGATTTCCAAAGTACCCGTACCGAGAGAAACGAAGTGAACATCCATGACATCCCGTTTGGAGTCACTGACTGGCCGACGATTCCCAAGACAGAGCATCCTGGGGAGACGGGCACAGCCTATTTGCAAACATGCCAATTCGGACCGATCCGAGTCCGGATGGTCGAGTACACGCCGAACTATCTCGCGGACCATTGGTGCGTCAAAGGGCATATCCTGCTGTGCCTCGAGGGGGAACTGCTAACGGAGCTACAAGACGGACGTGTCTACACACTTCGACCCGGCATGAGTTACCAGGTATCGGATCAAGGTGAACCCCATCGATCCAGAACGGTGACGGGTGCCAAGTTGTTCATCGTCGACTGAGGACAATGCCGATTTCTTGTTTCGTTCGAAAGGATCCAGTTCGATGCACTCTGATTTTGAACGCGCTCGGGACGAGTACTTGATTTCGTGTGATACCAGCAAACTCGACTTGGCAGTCGTCCACGATTTTCTGTCGACATCGTATTGGTCACTTGGACTGCCACACGAAGTCATGCATCGCGCTATCGAGGGGTCGCTATGTTTTGGACTTTATCGCGGCGACTTTCAAGTTGGATTTGCACGTGTCATCACGGACAAGGCGACCTTCGCTTATCTTTGCGACGTTTTCGTCCTCGAGGCATATCGAGGGAAAGGATTGGGGCGATGGTTGATGGAGGCGATTGTCAACCATCCGGATCTTCAAGGATTGAGGCGATTCGTCTTGGTCACGCGCGATGCGCACGGCCTCTACGACCAATTCGGTTTTCAACCTCTGGCACGGCCCGAGGGGTACATGGAAGTTTTTAGGCCTGATATTTACTCTGTCCCCTGAGAAACCGGGGAACGTGCCCCGTTTGCAATAGAGGCGGATATACTTGGGATGGTGCTGCAGGTATCTCCCCAGCGAGTAGCCGAAATACTGCAAGGATTCTGCAAGCGAGTAAATGCAGCAACGATCGCGATGGAGGAAACGAATGCGAATCCCGGTCATCGATTTATTGAGGCTGCAGTGGAAATGACCAATGCGGTCTCCTGTAGCTTTACCGATGGCAGCATTGCTCGGGTGGGGGGCATGGGATTGGTACTAGGGGAGCGGACGGCAGATATTGCCGTCGACGGGAACCTGATCGAGCAGACGGGTGCTGGGGGTATTGGTTTAGGTCAATGCAACGTTGGCTTTGGCTATTTGCTGGCGGCTCCGGCTGCGGAAAAAGGTGAATACGAGCGATTCCGCATCTGCAACAATTACGTCCATCACTGCGGTCTCGATTACTTCGGAGCAGTCGGCATCGCGCTATCTCGCCTGAAAGATTCCAATATCTCACACAACCTGATTCACGATACTGCGTATTGTGGGGTCGTGTTTACCGGCGACCAGGATCCAAAATGGAACTTTTTCGGAGGGAATGTTTTCGCAAGGAACCATATCTACCACGACATGAGAGTGACCCAAGACGGGGCGGGTCTTTATGCAAGCTTTGCCCATCTTGGAGCTACTATCCGCGCGAATCTGATTCATGATTCTAGCGGCAACCCCATGAGCGGAGGGATTTGTCTCGATGGCTCGACCGGCATGACGTTCGACCACAACGTAGTGTATCGCAACCCGGTTTGGTCGCTGGTGTTGTTTCGGCCTTCGGACCTCGCTGAGAACGTCTGGACGGGCAATCTGGTGATGCCCACACGAGCGTCAGGCGTCTCCGCTTCGCGCCCCAAGACGTTGTTTGATGGTCGTTCCGGTTGGGAACGGCAACCGAGCAATCTCGATGTTGCGCCGCCTGCGGAATTCCTCGAAGCGATGCGGCATTACGCTGGGCTCGAACCCGCCTATCGAAAGCAACTCCTTGGGACAGACGGCCATCTGTGTGAATTGCATATCCTAGACGATGGCTTGACCTGGCAGTTTGATTTTCCCGAGCTAGGGCGAGGGGTTGTGTATCGCATCGATGCAACTGCGGGCAAGGGAAGCCAGGCTACGGGACCAAAAAGGGAATACGGCCCCGCTAAGCTACGAGGTCTCTCACCGAATTCGTTGTACCAGTTGACCGCGTACGCGGGTTTGATCCGGATGAGCCCGTCCGATTCCTCCGTTGGAGACTTCACCTCGGGCGGACGATTTCCGATGGTGCACGAAGTCAGACCGCTCGATGTTTCTTCGTCAAACGGATCCGCCACTGGAACGGAACTCATGGAAAATGGATTCGAGATCCCCGAAGAACCGATCGCCTATTGGTTAGCCTATCAGCGATTGCGGTAGCTCCTCTAGTTGACTACTCCGCACGGAACACCTCAGCGATGAGGCGTGGCGAAGCAAGGAGACGTAGACTTCCTGGTCACGGCCCACTTAGCACGCCCATCAAAGACTCAGGGACTGGTAACCCTTGAAGTGGAATCTGTGACCTAGTGCGAACCCACCTGTGGCTTGCGATAATATAACCAGCATTTCCACGACGGTTCAATTCGGCGAATAAATCCGAATTTCGTAGGGAGCACCCAGAGCCTCATACTTAACTTGTTTCTCAACCCCATTGTCGATGAAGGTCAACTCCGCGATCGGTGGACTCAACGATGAGTCGATTGAAAAACGATGGATTTCATGGCCATCTCGCAATCCTGCTTGATAAGCATTTCCAGACACAATGACGCCGACCGCTTTCTTCGCCTCTCGAGACTTCTCGACGTCAAAGCCCGGATCGAATGATTGCATAGAGGCTTTGGCGAGTTTCAGTTTCAGTTCCGAAAGCGACTCTGGAATCACAACATCGGCTCCGGCTAGGATCGAAGCTTCCACGCGTGACATCGTGTCAGGATCAACGTAAGCTTTGAGACGACGGAACAATGACTTTGATGTTGTAGGCTTATCCTTCAGTGGATTGCGGAGCATGTCCAACATCACATCGTCCAACGACTGCCGTCCCTGCGACCTGATTTGGATCTGTTCGTCCAGCATCACCGCCAGCATATCGCCTCGTTGGTAAGGAAGTCGCTCAGCATCGTAATTGCTCCAAAATCCTGACTGAATCTCACTGTTGGCGGCCAAGCGAAGCGGATTGGCGTCATACGCCTGTAACGCTTGGTTTAAATCAGCGATGTACTGTTCCTTTGAGATAATTCCAGAGCGCAGGAGAATCTTGCGAGTGAAGTAGTTTGTAAAACCCTCCGAGAACCAATACGTGTCCGGGTCCTCGCCTGCGGAAGGTATCTTGTTTCCGTTCCACTGATGAAAGTATTCGTGCGCCAGAAGAAAAACCGCCTTCATCGGCTGATCTGAATCCGTGGATAAAGTGAAATTATTGGTGCAGTACAAACAGTATGCATTGGTTAACGCCGTTCCTCCGAGCGACGTTTCACGAGGCGATGTTTGCGGGAGTGGCGTCAGAGTGATCAAGTACCATGCGTCGGAATGATCATGAAAGAAATCACGCTCGGCTTGAACCACGCTGGATACTAAATCCGCAAGTTCATTGGCAGTGAATTGCCACGACTCACCTACCACAGCGATGCCAACTCGATTCCCCGAAATCTCACGAACCAGCGATTGGAAGCGACCTGCTATGACGACGGAGTGGAGAAACTCGCTCATGGTCCCGGAATAGTCGAAGGTGCCTTCGCCTTCACCGAAGGAACTCATAACCTGCCAACCTTGCTCGCGGAATCCGGAAAATGAGATCCTATACAAGGCAACTGCTTCATCCTTCTCCTCTCCCTTGATTGGAGAGAGAAGTCCGAATCTGCTGATCATCTGGAAGAGACTTGTGTCCATGCGCGTGCGGTAGTCATTTCCACGGATAACTTCTCTGTTCCCCTTGGGAAGAACGTTGTAGCGAACCGTCAGTGTGCTGTTGGCGAGATGGTCCACTTTCCAATCGGTAGCAGAGAGTACCGTGACTTGCAGTTGGTTGCCGTCGGTATCCCATATCTTCAGATCCGAAACGTCGGTTCCGTCGTTCACAATGCCTCCCCATTCCTTAATGACTCCAAGCTCCGTACTGGATTGATCGCCAGTCTTCGTGGTTACGGTCACTTGGATCACAGGGCCAGGCAGAAGCTGGAGATCATAGGCGATCTTAGGGGGCGATTGAGCAAGGATCGGTGACACGCAAAGCCCAGAGGTCAGAACGCAGAACACCAAGAGTGGTTGACAGGTGCGTATGTTCAGCATCTATAGACCTCGGAATCGGAGAATATTTTCTTGAATAGTCTCGAAAGTTGACACGGATCAAAATGGTTTTCGACACGAACGCGCAAGTCATGCAATAGCTCATGGTGCGACCTCTATCCTAACATCGTCGGAGGCGTCTTGGCAGACGGCATTTCAAATAGGTAGGTGGCATGTATAAGTATTCCGTATCTGTATTCCGTTGAGTGAAAGGGGCCAACTACAGTACTGGGCCGAGCATCGCGATGGTGTTGTTGATCAAGCGTCGTTGAACGGACCAACTGCGAACGGAATCGATCGTGACCTCGACCGATTGCCAACGGTACGTAAGTTGCCGCTCGCGGATGCTGTCGGTCAACTTGGTGTCGTGAAAGAGGATGTTGTTTTCGTAATTGAGCTCGAAACTTCGCCGATCCAAATTCGCCGAGCCGATCAACGCTAACTCTCCATCGATCGTGAGGGATTTGGAGTGAAGCAGACCTCCTTCAAATTCAAAGATCCGGACCCCCGACTCCAACAGATCTTGGTAGTAGCTGTGGCTCGCCGCCTTGACGATCCAGGAGTCGTTCTTCGCGGGTACAATCAACGTAGTCTCAACGCCGCGACGACCGCTTGCACACAATGCAGCCTGCATCGCTTCATCGGGAACATAGTAGGGGGTTGTGATCAGCAATTCTTTCCTGGCTGCGTACATCAACGACTCAAACATGTCAGGCATTGCAGAGTAACGCACCGTCGGACCGGTCCCCATCGCAATCGCTGTGAAGCCAGACGGAAACTCATGCATCGGTTCCGTAACGATCGCCCGAAGATCCTCATCGACATGCGCCATCCAGTCCGCAGCGAACAGAAGCTGCTTTTGACGTGCGATCGGCCCTTCGAATCGAACCATCAGATCGACCCACGGCGCAAAGCGAGGCTTGATTCGAAACTCCGGATCGGCGCAGTTCTGGCTTCCGCAGTAAGTGATACGATTATCAATGACGACAATCTTGCGGTGATTGCGCAGATCGACTCGGGTCAAGATGGGAGACCAAGGGGCATTCCCGATCGGCAACGCTACGGCCGTTCTTACACCAGCATCTCGCATCGACGTCCAGTGTGGTGACCCTATCATCAGTCGCGAACCAAGACCATCTGCCATCGCACGGCATGCCACCCCCCGACGAGCGGCCCGCTCCAGTGCCATCGCTAATTTCGTGCCATTGTTGTCGGCCAGCCAAATATAAAAATTGACATGGACATGATGCTCCGCCGAATCGATGTCTCGGATCATCGCGTCGATAGCGTCGTTGGAGTTAGCTAAAAGCAAACCGCTGTTGCCGCCTACTGCCTCGAATCCGTTGATCGATTGGGCGATGCGAAACAGGCCGTTGTATGCCTCGTCGTGCGTGGGTTGAATCGATTTCGCGTCTACACCCGGAATCTTGGAGACAACGGGAAGTAGCTTGACGACAGCTTCCATGCGTGCGATGCGACGTCGACCGATATTGATCTCACCGAGAAAGAAATATCCGAGGATGCCAAGGATCGGAAGGGTCACGATCACCACGACCCATGCAATGCGAGAGGCCGGATCACGATGCGGCCGTAGGATGACTTGCAAAATCAAAAGGATTTGAATCAAGAAATGGAGAATCACACCCGCCGTAACCAGCCATCGAGGTTCGATCATCCGGTTGGCTCCGGATCTAACGGAATTTCGATCAATCGAAATCTCATCCCCTTGATGGTTGCACCCGGATTGTGATATCGCATTCCGCCAAATGGCTCCCCCTCTAAGGGGCAATGCGTGTGCCCAAAGTAGACATCTCGCACCCCCGCACCTCGGCCGTGATTCGCCCATTCCAGATAATCTGTGATCTTTGTGAGCACCCTCGCTTTCGGATTGGCAACGCTGGCGACCAAGCGATGCACATGTGTTTTCACCGCCGCATCGTACATCTTGTGGCGGTAAGCAGCTGGAAGAGCGCGCTCGTCTTTTCGCTTCCGTAGAAGATCCAACTGTTCGTGAAACCCTTCGTTCAATGGCAAGCGAGCGTCAATCACATCACCATGCAAGAAGACCTTGTTTTGCAAACGCAGCAGGTGCGGATGCCACTCAAGGTTAGCATAGACTAGACTCAATCTTTCCAATTCCTCAGTAAACGCTTGGCTCGCATCGTGATTCCCTAGTAGGTAGTGAATGCGGCATTCCGGATTGACGGTCAGCAACGATTCGAGCCACTGGACGCTGGCACGAATCGTCGTAGCGTGATCCTGCCAGCGACTCCAACGAAAGTCAAAGATGTCTCCTCCAAGAATCAAGGCTTGCGATTCCCTTGCCGACTGATAGAGCGCCGGTTGTACCGCGTCGGCGAAACTACGATTCGCAAACAAATGCAGATCGGACAGAAAATGGGCTTTCCTGTGCTTCATTCCACAATTCCTAAATGACAAAGCCGACCAACCAATGGATCTCACCCATAAGAAATAGCTTGGCGGGTGATGGTCTTCATTCTAGGCGGGGCGTAGGCCGAAACACAGGACCTAGGGCCAACGGTCTCAAGTTGCTCTGTCGGCTTGTGATATCTCCAGGCAAAAGACTGACTGATAGCAATCGTGATCGCCTAGAGGTCAACCGAAAATTCCGCTCCATTGAGATCGAGATACAGCAACCCTCGACCTTCTTGCCCTTTTTCTGCCCCTTCGCCGAAACATAGTTCCGATGCACGTGTTAACCCACCCCTATCGGTTTTTTCTATTCACACTCTAAGCCGACAAGGTGTTCGCGGAGATGCGATGTCCCCGATAGCCCAACTCCTGATCCGTTTTTCAATCGTCCAAGGGCTCCTGCCGCTCCTACTATTAGGTCCGCTGATGGCTCAGTCCCCATTGGCTCAGCACTCATCAGAAACCAAAACCGAGGCGATCAAGAAACTTTCGAAGGGGGAAGCTCAGTTCTTCGAGTCGAAGGTGCGTCCTTTGCTGATCGATAGATGCTACGGATGCCATTCGCTCGACTCGAACCTCGCCGAGGGGGGACTTCGACTGGATACCCGCGAAGCTGTCTTGCGTGGAGGAACCGGTGGACCAGCCATAGTTTCCGGAGAGCCGGACACAAGCATGTTGATTCGTGCCGTGGAGTACCGGGACAAACAACTGCAAATGCCCCCCGAGGGCGAAGGGGGCAGGCTTTCCGATGCCGAAATCAAGATATTGAAGCAGTGGATTCGGATGGGGGCACCCGACCCACGCGAAGAACCGGAACACATGCTCGCGGGCGATAAACGGGAAGAACCGTCCGATTGGTGGGCCTACCAACCGTTGAAGAAGAGCGATCCCGGCGCCGACCCTGAATCGCAGTGGGCTTGGAATCACATAGAT
>JBILVV010000491.1:0-3460 GCA_044370255.1 Pirellula sp.
TGGATCCTCCTGTCGTCGGTCCCGCATAGCGGCAAGCTGGAGTATGGAACCGGCTATGATCGCGATGTTGAAATTGAACTCTCCCCCTCTGCGGTCGGGCAATACCTCGTGGTTGTAGCGGACGGAAAAAAACAGATCCGAGAGGTTTTTGAAAACAACAATGCGAGCGTGAAGGCGATTCAGGTGACTCCGAGTCTCTCCGACTTGCGCGTCACCCAAGTACTGTTTGAACCGGATATATTCTCCGGAGAGGAAACCACGATCCGCTACACGGTCACCAATACCGGTCCAGCGCCCGTGTGGACCGGGACCAAGTACTGGCGAGATTGGATCTGGTTCTCCTCGGATGCCAACTTTGACAGGATTCGTGCTTCCTTTCTCGGTGAGGTGGTCTACACCAACGATCGACCGCTGAACCCTGGCGATTCGTTCGAGATCATTAAGAAAGTTACCTTGCCGGTGGGGTCAGGGGGGCAAAAGTATCTGCACATCCACCTCAATGCAAACAACGACCTGGATTGTTTTTGGTGGCCGCTCGATTGTCGTCTCGTTCGGACACAAGAGTGGCCATGGGATACCGGGGACAACACGGAACTCCTCGAACGGTTCTCGCGTTGGGCGTATGACGATACGCACAACAATGTCCACTCCGAACCGATGAACGTCGAGTTTCGCGAGCCGAATCTCAAAGTAACCAATGTGGTCATTCCCCAGGATCTACGGTCGGGATTGACCATTCCGATCACGTACACGGTCACCAATGTCGGAAACCGCGAGACTCGCAGCAGTCAATGGAATGATCGATTTATCCTATCGCATGATGCATCGCTCAACAGCTTCGACTTCGAAATGGGATCGCTTGGTCGAGGGGCATCGCTGAGGCCTGGGGAGAGCTACACGGCGACCGCGATGATGAAATTGCCCGATGGAATCGAGGGTCCGTTTTCCATCATGGTCTACGCGGATTCCCCAGCCTATTTCATACCCTTTGAATCCCCAGCAAGCGATATCGGATTTGATTTGCCAGGGATCTCTTTCACCGGAGGCCCGAGATTCGGCGCATTTGATATGGATTCCTTAGCCTCGCGCTCCCTGAGCCGAGGCTCAGTTTGGGAATTCTCCGATGAGACGGATAACCTGCTTGGTACGCCCGTAAACATCACTCTCACCCCTCCTCCTGACCTGCGGGTTGCGAACGTGGACGCGCCGGCCCGCGCGGACTTTGGTGCGATCATCAACGTGCACTATTCCGTGGTCAATAGCGGCAGCAATACCCCCGTGTCGCAAGGCATGTGGGAAGACTGGATTTATCTGTCCCGGGATCCGGTACTCGATCTCAATTCGGATTACTTTCTGGGATCGTTCGAACACACGGGAGGACTCTCGGCAGGCCAGCAATACCGAAATACATTCGAGTTCCAGGTTCCTCGTTTCGATAGCCGTTCGTGGTATGTGATCGTGGTGACCGATCCGGTTCGAAGAGGAAAGATTGGACAAGTCTTTGAAGGTCGGAACGAACGAAACAACAGCACGGCGACCATCATCCCGATGATCTTGGACAATCCGCCGCCAAGCGATCTGGTGGTCACCGGAATCAACGCTCCTCAGACGATGCGATCTGGGGAAAAGCTCAAAGTCGAATGGACGGTCCAAAATGCAAGTTCGGAAATGGCCAAGGGGACGTGGACCGATTCGGTCTACCTGTCGTCGGGATCGACTTGGAGCCCCAGCGATTTTCTAGTCGGCAAGATTCAGCGCAAGCAAACCTTGCAACCCGGCCAGAGCTACGTATCGACCTTGGAAGCGGATGTCCCGCCCGTCACTCCAGGGACATACCGATTCATCGTTCGCACCGACATCTTCGACAACATCTACGAAGGACTAGCAGAGAGCAATAACACGACGATTGCAGCGGATGTGTCCCGTGTCACTTCCTTCGCGCTACAGCTCGGCGTCTTCAAAGAAGACACGCTGGAAACAGACCAGTCGAAATTGTACGAAATCGTGGTCCCGACCAATCCACGACAAGTCACAGAAACGGTCCGCGTGCAGGTCTTTTTTGAAGATAGCGAGGCGAGTAGCGAGCTCTACGTTGGGCGAGATCGAGCACCCTCGGGAAGCAAGTTCGATGCGATCGCCCAGACCCGTAGCGACTCAAACAAATTGGCGATCGTCCCGTCGGCAAAGCCCGGAACCTACTACGTGCTCGTGCGAGGCAACTCCATCAACAAGGAGAAAACGAAGATCCGTATCTTAGCGGACCTGCTTCCCATGCAAATCACCGACGTTCGTTCCGACGTCGCCGGGGATAGCAAGTACTTTACGATGACGATTCTCGGCGCCCAGTTCTATCGCAACGAAGACACGAAACAACAGTCCAGCGTGCGATTGGAACGGCCGGGGATCCGTTCTGTGGTTCCTGTGGTCATGCAGGTTTACGATTCGACGAAGATCCGTGCAACCTTCGACCTAACCGGAGTCCCGCATGGGCTGTACGATCTAATCGTTTCCAATCCCAATGGGGATAAGGTTGTCGTTCCCTATCGTGTGTTGGTGCAAGACACCATTGAACCCGATGTCACCGTGGGTATGGGTGGTCCTCGAACCGTCTTGGTGGGCGATCGAGGCACCTACAGTCTCTCGATCCAGAGCTTGAGCAATATCGACACACCGTACGTATTTTTCCAAGTTGGCGTACCAGCTCTCGGTACCAATAAAGATTTCTACAATCTTCCCTACATCGACTTTACCCATAACATCGGTGGTACCCCGCCAAAGTCACCCTACGATGCAGTCACGTGGGGCAATCTCGATTCGCTAGTCAATACCAATGGTTACCGACTGGCCTCCGGATATGTCCTGGACACCGATGCCGATGGGTTCACCGGTTTCACATTCATCGCGCAGACCTATCCGGGTTTGAAGGAGATGAATGACCGGAAATGGGCCGAAGTTATCGAGAAAATCTCGGCGTTTTTTCCCGATCTCAAAGATGACTTGATCGAAGAGGGACCCAAGGCCCTTGATAAAATCTTTGAGGGGCTCTCGATGTTGTGGGATGCATGGGGGCAGATCCCTGAATTATTGATTAAGCCTTACGGGCCATTCCAGTTCCATGTAACCACTTCCGCAACGGCTCTCACGCGCGACGAGTTCATCGCGCATGTTTCCGGCCAGGCCGAGCAGTTGCGACGGGGCATTCTTCGGTCCAACAACGCGCCCGGATCGCTGCTGATGCTCGCCGCAGACGCCGAGGAGTTTCGAACCCTGTATCTTGCTGCCTTGATGAAATCGGGGATCCTCCGAGCTGCGGACGCTCCGCCGGATTTGGCTGAGTATCCTCCGATGGTCAACCTCATGGCGACCCTTGCGACCGGGATCCTCGCTGGCCCCGCGGGCGAGTCGATCAAGACAGACAATCTGCAGACCTTCTTCGACACGCTTCGCGGTTGGTATGGGA
>JBILVV010000116.1:0-12237 GCA_044370255.1 Pirellula sp.
GCGATGTGGCACCTGTTCCCGCATCGGAGCTGAAACACTTGCGAGATCGCAAGTTTGTAGATATCGATCGCGATAATTTTGATGCGGTTCTCAAGAAGATGACCCCGGGTGTTAGCGTAGAAGTTGAGAACACGCTCAAGGGGGATGGAACCAACATGAAGGTGAACCTCGCGTTCGAGTCGATGAAAGATTTTGATCCCGGTGAGGTCGCCAAGCGGGTGCCAGCGCTGAAGAAACTGCTCGACATTCGAGATCAATTAATGGAACTGAAGGTCAAGACCGGTTCCAGTCCGAAGCTCGAAGCCATCACGGAAGAATGGCTCAAGAATACGGCCGACGTTGAGGCGCTCGCCAAGGAGTTGGGGCTCGGCGATGATTCCAGCGACTCCTAGTCGCTAAATTTGCTTCCGACCATAACCGCGACCGCGACACGTCGAGCGGTGGCACGCGAGTCGTCAGTACCAGAATTAAACAAACCACTCAGCAAACAAGTATAGGTAGCAGCGATGTCAGAATCTCAGAAAGAAGAAAGCGCAGCAGCGGAAGCTTCCACCACAACCCGGGTCAATATTCTCGAAGACGCGATCAAAGCCACCAAGCAGACGGATCGCACGCATGCAGAGTCCCTTTTGAAAAATTTCATCTCGCATGTGTTGAAGGGAACGGTGACGTTTGATCGAACAGTCACGCGATCCTTGGACAAAGCGATCGCGGGATTGGATGAAGCGGTTTCCAAACAACTTGCAGCGATCATGCACCACCCCGATTTCCAGAAATTGGAAGGGAGTTGGCGTGGGCTTCAGTACCTGGTGAAGAATTCCGAGACCGGTACTTCTCTCAAGCTGCGAGTTCTCAATTGTCGAAAGCGGGAGTTGCAGAAGGATCTTTCCGATGCAGCGGAGTTCGACCAAAGCCAATTGTTCAAGAAGATCTACGAAAACGAGTTCGGGCAGCCTGGCGGTATCCCCTATGCAGCCCTGATTGGAGACTACGAGTTTGAAAATCATCCGGACGATATCCAAATGTTGCGCGATATCTCGGGAGTGGCGGCTGCTGCGTTCTGCCCATTTATTTCGTCGGCTAGTTGCAAGCTGTTCGGGTTCGATAGTTGGACCGAACTGAGCCAACCTCGCGATCTGAAGAATATCTTCGACACCAAGAATTACGTCGGTTGGCGAAGTTTTCGGGAAACCGAGGATTCGCGGTTCGTCGTGCTCACAATGCCGCGGACACTGGCTCGTTTGCCCTATGGCTCCAACACCAAACCGATCGATGAATTCAATTACGAAGAAGTAGAACTCGGCGCAGATGGGAAACCCAAGTCGGTGGATCACGACAAATATTGCTGGATGAGCACCGCCTATGTTCTCGGAACCAAACTGACCGATGCCTTCGCCAAATACAACTGGTGTACGGCTATTCGCGGTGCCGAAGGTGGTGGAAAGGTCGATAATCTACCAACCCACGTGGTCAAGGGTGAGGATGGTGATACCGAAGTCAAATGTCCCACGGAGGCATTGATCACCGATCGGCGAGAGAAGGAATTGAGCGATTGCGGATTCGTATCGTTGGTCAACTACAAAGATAGCGACTACTCTGTCTTCTTCGGCGCACAAACGGTTCAAAAGCCGAAGAAGTACGAAGGCAAGGATGGAGCCGAAGCCAGTGCCAATGCAGCTCTCAGCGCTCGGCTTCCCTATATCATGGCCGCATCTCGAATTTCGCATTATTTAAAGGTCATGGCCCGCGACAAAATAGGGTCCTTCATGGAGCGAAGCGACTGCGAGAAATGGCTGAATAATTGGATTGCAAACTACATTGCATCCGCCAAGAATCCCTCGCAAGAAGAGAAAGCGGCTTATCCTCTGGCGGAAGCCCACATTTCGGTTTCCGAGGTTCCCGGATCCCCTGGGGAGTACACCGCGGTTGCTCAGTTGCGTCCATGGATCCAATTCGAAGCTCTCACCGCGTCGATGCGCATGGTGACACGCATCAAGCCCGGGGGTAACGGATAGTCCTCATGCATGGGCTTGGCGATCCGAGTTCCAATGGACCACGCAATGTCCATCTAGAGCAGGTTGATGATCAAAGGCTTGATGAAGCGCCATCGAGCCTTTTGAAATCGATTGTCGCCGATGGCTCGGCTCAGATCTCATCAGCGACGGCTGACCAAGAGCAATCGCTCGATCGCTTTCTCGAAGACATACCCGCAGATCTTTCCCTGGATCGCAAGTGGCAGATTTGGGTCGAAAAAATATCGCTGTGGATCGGTTCGAGCAACTTGCGTTTCATGCAGACCCGCACTCAGGTCGTGCAGCAGCTGGATCGTGATATCGCGGCTATCGATCGTTTGGTTGGTCGCCAGTTGAACGCCATCCTGCATCACCCTGCGTTTCAGAGACTGGAGGCCTCGTGGCGAGGTCTGTACCACTTGGCACAGTGCCAAGAAAAAGCCGATGACGAACTGATCAAGGTCAAAGTCTGGAACGTCACCTGGCGCATGTTGCGGGACGATCTCGAAGGAGCGGTGGAGTTCGACCAGAGCCAGTTCTTCAAGCGGATCTACGAGGAGGAAATCGGGACGGTTGGTTGGGAGGCTTTCTCAGCGATCCTGATGGATTTTGAAATCCATCCACGCCCGAATCGAGAGCACCCGTTCGATGATATCACCCTTCTGCAATCGATGTCGGCGACTGCTGCTGCAGCATTTGCACCCTTATTCATCGGGGCTCATCCCTCGATGTTTCAGATCGATCATTACTCGGAGCTTAAGTCTTCCAGTCGGTTCGAAGCCATGCATCAACAGCCGGAGTTTCTCGCTTGGAGATCCTTTCGGCAGATGGAAGACTCGCGGTTCGTTACACTGCTCCTCCCGAGAATGCTGATACGCCAACCCTATCGCCCCGAAGTCGACAATCATTTCGGATTCCTTTTCGAGGAGACGACCTTCTCGAGCGAAGACTACCTTTGGGGTAATCCGATTTGGGGAGTTGGAGAGGTTCTCATTCGCTCCTTCGCCGAGTCCAGATGGTTTGCCAATATTCGCGGGTTGACTCAGGGAGAGACAACAGGTGGTCTTGTCCAAGGCCCCGCGCATGAAGTCTTTTTTACCGAGACTCGCAACAGCGCACCCAAACCAATCACCGAGACAATCGTAAGCGATCATCTGGAACGGAGATTGACCCGTTTGGGGTTCACTCCGTTGTGCGTGACCAAATATGGAAGCGAGGCTGTTTTCTATTCGATTGCCAGCGCGCAACAACCCAAGCGTTATAACGATTCGATCGCGACTACGAACGCTGAACTCTCCGCACTGACCAACTATATTCTGTGCGCGTCGCGATTCGGACATTACGTGAAGTTTTTATCGCGAGAGAAGATTGGTTCATTGATCGGTTCCTATGAAATCGAAACCTATCTATCGGATTGGCTCACCGAGTATGTCAATCGCGATCCCGATGCCAGTACATCCGCTCGCGCCAGTTCGCCGCTTCTCGATGCGTCCGTACAAGTCACCGAGCGTCTAGGCCGGCCTGGCGAATTTGATTGCGTTGTGCAACTCGAACCCTTTCATGGGTTCGATGATGTCCGAGCAACCGTGAAACTCGATACGCGCCTGACGAGGCGTGGAACCGGCTGATTCCTAATTACTATTTCTTTGCAGGCGATTTCCCTATGCAACCCGAAACACTCTTTCGAGACGGCCGATTGTCGGATGCCGTGGCAGCCCAACTGGATATTGTGAAGTCCGCGCCGGCGAATACGGCCCATCGCATTTTTCTTGCGGAGCTCGCCGGTTTCCAAGGCGATTGGGATCGCGCCGATCGTCAGCTTGAAGCGGCCATCAACCAGGACAGCAAGGCTGGACTGCAGCCTCTTGTGATGCGTCAACTGATTCGCGCCGAGATTCTTAGAGAGCAAGTCTTTCGCGAGGGCCGACCTCCTGAGCTCGTCGTTCCTCTTCCGCAAGATGGGGAGCTACAGTTGAAAATCTGTATGCATGTAAGAAACAACGAATGGGAAGAATGTCGTTCGTTGCTCGAGCAATCGGACCAAGTTCGCCCCAAACTCTCGGGAACTTGCGATGGCAAGCAAATCGATACGCTCATCGACTTGGACGACCGCCTTCGAGGGATCGCGGAAGTGCTCACAGGTACTGGGAAGTACTTTTGGATCCCGTGGAGTAGTATCCGCTCATTGGAGTTCAGTAAACCCGAACGTCCTATGGACTTGATCTGGCGTAAAGTAGCCATTTCGGTCGAGGGAGGACCAGAGGGAGAGGTGTACATCCCTGTGCGTTATCCGAATGTAAGCCAATGGAGCGACGAGGAAAAACTGGGACGTATTACCGATTGGCATGAACATGCGGGTGGGGTTGTCACGGGCAGTGGACAGCGAACGATGCTCGTTGGCGAGGAGTCGCTAGGAGTTCTTGAGTTAGGCGAACTGACCTTACAGTCTGTTACCTAGTGACCCCAGGAGCATGTTATGTCTCGCATTCGTCCTGATGATCTGTTGCTTCCCAGCGTCCTTGATCGATTGCTTGACGATGAGCCAGACAATCGGCGGGAACTCCCCAGGGACCGAGCTCAGCGTCTGAAAGATCTCAAGCTCAGCGTGGCGAGGGATATTCAGGATCTCCTCAATACACGCGTGTCCTTTGCGAAGATCCCCGATGCGTTCGGACGTGTTCAGGCATCGATTGCAAACTACGGCGTTCCTGACTTCAATGCCCTGGTCACAGACTCCAGCGATACAGTCGCATGGATGGAATCGCGGATCCAGCAAGTGATCGAGCAATTCGAAAAACGGATTCATAATGTTATGGTCAAGTCAGAGGGGGCGTCTCGGTTTCGCGATTTGCGCGTTGTCAAATTCCGCATCGAAGGAATTCTTCAAGCAGATCCTTCTCCCGAATGGGTGAAATACACTTCGCAAATGAGTGCTGTGAACAAACAGTTTGAAGTCAAGGACGAGCGATAATGGATCAGCGTCTTTACGAACTGTACGAGAGCGAATTGGAGTTCATTCGCGAGGAGGTTCAGGAGTTCGGGGGCCGCTTCGAAAAGGTTGCGGCTCGCCTGCGACTGGCTAGTCAGTCGTCGGAACTGACCGAGGATCCCCATGTTTCTCGTCTGATCGATTCGTTCGCATTGCTCATGGCGAGACTTCGATTGAAACTCGAAGATGAGTTTCCTGAAATCTGTCAGGCGATGCTCTCGGTCCTCTACCCACAGTATCTAGCGCCTGTCCCTTCGGCAGCGATCGTTCAGTTTCAGCCCACTCCGATCTCTGCTGAACTTGCAACCGGGGTCAAAATGCCTCGAGGTGCCGAAGTAGAAACCGAAGAAGTTCGAGGATCTTCTTGCCGTTATCGCACATGCTTCGCGACCCATGTCCCTCCTTTTGTCGTTCGCAGATCTGAATATCTGCGGCCACCTTTCGATTTCCCTGCGGAAGCATCATGGTCTGGGCAAGCGGAGGCGGCGATCCGAATCCATCTCGAAGCAAGCTCTGAAAAACTTGACTGGGAGAAGACATCTTCAGGTCCGCTTCGCTTTTATTTGGGTGGAGCTGATGCCTGCGCTAATCGTCTTTTTGAATCGATCTGCCGCGAATCCCTTGGCTTAGGGTGGTATTCCCAAAAGGCTCGAAATGGTCGGTTTGATGAGAAGCGGATGATCCAGCCCGTGGGTTTGGCAACAGACCAATCGCTGCTCGATCCGAATCCCCGAATGCAGACCAGTTATAGAATCCTGTGGGAGTTCTTTGTATTGCGTGAGAAGTTTCGTTTCATCGAGATCGATTCGACAAACGTCTGGACCGATGTTGCTGGGCCGAACCTGCAATTGGTGGTCTTCTTGCGAAGGCATGACTCAAATCTGCAAAAACTCATGTCTCCGGATGTGATCCAATTGGGTTGCACTCCAGCGGTCAATCTGTTTCACCACGAAGCCGAACCGATCCAAGTGTCAGCCAACCAGGTGGAATATCGAGTGATACCGAGTCACCGCAATCCGCTCGGTATGGAGGTGCATACAATCAAAGAGGTGAATGCGACTCGATCCGGAGGGGAGCAATCGTTTCCGTTTCTGCCATTTTATGAGCCATCGCATCGGATGCGGACAGCGGATCGAGACCGCTACTGGCATGCATCGAGGCGGCAGCGAATGGAGGGAACCGATCGGATAGACCGAGGTACAGAAGTTTATCTGACGATCGTCGATCTGCACTCGCATCCGATTCCGGAAGATGACTTGACCCTTCACATCGATACGATTTGTTGTAATCGCGATATCGTCAACGACTTGACTCCGAAGACCAAACTGTATTATCACGGCGGGCCTCTTGCCGCCCGATTCCTTTCTTCTCCCACCCCAACACTTCGTCCGGTCCAGCGCGACGATTGGGTCTGGAAGTTGATTTCCCACCTGTCGCTCAATCACTTGAGTCTCGCAAACGATTCCAAAGGGAAGTTGCTCAAGGAGGTTCTCGGGCTGTATAACTTTCAGGAACGAGATGATATTCGAAAAGCGATCGATTCGATTCAGCGAATTCGATATGAGCGGAGCACCGCCCGCGTGGTGGACCCTTCGCTCGATCTCGGAAAGGGGCCAGGAATTTGCCGAGGACTCTCGATTACCCTAGAAATCGACGAAGAACCGCTAGAGGGTTTGGGTGTCTATCTTTTCTCTTGGGTGCTCGACCACTTCTTCGCGACCTTTGCAACAATCAATTCCTTCACCCGATTGCGAGTTTTGTCGCGGGGAACGAACCAAGTGGTTTATAACGGCCCAGCGCGGTCCGGTTCCAAGATTCTGGTGTGACGCAATCATGGATGATCAGACCGGGATTGACCCAAAGACTTCAAACCATCTGAAGAGCCGTTTGGCCGCTGTTCAGTTCGTACAGTTTTTAAGGTGTTTGCAGCGAGAGTCGCGGACGCGGATTGGCGAAGAGGTGCGGCTAGAGAACCAACCGGTACGATTGGTCCCCGACGTGGAACCTTCATTCCCTGTTAGCGAGTTATCTTGGTGGCAGGATGCGTCTCCTGAAATGCCTCGGCCAATGTTAGCTGTCAACTTTTTTGGACTCATCGGTCCGAGCGGAGTTCTTCCCAATCATTACACGCAGTTGATTCAGGAAAGACTCGCTGTCAAGGATCGAGCTTTGCTCGAGTTTCTGAACATCTTTAATCATCGCATTCTGTGCATGTTCTATCAGACATGGGAAAAGCACTCGTTTGCGGTTTCGATGGAGACCGCGGTCGCATCCCAGAGACAAGCAACCGTTACCGAGGCTCTTTGGGCGATCGTAGGGAATCGGCTACCCTCATCGAGGGACCGTCTTGCCTTTGATGATACCTCGGTTCTGTACTACGGCGGCTTGTTCGCAACCGAAAGACCGTCGCAGGAGTCTCTGCGCATGAGTATCGAAGACTTTACACGCATCACAGCAAGTATCGATAATCTGGTAGGCCAATGGTTGCGACTGGCTCCCGAGGATCAGAGCCGAATAGGAACCCACGCGTTCGGGGAGCAGGTTGGAAACTGTCTCGGGGTCGACACAATCGTTGGCGAACGCGCTTGGGATATTGAAAATCGGTTCCGAGTATGTCTTGGTCCTACCCGTTGGACTGAATTCAACGAGTACCTTCCCACGGGGAAAATGCTCCGGTCTGTGGTTGACTTTGTCCGGCGCTTTGTTGGACCTCAATGGGATTTTGATGTGCAGATGATCGTCGCAGGCGAGGAGGTCCGCGGTGTTCAACTCGATACCCAGCAACCGTTTCACTTGGGATGGAATACTTGGTTGGGGGAATGGGACGCTTCCCGGGACGCAGATCATTCGATCTTTGAATTGCCGGATGTCGACACGCGGAAATCCAGGGCTGCTGCAACGAGATGAATTGCTGGATTTGTGCGGTGAAAATGGTAACATCCACCCATTCCAAACTGCTCTTTTGTGGAAAAGAACCCCGAAATGATTGAAATCGACCTCAAGAAACTGTTCGACAAGTTAAGTCCCTTGGCATGCCGATGTTTGGAGCACGCAACCTCGCTGTGCATGACACGCACCAACTACAATGTCGAACTCGAGCATTGGCTCTTTGCTCTCCTAGAGGAACGGGACTCGGATTTTGTTCGCATCCTCGATTCGTTTGGAGTCGATCTCAGCCGATTGCAAAAGGACCTTACCAAGACGTTGGACCGGCTGCGTACCGGAAACGCCAAAGCTCCCGCTTTCAGCCCTGACCTGATCGAGATCACCAAAGAGGGTTGGACCGTGGCAACCATCGATCATGCGTCTGCTCAAATCCGATCTGGGCATCTGATGATCGCTCTGTTGGGGAGTGAATCGCTTCGACGCGCTGCTTCGGACGCGAGTGCTGAGTTTGAAAAGATCAATCTCACCTCCCTGAGAAAATCCTTCTTTGAGCTGTGCGCTGACACTAAAGAAGATCGCGAGTCGACATCGTTAGCGTCGGGTGGACGCCCTGCGCAGGCTGGATCCTCTGGAACCGCTGGCCGCTCGGCGGCTACTCCCTCGCTCGACCAGTTCACCATCGATCTCACCGCTCGAGCTCGCGATGGGAAAATCGATGCCGTCCTCGGTCGCGATGGCGAGATTCGTCAAGTCATCGATATCCTAATGCGAAGACGTCAGAATAACCCTATCCTCACCGGAGAAGCCGGTGTTGGTAAGACTGCAGTCGCGGAAGGCTTTGCTCTTCGAATCGCTGCGGGTGATGTGCCAATTCCCCTTCGAGATGTCGTGCTCCGCACCCTCGATCTCGGATTGCTCCAAGCCGGCGCCGGCGTGAAGGGGGAATTTGAGAATCGTCTCAAGTCGGTCATCGAGGAAGTTAAAGCCTCTCCCAAACCCATCATCCTCTTCATCGATGAAGCCCATACGTTGATCGGCGCGGGAGGTTCGGCGGGACAAGGGGATGCGGCGAACCTACTTAAACCAGCGCTCGCTCGCGGCGAATTGCGTACCCTCGCTGCGACAACTTGGGCAGAATACAAAAAATACTTCGAACGCGATGCCGCCCTCGCACGAAGATTCCAAGTCGTCAAAGTCGAAGAACCTGCCGAGAGCGTGGCCGTCGACATGGTTCGAGGGCTGACCAAGACCCTCGAAAAGCACCACAAAGTACACATCCTCGACGAGGCGATCATCGATGCAGTGAAGCTGTCGAGTCGCTATATCAGCGGACGGCAATTGCCAGACAAAGCGATCAGCCTAATCGATACGACTTGCGCTCGCATCAACCTCAGCCAATCTTCGACGCCCCCCACCATCGAAGACGCTCGACGAAAGAGAAATCAACTTCAACTCTCAAAAGAGATCCTCGAACGCGAATCCCAAACGGGTTCGGATCATACTGACAAAATCCAATCGATCGACTCCGATCTCCAGCAAATCGATACCCAAATCAACGCGCTGAACGAACGCTGGGAAAAGGAAAAGGAGCTCGTTGCGAAAATCCACGCACTGACCGAACAACTCCAAAAGAAAGACGAGCCAGTCGCCGACGCTTCGGCTACCAGCGCATCGGCCACCGCGCTCGATCCCGCCACACAGCAGGAAAGGACCAAGGAACTCCTGCAACTCAAAGACGAGTTGAAAAAACACCAAGGCGAAACCCCGTTGGTTCATCCGTTCGTCGACCGAAACGCGATCGCCGAAACCGTCGCATCCTGGACCGGCATCCCCGTCGGCCGCATGATGTCGGATGAAATCAAAACCGTCCTAGAATTGGATGGTTTGATGGAGAAACAAATCGTCGGCCAGAGTCACGCCCTCAAACGGATCGCCCAGTCGATCCAGACATCGCGAGCCCAACTCAACGATCCACGCGCCCCGATCGGAGTATTCATGCTGGCTGGCACCAGCGGCGTCGGCAAAACCGAAACAGCATGTACCCTCGCGCAGCTTCTCTACGGCGGCGAACAAAACATGACCGTCATCAACATGTCGGAGTTCAAAGAAGAGCACAAGGTATCGCTTCTGATGGGATCTCCACCCGGCTACGTCGGCTACGGGGAAGGGGGAGTCCTCACCGAAGCGGTTCGTAGAAAACCCTACAGCGTGATCCTTCTCGACGAAATGGAGAAAGCGCACCCCGGCGTTCAGGATGTTTTCTATCAGGTATTCGACAAAGGTACCATGAAGGATGGCGAGGGCCGGGATATTGATTTTAAGAATACGTTGATCCTGATGACCACCAATGCAGGCACCGATGTCATCAAGAGCCTTTGCTCCGATCCCGATACAATTCCCGATCCAGATACCTTCATGCAGGCCATTTTTCCTGAACTGCTCAAGTCATTCAAACCCGCATTCATGGGACGCTTGACCCTCATCCCGTACTACCCGCTATCGGAGGATATCATCCGCAAAATCATCGCCCTGAAACTCGGCAAGATCGGTCGCCGCTTGCACGAGAACTACCAAGCTGACTTCTCCGTTTCCGATGGAGTCGTGCAGATGATCGCCGACCGATGCAAAGAGGTCGATACCGGTGCCCGCAATATCGACCATATCCTGACCAAATCCCTGCTTCCCTCCCTCTCGGTTGAGCTCCTTAGTCGCCTGGCGCAGGGTCAGTCGGTTCGCAAAGTCGTTGTTCAGCCAAGCCAAGATCACAACTTTGCCTTCCATATCGAATAAGCTCCTGCCCAGCCTCGGAAAAACGATCCAATATTTCGCAATTTCACGCAACCAATCGACCTTTCCCGCAATAACAATACGTTAGCTACCAGCCTTTCCATTTCGTTTTTCACCTAGTTTTGCGGGGGCAACCGCCATGAACCAGCGATGGCTTGAACTCCAGCCTTCCACGCTTTTCGGTAATGGAGCGGTTGTGGTATCTCTCTCGGGACGAGAGGAAGTCTCGAGACCCTTTGAGTTTCGCCTGTCGATCGATTCACCAAAGGAAGATATCAAACCCGCCGATGTTATCGGAAAACCGCTCGCTGTTCGACTTCTCTACGGCAAGGACAAACAAGGAGTAGAAAAGGAACGGTTCATCCACGGCTATATCAGTCATTTGTCGGGTGGAGAAGCCGAGCAATCCAAGGAAGACAAGGGAGCTCCCTCCCGAGTCTATCAGGTCGTTCTTGTCCCCTGGCTGTGGTTCCTCAGCAAGGCGTCTCGCTCCTTCGTGTACCTCCCGGACAAGGACAAGAAGTCTTTGCAGGAAGTTTTTGACAAGATGATTGAACGAGTTCGATCGTATGGACATATCGAGTGCTGGCACGATGCCACAGGAGCTTCATTCCTGAAATCGCGTAAGACCGAGCATTGCATTCAATATCGCGAAACCGATTTGAATTTCCTCTCACGCCTTTTGGAACACAACGGCATCTTCTACTATTTCAAACATGAGAAGGATAAGCATACGCTCGTCTTGTCAGATAAACCGAACTATCCAACCTGCGATGTTGCCGAATTACCCTTCCCCGCCTCGATGGCAGAACGATCCAGGGATGTTTGCATCAGTGCATGGGAGCATTCCTACGATTTTGTATCCGGGCGTTGGGAGCAAATCGATTATGACTTCATCAAGCCATCGACGAAACTCAAGGTGAGCGCGAGCAAACATGGCCAAGTCTCGCTGCCGAACAACGCAGGTTATGAGTTGTATGACTACCCAAATACCTATTTCGAATTGGACGAAGGGCGCGAAGAAGCCAAGCGGCGGATGGAGGAGGAGGAAACTCGCTTCGATACGGTCAATGGTTCCAGTTCCTGCCCCGCCTTTGCTCCGGGATACGTTTTCACCATCAAGTCCCATCCGAATGTTCCCGCCGAAGCGAATAAGCCATATCTGTTGACTACAGTGATCCATAATGCAACGCAGGGAGGACGACTCGGTGGATCAAGCCAGGAGAACTCCTACAGCAATCGATTCATCTGCATCCCCAAAAGCCGCCAATTTCGGCCCGCCCGCCTTGCCCCCAACCCCGTCATCTCGAGTATCCAAACCGCAGTCGTCGTCGGTCCGAGCGGCGAGGAGATCTACACCGACAAATATGGACGGGTCAAAGTGCAGTTTCACTGGGATCGCGAAGGGAAACAGGACGAGAACACTTGTTGCTGGGTTCGCGTGTCCCAAACCCACGCTGGTCCTGGCTTCGGAGGAATCGACATTCCTCGTATCGGTGAAGAGGTCATCGTATCGTTCGTCGAAGGGGACCCCGACCGACCTGTCATCACCGGCCGCCTCTA
>JBILVV010000167.1:0-9671 GCA_044370255.1 Pirellula sp.
GAACAGCCAGCGACCTCGAGGGTACACATAGGATAACCCGATTGCCATGGCAACGGCTGTCGCCGAGTGTCCTGACGGAAAACTACGAACCGCTTCGTCAAACCAAGACTTGGTCAGCGGGCTACCAAACGTTTCCCAAGTCGACTCTGGAAAGACTTCTTGATAAGTGTAGGGGCGAGAACGGGGAATGAAGTATTTCGCCGCATTCGCCGTAGCTGCGCAAATCATCACGAACGCAACCACACGCCACAGTTTGATGCGGTTCTTGACGTCGATCCAAAGCAGCGAACCCAAGATGACCAGACAGCCCAACGTGTGCGCGAATGCTTCACCGAACTGCATCAACCGACGCAAATCGCCAGGCATTTTCCATTTCAACGCGGTGGTCGACAGCGTGACGTCCCATGGCATGACGCCGAAGGTGAGAATGAACAGGCCGGACAAAACCAGTATCGCGGTGATCAGTGCGCGACGCGGATATTGGTGGATAGGAGTGTCTAACACTTCTTTGTTTTATTGGTTGGCAGTTGACGGAATCATCCCGCCCACCGAGTTTACCAAGTTTCGGCTAGGCATTACCATAGGAAACGAAGGAGTCGATGCATGGAAAACGCTTTTTAAAGAATTCGGCTGGTACAGGAACGCTGGTGCAGGGACTGGGTACAAATGATGACACAGCGAAACTCCATAGACTGCAATTACCGCCGAGTGCTGGGCGTCACTTGCCTGATGATATTTATTCTCGCTGAATTTTCTGCGAATTGTTTTGGGCAGGGAGTCACCCCTCAGGCCGTGCAAGAGGCGATTGATCAATTCGCGAGTTACTTTCGACGGACTCAGACTCGTAGCAAAGGAGAGCGGGACGGAGCATGGCAGGGACATGAAGACCAAGGGGCAGGGCTTACCAGTCTGATCGTCCTGGCGCTCCTCAGTTCCGGACGCAGTCCCAACGATGCCGAAATAGCTCGCGCAATGGAGTACATACGCAGGGAGAAACCGAAGAAAGTATACGAAGCATCGTTGCAGTGCATGGCGATGTGCGCGTGCCAACCCGGTCGGGATCGCGACTTGATCGAACGCAATATCGCATGGCTCGTGAAAGCTCAGCAACGATCCGATGGTGGTTGGGCCTACGACCAACAGTTCGGGATGTCTGATGAATCCAATTCGCAATTCGCTGTCCTGGCTTTTTGGGAGGCGAGCAAAATCGGGGTCGAGGTCCCGGCAGATACACTTCAGCGCGCGAAGAGTTACTGGATGACGCAAATGCTCCCTGGGGGCACATGGGGCTACCGTGGAGATCGCGCGGCAAAAGGAAGCATGACCTGCGCAGGAATCGCCTCGATGGTGATTCTCGAGGATGCTCTCGACAGCATGGATGCCACCGTAAACGGAGAGCAAATCGTCTGTTGCGGGAGCGGTCGCGAGAAACGCAACTACGACCCGTCCGTCTCCATCGAATGGTTGGCGGATAACTTCTCGGTGAATGATAACCCCGGACACCGCGAGTGGTACATGTACTACATGTATGCTCTCGAACGAGTAGGACGAATGACCGGCCAACGTTTCATCGGCAATCACGATTGGTATCGCGAAGGGGCCGATGCCATCCTTCGTAGGCGTGATTCCGTAGGTGGCAAGATGCGGGGCGGCAACTCCGAGACAGAAGTCGCGGCGACCGCGATGGCACTCCTGTTTCTCTCGAAGGGGAAAAGGCAGGTGGTTATCGGTCATCTGCAACACGGAGTGAATCCTAACAGTAGCGACTGGAACAGGCATCGACGGTCCGTTCAACACCTGACTGGGCATATTGAACTGGCCTGGAAACGTGACCTAGCGTGGCAGTCCCTCCGCATACAACGCGCTACCCTTCCGGATCTGTTGGAAACTCCAGTCCTTTTTATCAGCGGTGCCGACGAATTTGTGTTAACGCCCCAACATCGACGGTTGCTCAAGGATTATGTCGACCAGGGCGGCTTCATTTTCGCAGAAGCATGCAATGGCGATGGATGTCGGGGAAACGCATTTGAGGAATCCTTTCGAAGGGAAATGGAATTGATCTTTGACAAGCCTCTTCAAAAACTTCCACCCACCCATCCAATTTGGTCAGCCGAAGCGAGACTCAATCCTGAAGCACTTCCAGAAGGGTTTTGGCTCTATGGTCTGGAAGCCTGTTGCCGGACAAGCGTGGTTCTCAGTCCGTCGAGCCTGTCCTGCCGCTGGGAGTTGAGCAAACCCTACGGCGCAAAGCCTAACTACCCCAAGAAAGTCAAAGATCAACTCGATAACGCAGTGAAGATCGGACTCAATGTCGTCGCGTACGCAACCGGACGAGAACTCAAGGACAAACTCGAGGCGGTGCAAATCGTACAAGCCGATCTCGATCGACAGTCACAGGAAAGGGGCTCACTGGCGATCGCAAAAATCATGCATAGCGGTGGTGGCGATGAAACCCCTCGTTCCCTGTCGAATCTACTCGAGCTCTATCGTCGCGAAACCAAAGCGATGGTCGAACCAAAGACACCAAAGCTCGCGGCCAACAGTCCCGAAATGGACAAGTATCCCATCGCCTACATTCATGGGCGAAGCAAATTCGTGTTTTCGGACGACGAGTTGAAAGGGATTCGTCGGCACATTGAGAACGGCGGAACCATTCTCGGGGATGCAATCTGCGGGGCCCAAGAGTTCGCCGATTCCGTTCGCCGAGAATTCAGTCGCGCTCTCCCTGATGCCATCTGGCGTACCATTCCCCCAGATCACCCCCTGATGCTCAAGGAAGGGCCAGGCGGCTTTGACCTTCGAAATGTCGCACTGATCGATCCATCAACGGGAGGAAACGACGTGCAAGCGGCACGTCGCGAAGGGCCAGCCGAGATTGAAGCTTTGGAATTGAACGGCAGAATCGTTGTTCTATTCTCACCCAACGATCTGAGCTGCGCTCTAGAAAGCAAACATTCGCTGCAATGCAAAGGCTACACTCGCGAAGATGCGTTTCGCATCGGCATGAATCTCATCCTCTACTCGCTGATGCAGTAGAAGGACACACCCCTTTAACAGGGAACGCTGTACTCTTTCACCAGCGATTCGATTCTTTCGAGTTCTTCGTTGATCTCTCGCGAGAGATCCGAAAGGTCATCCCCTGCGGCTTGGTTCGCACGGAGGGGTGCCTCGTCGTCATCCACTCGAATCCGCTTCACCAACAAGAGTTCCAGTTGGCCGAGGTAATCTTCTGCTTGTCTCTTGAGCTGCCACGTAGAGATCATTTTGTCTCAATGCCCCCGTCGGTATTGTCTGAAGTTTCGTGAGCAACGTCACTCCATGGAAAACGTAGGTCAGATTTACTGCCTCGACGGAAAAAAAAGAGAATTCAGTGCTTTAGAGGAAATCTTTCGCCCTTCCTTTTCCTACAGATCGCACATTCCCACCCGCTTTGCCCCCTGATATGCGTACGCACGGCGGATAAAATCAAGTTCGTATAGATCCTGACAACCTATGAGCCACACTCAACACGACTTGATCCTGATTTTCTGCGGCGCGAACGGGCCGTTTGTTTCCCCAGAACTCTGGGAGAAAGCTATTTCCGATCTTGAGTCGCGGTTGGAATCGGTGCTTCCCATCCACTGGTACGGTGACCGCGAAACCGTGAAGGCATGGATCGCCACCCATGCATCGCCCAACCGGATTGTGGTAGTGCCATTCACCCTGTTCGAGCCATCGCGGTTCGACATTTGGTCGGGTCTGTGGTTTGCAGGCGTCCCATCGTCCACGACAGTATTTCTTGCTAAACCACCATCGGCAACTGAAGTCGGGACATGGATCCGAAATGGAGTATCCTCACATGGGGACACAAGCCACGTGGAATTGATCCCCCCTCCCTCCGCAGATACTCAGACGATCGATCACCTCGCGGCTATCGCCTATTGGGTCGAAGGACAATCCAAGTGCCGCATTCGCGGTGATCGTCGCATCCAAACCCACACCGCGAGCGCGACCGATGATTGTCTCTACTACCCTTTTTCCTCCGATGAATTCCCCATACATGGTGGTGCAACGAGTCAGGGCGCGGTCGTGCAGCGCGGTCCAACGGTCAAAGCCTGGAATTGGATAGCCCCCGATACGCTTGCTACCTGGCTGATAGGGCGCTATCTTCAAGCTCTCAATGCGCATCCGATCGCGTTCTCGCCTCAACCCACTGAGCAGTCGGTGCTCTCTTACCTAAAGAGCTTAGCCGATCAACAGTATTCGATACTTCCCACGGATTACGCAGGTCGCCTCGACGCGATTGCTCCATCGTCCATGGGATCTGCCTCCTTGATTTACGATGAAGAGGGAAGCGTACCCTGGGATAGGATATGGACATCGTTTTGCGATCTAGCGATGGCTGGCGGTCCACCGCATCGCGGATCGTTGCTCGCGAATGTCCCGATCGAAGATATCACGCGACAACGGGCTCAGTACGATCGCGTAGTCGCCGAACTGAGACGCGGAATCGAACTTGCCAGCCGGCTCCCAACACTTGAATCGAGCATACCCGGATGGGTCGGTGTTCGTTGCCATGATGAACGCATGGCAGCGTGGATGTTGCGTGCTATTATCGTCGAAAACATCCTCGTTCGGCGCGAAGGTTCGATTCTATTTCTTCCCGCTGGCCCCGAATTCCGCATCGAAAAAGAGATCAAGAATGTCATTACCGCTATTGCCAAAACCACCCATTATTGGTTCGGACATCTCAAAGTCCGTCAGCCACCAAACCCGCTGTAACGCTTGACGCCCCGCGAGAATATCCAACGGGAGAGAAAAAAGAAAAACGCGGTCCACCCAACAAGCATCACCATATCGATGGCGAGCGCTTGCCCCTGAATCTTGCCCAAGTACACGGCTGCAGGAAAATAGGCGAGATACTTGATGGGCAAGTATCCAACCAACTGCTGAAATGGCTGCGGCAACAGATCAAGAGGAAACATGTGCCCCGACAAAAAGAACTGCAACAGCATATAGACAAACAAAAGAGACGAAATCTCAAGCATCCAGAACGAGATCAATCCGATGCACGCCTCGAGGTAGAAACCCAAGACGAAACTTAAGATCAGTGAGGCGACGAAACACGCAAAGGTCGCTGCATCTGGCATTCCTCGATGGAAAAAGTCGCGGCATAGAAAGAAGACGAGAGCGAAAGGAAGAATCGCGATCGCATAGTACGCCAGCTTGTGTGCCACACGCGACCAAAACAGAAATGTCAATAAATCTATCGGTTGAACCAGAAAACGCTTGATCTCCCCGTCGCGAACTTTCACAGCGATGCTCGAAGAGAGTCCAGGCATGCTCGAAAACGCCCTCCCGACCATCGTGAGTAGATAGTAGGCAACCATGTCGCGAAACGAGTAGCCAGCCAACTGAGCCTGATTCGGGTCGCTCGGATCCAGCGACTGAAAAATCGCCCACCAAAGAAAGATCTGGGTGACGACCGGAAGAAATCGCATGAGCGTCCCTAGGGCGAAATCGCCTCGATAGGCCAATCGCTCCGCAAGGGCTGTCTTGGTGATCATCCAACGAGTGCGAACGGATTCGGTCCAAGTAATCGGATTCACGCGTCACGACTCTCCTGCGCTGACGCGATGGAACAATTGAGCGATGACCTCTTCGAGGGGCGGATCCTCCACGGCAATATCTTCGACCGGATACTGATTCAGGATGGCTGCCAGAATCTGCGAGACCTGTTGTTTACCGCATTTGAGTGTGACACGAGGCAAATCGACCTGAACCAGTTCGCCGAATCTTTCCAGTCCATCCGCGTTCCGCGATTCACCCAAGACGAGCGTGATCAGTTTCGAGCTGGAAAACTCATCGACAATCCCAGTCAATGATCCATCGTATTGAATGATCCCTTTCGCAATCACCACGACGCGTCGACACAAGGCAGCGACGTCCTTCATGTAGTGGCTCGTCAACAAGATGGTAGTATTGCGTTCTTCCTGATAACGCTTGAGGAATTGCTGAATGGTACGCTGCGCGATCACATCCAGCCCGATGGTCGGTTCGTCGAGAAACAAAACCTCGGGCGAGTGCAACAGAGCAGCGATCAGCTCCATCTTCATCCGTTCCCCCAAAGACAACTCCCTGACTGGACGGCCGAGCAGGGAACACACCTCGAGCATCTCCGTAAGCTCGCCCAAATTGCGATCGAAGTCCTCCTTGCGAATCGCATAGATCTGCTGATGCAATCGGAACGATTCCTGTGCTGGCAGATCCCACCAAAGCTGGTTCTTTTGCCCCATTACCAATGCGAACCGACGCCGATATTCCAGCTTCCTTTGCCATGGGATATACCCCATGACCGATGCATGGCCTGACGTGGGTGAGATCACGCCCGAGAGCAGCTTCAGCGTGGTCGTCTTTCCGGCGCCATTGGGACCGAGGAAAGCTACGAATTCACCCGCTTCCACGCGGAGCGAGATTCCGCGCACCGCTTCCACCGTCCGAAACTCGCGGTGGAACAATCCACGGATCGCCTCTCGGAGCCCTTCTTTCTTCTGATAGACTCGATACGATTTGCTGAGCTGGTGAACTTCGATCGTGGACATTTCAATGGTGGACATGGAGAGGGATTATACGCCAGCGATAGCCATTCTGTTTACCCGTAATCTAAACAGGTTCTCTTCCTATGGAACCCGAGAGTTTGGAAAGAAGAGCCGTTGTCTTGCTCAGTGGTGGCTTGGATTCCACGACCTGCCTAGCCATTTGTAAATCTGAGGGATTTGTGCCGTACGCGATCAGTTTCCGTTACGGTCAACGGCATGAGGTTGAGTTGCAACGCGCGAAGAGGATCGCAACAAACGCAGGTGTCGCCAAACACGCGATCGTGAACTTGGATCTCGGTGGATTCGGTGGCAGCGCCCTGACCGATCGATCGTTAGCCGTTCCTAAACATCAGTCGGCCGATGAAATCGGAAGCGACATCCCGATCACCTATGTTCCGGCTCGCAACACCGTGTTCCTGGCTTATGCACTTGCGTGGGCCGAGGTCTTGGAAGCGAATGACATGTATATAGGGGTCAATGCTCTCGATTACAGCGGCTATCCCGATTGTCGGCCTGAATACATCGATGCCTTCGAGACAGTGGCCAATCTCGCAACGAAACGGGCGGTAAGCGGAAGTCGCCTCAGGATCCATGCCCCGTTGATTCATATGACCAAGGCGCAAATCATTCGGCGTGGGCTCGACCTTGGGGTCGACTATTCGCAAACACTGTCCTGCTATGACCCAAGTGCGGAGGGACAACCTTGCGAACGATGCGACTCGTGCCTGTTAAGGATGAGAGGGTTCGCGGAGAATGGTTTGACCGATCCAGCCCTGCAGAGTTAGTGAGTTAAACTAACTCGGCAGTCCATAAATCAGGATCACTGAAGCGATTCACCGACTCGAATTACGGGATTCGCTTGAAACGAATGCCTGAGTCATCCGTGGTCACTCCTGGTGGTAGCATCACCCACTCGTCGGAACTGATCGCTTTGACCGTTCCGCCCAAGGATCCTTGCTCCTTGGTTTCGAAAACCACGGCATCGCCGTTGGTCGCCAAGTCGCCAGTGAGTTCTGCGACTTTCTTGCTGTTCTCAATAACGACCCAGGTAAAGCCTGATTCCTCGGAGATGTTCAGATCGATCGTTGATGGACCATTGATCGCTTTCCATTTGCCGATCAGTTTGATTTCCGGTTGTGGCTTCGGAATATCCTCCGTTGCGGGGGGCGTTTTCTCGGACGAAGGAGTGGTTGTCGTGTCCTTCGGTTCGAGCGCGTCGAGCATCCGCTTGGCAACCGCATCCTTGGGTTGATTTTCCACTACGACCTTCAGTGCACGGATCGCGGAATCCTTGGAGCCGATCACCAAGTAATGGTAAGCAAGTACGAATGCGGAAGCCGGATTTTTCGGGTTCGCTTTGCAATAGGATTCCAAGGCGCGAAGTTGTTCCGTGTACTTGTCGGTATCGCCGTACAGACTGCTGAGCGTCGTCCAATCCATGCCGGGGGCTGAGGCCAACAAGGAATTGAGTGCGACTGCGGCACCGCTGTAGTCACCCGTTGCAAAGAGAGCTAGGGCGCGAACCTCATGCACTACAGGATCGCCTCCATTCTTGCGTAATGCTGCATCGAATGACTGGACGGCTGCCGAGTAATTTCCGCTCTTGAAAGCTTCCAAGCCTGCATCAAAGTCGGAGAACGATTGTTGAACCTCGTTCGTTACTTGAGGTGCTGCAGAACTTGTCGCCGTCACATCGGAGCCAGCGCTGTCTGCATCCGCCGTGATGTAGTTGTTGACGACCACAGGCTGCGAGTAATCGTAGGGAACCGAAGCTACGGTTCCTGCCGCAGGGGTCGCGTAGTACGGATTCACGAACGCAGTGCTATTCCAAACCGAGTTGGTCCAAGAACCCAAACCCCAACCTACGGCACCCCAAACCACCGGGGAGTACCAAGAGCTTCCCCAGTAACCGTGCCAACATCCGTTGTACCAACCGTGATAATGCGGATTGATGCAGTTGTTATGCCACGAGTTCTGCCAGTTGCCGTTACCCCATTGGTTTCCCCAGTTGTTCCAGCCCGGTCGATCCCATGCTGGACGATTGTAGATGTTGTTTGACCAGTTGTTGTTGTTGATATTGATGTTGTTGAAGTTGTTGTTGTTGCCCCAATTGCCGTTGCCGGTTCCCCAGTTGTTGTTTCCGTTGCCTGGTCGGTTCCAATCGGGACGATTCCAATTGTTCCCACCATTCCCGTTCCCACCATTCCAATTGCCACCTCCCCAATTGCCACCTCCCCAATTACCACCTCCCCAATTACCACCAGTACCCCAGTTACCGCTTCCGCCGTTGATGGGGCGATTGTTCAAACCGGGGAATGTTCCTTGACCGCCGTTGCCAGGGCGATTGGGGCGATTGCCTCCAATCACCGGTGGAGCAGGCTTGGTCGTTGGTCGGTTACCGAAGTCAGGCCGATTACCGGTACCACCGCCACCAATGTTTCCGGGGAGTGGTTGAGGTCTCTGGCCACCGATAGATGGACGATTGCCGCCACCGCCACCGCCCGGCAGTGTGCCCGGAAGCGTTGTCGGCCGATTGGAGCCACCTAAGCTAGGACGATTACCACCGCCGGCAATATTTCCACCACCCAGTCCACCCCCTTGTCCATTTCCACCACCGTTGGGGCGGTTGAATCCAGGTGCGGGTTTGGTTGCAATTCCACTGTCACCCGGAAGTGGACGAGGTCGATTTGCGGACGGCATGTTCGGTAGTTGCAAGTTGGGGCGATTGCCGGGATTCGTTGCACCCAAATTACCCGGAGCGGGACGAGTGCTTATTTGACCGAAGCCTCCATTTGGCATCGAAGCCGGAGGAAGCTTATTGGTTCCGCCCATCCCTAGGGACGGGCGATTCAATCCAGCATCGGGTCGTTGTCCCGCAATACCTGGGCTGGGCCGAGTCTGCGGAGTTGGTCGACTCGCGCCGATGTTTGGAATGTTTGCTTGTCCGGATGGGAAATTAGGTCGAGAGAGATTGGGACTCGATGCATTGCCAAACGATGGTCGGGACTGTGGCATTTGCGGCATTGCTGCAGGTCGCGATTGGGGCATTGGCCTAGCCTGAGGCATTGGTCGCGCTTGCGGCATGCTCGGACG
>JBILVV010000492.1:0-3448 GCA_044370255.1 Pirellula sp.
CATCGGAGACATGACCCGCAGCCTTCGTCAACAGAGTCGCCCCGCGACGATCGCTTACTGGTCGCAAGGGGCACACGATGGATGGGGAGGTTTCTTGAGTCCACGCCGCGGCTCCCCAACGCCCGATGAGCTTCGTTCGCAAGCTTGGCACGGTATTGGGAACGGCATCGCATCTTTGTATTGGTTCAATTTGAGTGTGAAGTCGCTCGCGAAGTATCCGGACTTGATCGGTCCAATCGTTCGCGTAGGGCGAGAGATCCATCTGCTGAAGGATCTGCTCGAACAGGGGACCAGCTACGAATATCGACGCGTTCAAGAGGGTGACAACCTACAATGGGATCTTTCGTCGGTCGCAACGCGCGACGCGGTGCTCATGGTTGCGAACGATTTGGCCTACGAAATCAATGAATCGGAACGCACGTTTCAATTCCAACCGCGGACCGGAGAGTTTTCATTTCGTATTCCACCCTGGTTAGAAGGAAAGAAGTTTGTCTTCCGAGTCGATGCTGATGGAGTTCACGACGTGGAACATCAACTGCAGGAAGAACAGCGTCAGGTGATCGTCCGAGATACGGTGCGGGTTGTTGGCGTCTATGTGCTAACCAACGATCCCGACTATCGAGCCAAGCTGGCGACTCGACACCGAGATCGAATGACTTACGAACAAAGCCTGGGCTTTGATCCGGTGAACAACAGCGACGACATGCGAAAGTTGCGGTCGTTGGTTGAGTGAACCAACGATTCTTCTTCCTCGAGTCGCATTAGTAGGCCTTTGCAAAGATGGCTTGGGTTGCTGCGTCCTGTCCGGTTGCAAAACATTTTCCTGACCCGCCGGGTGCATCGAGCGGAATGCAGCGGATCGTGACCTTTAATTCATCCAACAACGGCTGAACCGCCTGCTCGCTTGCGAACCAACATCGTGCAAAGCCTCCACCCTTGGATCGACCTTGCTCATCATCGGGTTGGAAGTAGTCTCGGAAATCGGCCAGGGTGTGGATATCGACCGTGTTGGCGATTCTCATTTGCAGAGCTTTGTCAAACAAATGTTTCTGGATCTCGGCGAGGAGTTTGCCGGCGTTGCTGATCAATTCCTCGATCGGCATACCTCGGCTTTCGCCGGTATCTCGGCGTCCCACGAAGGCGGCGTTGTTCGCCATGTCCTTGGGGCCAACTTCAATCCGGATGGGGACCCCGCGTTTGACGTGATACCATTTTTTGTCCCCGCCTCTCATGTCTCGTTCATCGATTTCCACACGGATCGATTCGCCATGATAGGTCTGCTCCTGCAATCGTTTGCGAAGCATATGGCAGTACGCGAGGACTTCCCCTTTCTGCGAGTCATCGCGATAGATCGGAAGGATGACTGCATGCGTGGGAGCCAGTCGCGGCGGGAGTACCAGTCCATCGTCATCGGAATGGGTCATGATCAGCGCGCCGATCAAGCGGGTCGAGACACCCCAGGAAGTGGTCCAGGCATATTCAATCTGACCGTTCTGATCTTGGAATTTGATTTCCTGGGCTCGGGAGAAGTTTTGCCCTAGGAAGTGGGATGTGCCGGCTTGCAATGCCTTGCGATCCTGCATCATGGCTTCGATGGAGAGTGTGGTCACGGCACCGGGGAATCGTTCGCCGGGTGTCTTTTCGCCGCGAATCACCGGCATGGCCATGTGGTTCTCGGCAAAGTCGGTGTAGACATCGAGCATCTTGCGCGTTTCCTCCATCGCTTCCTCGGCCGTAGCGTGGACCGTGTGTCCTTCCTGCCAGAGGAATTCGGCGGTTCGCAGAAATAACCGCGTGCGCATTTCCCAGCGGACGACGTTCGCCCATTGATTGATCAAGATCGGCAGATCGCGATAGGACTGGACCCATTTGGCGTAGGTAGCTCCGATGATCGTTTCACTGGTCGGTCGCACAATGAGCGGTTCCTCGAGCGGGCCAGCAGGGCGGAGTCCCCCCTTGCCATCTGGCTCGAGCCGATGGTGAGTTACGACGGCGCACTCTTTGGCGAACCCTTCCACATGTTCGGCTTCCTTTTCGAGAAAGCTCATCGGAATAAAGAGGGGGAAGTAGGCATTCTGGTGGCCGGTATCCTTGAACATGCGGTCGAGCGCACGCTGCATGTTTTCCCAAAGGGAGTACCCCCATGGCTTGATCACCATGCAGCCTCGTACGGCACTATTCTCTGCCAAGTCCGCTGCTCGGATTACTTGTTGATACCATTCGGGATAATCCTCGTTGCGGGTCGGGGATATCGCTGTTTTTGTGCTGGCCATGAACGGGGAGCTTTGGTGGAGCGAGTGAAAAACCGGTTAACCCTACAGGACAAGCAGTGTATCCCAACGCTCTGGCTCAACCAGTCGGGGCATCGCGGCGGAAATGCCTTTTTTCGATTGCGGGGGAGGAATCGATGGTGTTCAATGACGGCATGGCGAAGATTTTGGATTGGCGACGTTCGGACGATCCGCGTGACGTCGTGCATTTGGCGGTTCAAGCATTGGTCGAGGGGCACGTGGTCGCAGCCCCGACGGAGTCTTCGTACGTCTATCTGGCCAGTGGCTTGCAGAGTACTGCAGTCGAACAACTTCATCGTACCGCATCGCTCAAGCCCGGTAACTCCTTGGCCTTGATCCCCCGAACCCCGGAAGAAGTCATCGACTTCATCCCGTCGATAGGTACGAGCGCGAGACGACTGGTCCGCAAAGCGTGGCCGGGTCCGCTGATACTGCAATCCAAGAACGCCGATCCCTACAGTTCGCTCCGTTGCCTTCCTGGCAGCGTGTACGAACAAATCCAAAACAAGCGGGGTGAAGTTCGCATTTGGCTCCCTGATCACGAAGTGCTCCATTACATCACGCGCCTCGTCTCGGGGCCCTTGGTGGTCGCACTAGCACCTCAGGGGGCCAAGCCTGGTCGGATCGCTGGTTCGGTTGCTGAGCTAACGCCCGGTGCCTCCGTTCTGTCTATCGATGGAGGCAACATTCAGGAGACCGGTGAACCCACGGTGGTCGCAGTCGAAGGGAATCTCGGACAAGTACTGCAGCAGGGAGTGTTGAGCGAAGCCTATCTCCGACAATTATCGCAGTACTTGATCCTGATGGTGTGTACCGGCAACACCTGCCGCTCCCCGATGGCAGCAGCTCTCATGCGACGCAAGATTCAAGAGAAGTTTCAACACGAATTCCAAGGCCAAACAATCCCCATCATGGTCGCATCGGCTGGGGTGTCTGCATTTGGTGGAGACCCTGCGTCCCACGGTGCCTTGGAAGCCATCCGCAACTACGGTTGTTCTCTGGATGACCACCAAAGCACTCAGCTCAACTCACGGTTGGTCGATCAAGCCGACCTGATCCTGGCGATGGGCCAACGTCATCGAAGCGTGATTGTTTCGCAATGGCCGGAGGTCGCCTCCAAGGTACACTTGATCGCGGCCGACGGGAGCGAAATCAGC
>JBILVV010000505.1:0-3264 GCA_044370255.1 Pirellula sp.
TAACGCGGTGGGGAACCCGTTTGGAGTGGTTGATATGTTCGCGAGACGTTTCTCTTGACCCGCAACCGAATCCAGACGAGGTTGCGGAGGTTTTGTGGATGCAACTGGATCACATCGCTCAGCGCGACGATCTGCTCGGCAGCATGCCCGACTTTATTGCAGCGGTCCGCGAAGGCCGATTCGGACCATTCGTTTAATCCTCTGTCGCAGGGAGGATGCCGGTGCGCGGTCGGGTTGGCAAAAGATGGCGGCAAAAAAAACCTTGGGGAAATGGCTGGGGCGAACCGCTGATGAACGCTCATCAGAAGCTGATGAGCCCTCATGAGACGCTGATGAAGAATTCCGCCACGCATTTTTCATAACAAATCGTTGCACCGAAGTTTGCAAAGGCCACCACGCGGTTCGTCCGTGTGGAGACTTGATCGCAACCAGAACGCGAAACCCTACGCGACGCCGCCACCGCGTGGCTGGCCCACGTGGGGCGATGATCGGATATTTTGGGTGGCACGCCCAGAGGCTTTGCGATGGGCGTGGGCTTCGATGAGGTGCGCCACCAACAGATCATCATCCGACGGGGATAAACCCACGTCGTGATGGGAAACGCGTTGCGTTCGCGTGCTGGTTGCGAGTAGCGTCCGATGGGGACAAGCCCCAACGTAACGAGGGCCGTTGTTAGCCGAGATGCGCGAGCATCCGGGTGGAAGCGAACTCGACCTCGCAATGTTTGCCGCAGTTCAACCCGGCAGCTTGCGCTGCTCGGCTTTTATTGCACTCGCGCTACCATGAGATGATTAGGTGAGTGGAACACATCACAAACCTCTTGCTCCCTTCTCCCCCGCGGGCCGAAGCGGGGCGAGGGGGATGGCTTCCTCTCGCACGACTTCGTCGATTCGGATCACTATTCCCCTATTCCCCTATTCCCCTATCCACCTAACTCCCACGAGTCCCATAACTCCCATGACCGTCTATCAGTGTCCATCAGCGGTTCCGGTTTCTCGGATCTTATCTTTTGCCCTCCATCTTTTGCCAGTCGGCCTCAGCGACTAGCGACGGACTGGGAAGTCCGTCGTACGTGGTGGGGTACATTCGAAGAGCGGAGGGTTCTTTTGAAGGGCGATGATCCGCTCGGGCAATCCCGTGCTTGGATGTTAGAAGAATGGGTTGCCGGTCGAACGCTGGGGGACTTTGAGAAGCGCTTCGACGGTTCGGAGATCCTCTTTCGTCGTGATCTTGAGATTGGTCTCTGGCGACTCAACGATCGCTACGGAATAGCCCGCCATCTCGGCAACTTGAGAGTCGTCTGTCGGGTTACCCTTGGCGTTCGCATACGCCTTTTGGATCCAATCGAGACGAAAGACTTGAGGCGTTTGCGCCTGCCACAGCCCTTCGCGCGAGACGGTTTCAGCGACTTGATGCTGAGCATTCGCGCGTTTCACGGTTCCTCGGATCGGCGAAGCGAGAATCGCAGCTCCCTGCTTGTCCGCGGCTTCGATCACTTGATTGAGAAGAGCCTTGGACAGGCAAGGTCGAGCAGCGTCATGAATCGCGACTAACTTGATGTCGGGTCGTACTCGTTCGAGCGCATTGCGGACGCTGTGATGGCGCTCTTTGCCACCGAGCACGATCTCGACACCGAGCATGGTCAAGTTGCCCGTAAACTTCTCCTGCACCATCGCTTTGTCCTCAGGGGCAATCGTGAGGATGATCTGAGCAACGCGCGGATGGTCAGACGCCAGTTGCGCGCTGTATTGCCAGACCGGCTTGCCATGGACGGTGATGAAAACTTTTTTGAAGTGCGGGTCCCGGAACCGCGAGCTTTGCCCGGCCGCCGCCAGGATGACAGCAACGTCTCTCATGTTTTTGCAGCCGTTGGGCTTGCCGATTTGCGAGGCATGAATCCATACAAAAAGCACGACAGCATCACCAACCAAAAACCGATGCACTCCGGTCTTCGCAGATCATGGAAATTCAGCAAATGCGGAATGTGTTTGATCCCCGGAACGTGAACTTCCTCTGCTCGCCCGAGAGGCCAAGATTTATCCAACCATTGTTCGTAGCCATGCACCCAATCCAAACGGGTCTGTTCAATATTTTGCCAAAACGCTGCCCAATTCCCTAACCACTGAGCGTTGCCGAAACTCCAATCGCTGTTGAATGCCCAATCAGCGAGCAACTTCAGTCCGATGACCAACACCAGCAGGTACGCTGTTGTTTCGAAGCGAGGATATTTTTCCAACAGTCGCACAAAGATGGCTGCAGCAAATCGCATCAGGACGACGCCGAGAATCCCACCCGTGATCACCACCCAAAGTTTTTCCTCGCGTGAGCCAGCAAGGGCCATCGCGGCAAGGATGGAATCGACTGCAAATGCAATGTCCGTCAGTTCGATAACAATCACCGTTCGCCAGAACAGGGCTTGGTTGCGGGCCGGCACATCGCAAACCGCTTCTTCACTGGGAACCAGTTTCTGGGCAGGCACTTCCTGTTCGAGGTTTTCGGTCACCAAGCTCGCTGCAATCGGAACCCGCTGCTCGATCTCGATGTTCTCGCGATCGACATCGAGTTTTTGCCCGGTTTGAGCATCGACCAGGCTGGGCTGCCCCTGCTCATCCAAGACCACCTTTTCCTCATGCCCTTCGTATTGATCGAAGAACAAATGCTTCACAGCGATGTAGGCGAGGTATGCCCCACCCAAGAACTTTACGAATGTCCACTGCAGCAAATATGCGGATAGAAGGATGGCGATCACGCGGAAGACGAACGCACCGATCAGTCCATAGGAAAGAGCCCTGGACCGCATCTGTTTGGGCAAGCGTTTGGCTAGCATGCCCAGCACCAAGGCGTTGTCGATCGACAACAGCCCTTCGAGGATCACCAGCAATCCCACGATGACTAGGTCGCTACTTTCGATGCGTTGCCCGAATAACTCCACCGCTAAAGGGAAAGCAATCAAGGCTTCTTCCATCCACGTGCCCTATGCAAAATGACTTCAAACACGACCGCTTCGGAGGTTCTGACTTCCAAAGGATAGCGTCAGGACTAGTACTTTGTAGCCTGTCTTCGAGGGATCGAAAGAAAAAGGTCAAACCTCACAACGGCGCAGGAATCGGGTGGCAAGTTGACCTTTCAGTGCTAAACTAGCAATACTTCGGATTCGAAGACAATATACGTATCGTAAATTCTTATTCAGTGTTTACCGTCTGTCATGACTGATCCTCTTCCTCCGTCGGACCAACCAACCCCTGATAGCGGGCTATCAGAAGC
>JBILVV010000222.1:0-7865 GCA_044370255.1 Pirellula sp.
AGGTCATGGACTTCGGAGTCTTTGTCGACATCGGCGGCCTCGATGGCTTGATTCATATTAGCCAACTCTCGTGGGACAAGGTCAAGCACCCGAGTGAAGTGGTCAAGGAAGGGGACAAAGTCACGGTTCGCATCGAGAAATTCGATCCCAAGACAGGCAAGATATCCCTCTCGTATCGCGATTCGCAGGACGACCCTTGGAACGATGCCGAAGCTCGATTCCCAACCGGTTCGACAACCAGCGGCACGGTCTCGCGACTAGCGAACTTCGGCGCCTTCGTCAAACTAGCAACCGGTATCGAAGGATTGGTTCACATCTCTGAACTGGCTCATCGCCGCGTCCAAAATGTGGGACAGGTGCTCCAAGAAGGGCAAGAGGTCGAAGTCAAGATTCTGTCGATCGATCGCAATGCGCAGCGCATCTCTCTTTCGCTGAAGGCAACACAAGCGAAGCCAGAAAATGCCAAGTCGCAAGCTGAATCGGCACCCGTGGAAGAGTCCCGTCGCGAGAGTTCAGTTCGCAAACATCAAGGACCGCTTCGAGGGGGCACAGGCAGCGGTGGCGGTGAGTTGTTCGGACTAAAGTTCTAGCGGAAAGTGAGCAAGGTCTGCGTTATCAATGTGGTTGGGTTGACACCAAGGTTGCTTCCATACGCACCTCGAATCCAAAGCCTAGGTCCGCATCGCACTTGGCAACCTCCCATTCCAGCCGTGACATGTACCGTTCAGGCAACGTTGCTGACTGGAACTCCGCCATCGCAACACGGCATCGTGGCCAACGGTTGGTATGACCGCTCAACCGCCGAAGTGCGATTCTGGCAGCAATCGAATCACTTGATTGAGGCGCCGAAATTGTATGAAGGGATCGAAACCGCGAAGATGTTCTGGTGGTTCAACCAGCACGCACCGGTCCGCTGGAGTTGCACTCCCAAACCTCATTATGGATCCGACGGCTCGAAGGTCTTCGATATCATCGATGCGACGGAGTGCGATCTGGTTCCACGTCTCGGTCCGTTTCCATTCTTCTCGTTTTGGGGACCGCGGGCGGGGCTGCCCGCAACGCAGTGGATCGCAAAGGCCAGCGCCTTGGTCATGGAACGCAACCGACCCGATTTGACGATGGTCTATCTACCGCATCTCGACTACGATTTTCAGCGGTATCCCAATCCGAGTATGGACCGGGTCCGCGAAGTCGATGCATGTGCTGGGGAAGTGATCGATGCAGCACAACGGATTGGCGCTATTCCGATCGTGATTTCCGAATACGGAATCGTTCCGGTGAAGCAATCCGTTTCCATACAACGGGAATTGAGGCGACATGGTTACCTTGCAATTCGCAATGGACCGTTTGGCGAGATGCTGATTCCAGGAGACAGCCGAGCCTTTGCAGTTGTCGATCATCAGGTGGCTCATATCTATGTCCAGAAGGAATCGGATCGGCAGGCCGTTCGCGATTTGTTGCTGAGAGTCGATGGAATCATGGATGTAGTCGCTCCCGAGGAACTGGACCTCCAACATCCGCGAAGCGGTGACTGGATCGCGCTGGCAAAACCCGATGCTTGGTTCAATTACTACTACTGGCTCAATGATTCCAATGCACCTGACTTCGCGAGGACTGTCGATATCCACCGCAAACCGGGATACGATCCTGCGGAACTCTTCATGACTTCTTCGATTCGGGCCATGGCTCGGCTGATGCAAAAGAAGTTTGGCTTCCGCTATCGCATGGATGTTATTCCGCTGGATGCCAGCATGGTCGGAGGTAGCCACGGCTTGCGAAATAGCCCCGAAGACAACCCTTTGATCATTGGACCGAACGCCCCTGACAACATGCTCGGATTCAAAGATTACGTGCGGAGCTTGATTTGATCGTCAGTAGTCGATTGACTCATTGTCTTTTGCATCGGCTTTCGCCCTTGCATCTCGCATCATGGCGATCAAAACCGTGCAGTAATGATAGATTGCTTGCTTGTAGTTGCGAGATGCCGTCGCCTGCTTGCCTGCGGACAATGCGAGTTCCAGTTCACTTTGGTTGACTTGAACACCACTTTCAACCACCCATTCCTGCAGTTCTTGGATCACTGAGTTCAACTGGTCGACGAACGCGTGCGAAGGTTTGCACTGCACTTTTCGATGCGGGCCTTTGCCAAGGTTTGCAGATCGATCGCCGGAATCGCTCGTAGTCGATTGCATCTTGATCCAACCTGCCAATCCTGCGATCACCGCTGCAGCAAAGCTGATTATGGCTAGCGGCATCTGGGAAACCAGCAAGAGTACGAGGCTCGCTAGTACACATATTACGGCGATCACCCCGAAAACGACGGGGTAGGAACTTGAGTTTGAGGGCGGGGAAGGCGAAGAGGAGTCGGCGTGGGTCACGAGGCTGTCTCCTTTCACCTCGGCGATGATAACGGTTATGTTGTCCGGGCCTCCCCGAAGGTTAGCCAGATCGACCATCGCGCGGACAGCCACGTCAATGTCGAGTGAGCCCAGAAGCACACCGATCTCCTCATCGTTGAGTTGGCCACTCAAACCGTCGCTACACAATAGGAACCGGTCCCCTTTTTGAAGAGGAAACGGCCCTTCTAAATCTACTTGAACATTCGCATTGGGCCCCAGGGAACGGGTGATCACATTTTTGGGTACGGCATTGTTTCTAAGCGCTTCTTCGCTGACCTCTCCGGATGCTCTCATTTCCCAGACAAGAGAGTGATCAAACGTGAGTTGCTCGAGCGTCTGGCCTCTCAGTCGGTACACGCGACTGTCGCCGACGTGCGCGACGATAGCGCCAACGGGCAGAATCAACAGGGCGCTGGTCGTCGTTCCCATGCTACGAAACTCGGGGTTGGCTTGCCCCCGCCGATAAATCTCCGCATTAGCTTCCTCCAATGCTTGAAGGATCGCTCGAACTGGGTCGCCGCGATTGAGCTTGGTGTAGTGATGCGGGATAAGATCGACGCTCAACCGACTCGCCAACTCACCGGCTGCGTGTGCTCCCATGCCATCGGCAACAATCAATAAATGTCCCGAGCGCTCCCACTTTTCACGGTCTTCAGCGAGCGTAACACAGTAGCTATCTTGATTGGCGCTTCGCCGCATCCCGACATCCGTAGCGGCTGCCGTCGCGAAGGTTGTACGCCATGCGTTGTTCGACGAATCCGACTGATCGCTTGAAGCGGGTACTTTAGAATTCAAGGGATGCTGCAATCCGGTAGCGGGTTGTCATGTTTCTTGGGGCCCCCAAGATGTTTTCCTCAGGATAATCGAAGCCGAGCAGGTAAGCTAACCCCGAATGCCCTATCCGCGGGGGATTGCTACCGAACCTGGAGTCAGCCCCTGGGTGGCGGAACGATGCTGGGCCGGGCGGTTGCACTTGGTAGCCGACGACGAATCGAACCAAAAACATGCTGTGCCGAATAGGCCATTTCGGAGATAAGTTCATCAATTCTGTTGCGAAATATAGCAAATGCGCCAAGTGAGGGGATCGCGATCAGCAACCCGGCAACGGTGGTGACCAAGGCGGAATAGATTCCGGATGCCAAGGCTCCAGCACCTGCGGTGCCCTGGGACAAGGCCACCTCTCGGAACGCCACAATCATCCCCGCCACCGTCCCCAACAGCCCGAGCATAGGAGCCAGGTTCCCGATCAAGGACAGATACTCCAGCTTTCGATATAGCCGCGCAGCCTGCTCAGAGAGTGAATCCTCTAGGGCTTTTTCGACCGCCGACCATCCGAATTCGATCTCGGCAATTCCGCTTGCCAAAACGAACGAAAGCGGACAAGGATGATCGCGGCATACCTGATCCGCATCCTTGAGTTTGCCTTGCGACAACAGTTGTCGCACGCTCTCAATCAACTCGTTGGGAACGAGATCTTTGCGCTTGAGCCCGAGCATCTGATCTACTATCAAGTAGACAGCGACGATGGACAAGAGAATCAGCACAACCATGATGCCGATACCGAGAGGTCCCCCACTGAACACGATCTCGAAGAAAGTATCGTCCGCAGCGTTGTTGACGGGAGTGGGATTGGCTTGCGGCATGAACAACAGTTCCCTATCAACGATTGTTTTTCATCGAAGTCTTGAGAGGCGAAGGCGGGAATCGCGCTGCGATCCGATCAGCTTGGCCCACAGCGCCTGCCGCTCGGCAGGCTGCTATCGCACGCTCAATCGCCTGTGTCTTTAGATGGTATCGATCTCCGTACAAGCTCGCAATGCGAAGCCATTCAGCGACAGCCAGTTCCCATGCTCCCGATTGCTCCAGTCGATGCCCTAGCAACATGGTTGGACCGGATTGTAACGACAAGGGCATCGCATCTCGCAACGCAACCCATTTACCGAAATAGGTAGACTCGACCTCCGAAGGTGGAACGCTGCGCCAAAGCTGCGATTGGGCGTAATGAGAAACCAACGGAGACTCATGGCTACTCAACCGCTTTAAAACATCAAGAGCAACCCCATTTTGTTCGCTACCAAGTAACCAACTCGCACCCAACAACTGCATCTCTGGTTCCGTTCTCTGCAACCATTCTGCCGCAGGTTCGCGCATCCCTTTGCCTGCTGAGAGCAGTTCATCGGACCACGGAAGCGGTATGACCGACAAAAGAACTTGAGGCGATGTGTCCTGAGCTAAGTATCCGTATACTTTACCAGCTACCTGCCATTGCCCTAGTGCACAAGCCGACTGCACCATCTCGGCAACGATCAATCGCTGTTGCCAACGCGGGACCGATGGCGTTTTTAGGATCGACTGCCCTTCCGAGATCACTTCGGCGAATCGATGTTCCATGAAATGTCGGTGCACGTCGGCGAACGATTTCTCTTTCCAGCCTGGATCGATACCGATGACTTGATCGCCGGGAAACGTGGTCGGCCCTTTTGCATCCTTGCGCACCAAGACCAGTCGCGTTGGCTCCCATTCCACCAAAACGCCACGAAGCTCGATCGATCGGCCAGGTTCCCAGCGTTTGAGGCTCAGAGCCCCCGATTCGAGCCACTCAATCCGGCTCTCCGAACCCAATTTGTCCAACGCCTGTCGATAAAGATCCGATGCGGGCTCATCCTCTTGGGCAAACAATGCATTGCAGCTAAACCAACCCAAAGAAACGCAACTAATGATCGATAGCCGCGCGATCCCGATGCACGCGAGGTTTACGAACCCGATCCCCTGGGCAACAATGCTGTTGGAGAAGTGCAACATGCTGCTCCTCCCTTCCCCCAAACGCTTTCGGTCTTTCCTATGCTTCATTTAATTACCTATCCCCATCCAACCCTCAGGTATCCTGCCAAGCCGATCGCAAGGGTCGATGCCCATTTGAAAAGCTTGGTGGGAGAAATGTTCGACATCATGTACGAACATCGCGGCGTGGGTCTGGCTGCAACGCAAGTGAATTTACCCATCCGTTTGTTCGTCGCCAATCCGAGCGGCGAGAAAGAAACTGGTCCGGAACTAGTTTTCATCAATCCCGTGATCCAACGGGCGACCGGTTCGGCCGAAGCGGAAGAAGGGTGTTTGTCCCTTCCCGGGATCAATGCGACGGTCAAAAGAAATAAATCGGTCAAAATCAATGCCTATGGCATGGACGGCACGGAAATCAATGCGGAAGTCGATGGATTTTTGGCTCGCATCATCCAACATGAGCTCGATCACCTCGACGGAGTTCTGTTCATCGACCGAGTTCCCGAGCAGAACCGCATGCAGATACAGGACGAACTCAGCGGCTTTGAATCGACGTTCGAGACGAAGCGCAAGGCAGGTTTGATTCTCAGCGACGAGAAAATCTTCGAAGAACTCAAGGAGTGGGAAGCGAAATACTGCTGATCCCTATCGCTTGTCGATCGGGACGATATCTCTTTGGAGCGGTCCCGTATAAACCTGACGCGGCCGGCCGATACGAGTGCTCGGGGACTTCTGCATCTCCACCCAGTGCGCGATCCAGCCTGGCAAACGCCCCATCGCGAACAGCACAGTGAACATCTGCACGGGTATTCCCATCGCGCGATAGATCACCCCTGAGTAGAAGTCGACATTCGGATAAAGTTTGCGTTCGATGAAGTACGGATCCTTGAGGGCTACTTCCTCGAGTTGCTGCGCGACATCGAACAGCGGGTCCTTGAGATTCAGTTTCTTAAGAAGAATGTCGCATGCCTTCTTGATGATCTTCGCACGCGGGTCGTAGTTTTTGTAGACGCGGTGCCCAAATCCCATCAAGCGAAAATGGCTCGACTTGTCTTTGGCCAGTTCCACATACTTCTTGACATTGCCTCCATCATCGGCAATCTGTCGAAGCATATTGACGCACGCTTCGTTTGCACCACCGTGCAGAGGCCCCCACAAAGCACAAATCCCCGCGGAGATACTCGCAAAGAGATTGGCATCCGACGAACCAACCATCCGAACCGTCGATGTGCTGCAGTTTTGCTCATGGTCGGCATGGACGATCAGCAACAGGTTCAATGCCTTCACGAAATCTGGATCGGCATGGTACGGTTCGCTCGGAACCGTGAACATCATGTGGAGAAAATTCTCGCAGTAATCGAGAGAGTTGTTCGGGTAAACAAATGGCTGACCAAACGCCTTCTTGTAACTGTAGGCAGCGATGGTCGGAAGCTTGGCCATCAATCGAACGATCGACTTCTGGACCTGTTCGGGATCGTGCGGATCGAGCGAGTCTTGATAGAAAGTGGACAACGCACTCACCACGCTCGACAAAATTGCCATCGGGTGCGCGTCGCGGGGAAACCCGTTATAAAAGGACTTCATGTCTTCATGAAGCATGGTGTGATGCCGAATCGCATCCTGAAAGCCATGCAGTTGCTGCCGGTTGGGCAACTCGCCATAGATCAGCAGATACGATGTCTCGATAAAGTCGCAATGTTCCGCCAACTCCTCGATCGGATACCCGCGATAACGGAGGATGCCACGGTCGCCATCCAGATAGGTAATCGCGCTGGTCGTCGCTCCAGTATTCGCATAGCCCTCGTCGAGGGTGATATGCCCTAAGTCCTTGAGGAGCTTCGATATGTCAATCGCGCGGTCGTTCTCCGAACCCACGAGAATCGGCATGGTCAAGGACTTGTCGCCAATCGTCAGGCTGGCGGTTTTGATTTCGGCCGTCGAAGCGTTTGCTTGATCGGTCATGAATGGCTCCGGCGGGCAGGTAACGCCCGAAAATTCGCTGGATTTCTATATTCAAGTCGCTAACGTATCACTCAGAGGAAAAGAGTGTAGTCGTCCGGAAAGAGAACGACAATTAGGGAAAAACAACATCGACCAAAATGACCGACTGCAACAAACTTGCCAGCATCGCCGAAGAGTTAAAGATCGGTGGATTCTCACGCCATGTCCTGCTGTGCATCGGGCCTACATGCTGCTCGTCGGATGACGGCAAAGCCGCTTGGTCCAAACTGAAATCCATTCTCAAAGAACGCAACCTCTCCCTGTCTATTGGCCCGAACGCCTGCTATCGTACCAAGGCTGATTGCCTAAGAATTTGCAAGGGTGGCCCCATCCTCGTGGTTTACCCCGAAGGACTCTGGTACGCAGGCATGACCGAGGATCGCATCGAACGATTCGTCGAAGAACAAATCGTTCAAGGTCGCCCGATCGAAGAATGGATCTTCGCCCGCAACCCCCTCCCACAACCCCTGCCATCGACCAACTCCACCTAATCGATCTCGTCAACGCGTTAGAAATAGCCAATAGCTCAAGTTGGAAACTCGCGCTCGAGATGATGGAAAACACGCGGACGTGCCGATGTTGTATTTGCATTGCTTATAAGTTAAGCTTGAGAAACGGGAATCGAATTCCCACCCCCCCCCAACATCCCCCCCCCCAAAAGACCACACACGCCGATTAATAATG
>JBILVV010000117.1:0-12159 GCA_044370255.1 Pirellula sp.
CGATTCGCCGACATCTTTGCTCAGTTGGTTCGCGCTCCGATTTCGTTGCTCGATCGCATCGCAGAAATCCCGGGAGTGAAATCCGCGACCGGAAGGATCGTGCGAGACGTTTTGGTCGATGTTCCCGAGATGGTCGAGCCGGTCTCATGTCGGTTGGTATCGATCCAGCATGATGCTCGCCACGCGGTCAACGGCCTCTATCTGCGAAGCGGCCGACTCCCAGAACCATCCGATCGCGTCGAAGTTGTCGTCAGCGAGCTTTTCGCCCAAGCTCACGATCTGAAGCCGGGCGATTCGGTGATGGCGAATATGGCAGGCCGGCTAGAGCGTTTGCATGTCGTTGGCATCGGATTGTCTCCCGAATATGTTTATGTGGTCCAGCCGGGATTGCTCCTCTCCGATGACCGTCGTTTTGGGGTCCTGTGGGCGCACCAAAGAGATCTCGCTCCAGCCTTCAATATGGAGGGGGCGTTCAATCATCTCTCGATCGAACTCCATAACGGCGCGAATCGATCCGAGGTGATCCATCGCATCGATGTGTTGACCAAGCCCTATGGAGGTCTGGGTGCATACGATCGATCAGAACAGGAATCGCACCAGCGAGTATCGGATGAAATGCACCAAGTGCGGGCAATGGCCATTCTGTCGCCAACCATCTTCTTACTCGTCGCTTTGTTCCTGCTCCACATCATCTTCTCGCGCTTGGTCCATCAACAGCAGGAGTCGATCGCAACGCTTCGCGCTTTCGGATACTACCCTCGAGAGATCGGCTGGCATTACACCAAGATCGTGTTGGTCTGGGTATGCGCTGGAGTTTCTCTTGGCATCGTGGTCGGAATGCGTGTTGCGGTATGGATGGGTTCTCTGTACATGATGTTCTTTCGGTTTCCATCGATGGATCCTCCGAGCCTGAGCTGGGAATGGATCGCTGCGATTTTGATGTCCTTTGCCGTTGCCTTGCTTGGTAGCTTCACTTCGATCCGAGCTGCGATGCGATTACCTCCAGCAGTTGCGATGAAACCCGAGTCCCCGACCCGTTTTCGTTCCGCCACGATGGGTGGTGGGTGGATTTTTGCCAGGATCGGGCCGGTAGCTCGCATGGTTGTTCGTCGCCTGGAATCCAATCCGTGGATCACCCTCTTCTCGACGATCGGCTTGGCCTTGGGGTTGGCGATCTTGGTCTTGAGCGCATTCATGCAGGGGACCATCGACTATGTTATTGACCATCAATTCTCTGCATCGCAACGCCAGGACATGACGTTCACGTTTCGCGAGAACTGCTCCGCGAGCGCGCTGCAGGACGTTTTGCATATGGAGGGAGTTCGCGCCGCCGAACCGTTTCGTTCGATTCCGATTCGCATTCGGCATGGACATCGCTCCAAGCGGCTCGGTTTGATCGGGCTCGACGTGCAGCCTCAATTGTTTCGGGTCGTCAACGAACAGAACCAAAGCATCGAGTTTCCCGACGGTAGCGGTTTAGCAATCACACGGAAACTCGCCGAGCTGATCGATGCTGTCGAAGGAGATATCGTCGAGATCGAATTGATGGAAGGGCAGGATCGCAGCATTACCCTACCCATCGCAACGATCTTTCCCAATTACACCGGCCCCGCGGCCTACATGAATCGCTTCGAGTTGCATCGGTTGCTCGAGGAAGGGGAGCGGATCTCCGGAGCCTTCGTACAGGTGGACATGTCCCAGCGTGAGCGGGTTTACAGCCAGATCAAGGAGACCCCTGCCATCGTCGGTATTCTCGACAAACAAGCAGCGGTAGCGAATTTCAAAAGCATCATCGCGCGCAGTACATTTTGGATGCGAACCATCAACGCATTGTTCGCAGCCTTCATCGCCTTCGGGGTCAGCTACAACTCAGCTCTCATCGCCTACACGGAACGGGCCCGCGACCTGGCGACGATGCGGGTTATGGGGTTCTCGCGGCGGGAACTGGCAGCGATTCTCTTGTCCGAGATGGGGATCATCACTCTCTTAGCTATACCGGTCGGCATTCCATTGAGTTATGCTTTCTGTTACTGGACCACGCTCGCCGTGGACACGGAAAGCCACCGCTTTCCGATGATCTTTCGTCTCGATGGGTTTGTTTATGGGATCTCGGTTTTGATCGCTTCCATTGCCTTATCCTCGTTTGCCGTGCTTCGACTCCTGAGACAAATCGATATTCTTGCGGTGCTTAAGGTGCACGGTTGAAAAAAGCTCCATGGAAAATCGCTCTCTATGTTCTCATGGCCCTCGCCGCCTTGGTCGGCTTGAGTTGGGGATTGCTCCCTCAACCGGTCACTGTTGATACGGCATCGGTTCGACTAGGTGCAATCGAAGTGACGGTCGATGACGATGGCGAGACCCGTGTCCGAGAAAGATATACCGTCCTCAGTCCTATCACCGGTAAATTGCAACGTATCGGATTGCACCCGGGGGATACGGTATCGCGAGCCGACTCCGAACTTGCGGTGATAGAACCGACCGATCCGAGTTTGCTGGACGCACGAGCCAAGACCGAAGCTGAAGCAAGGGTTCGAGTGGCCGAGTCCTCGCAGGCCAGAGCGACAGAAGCGAAACAGATCGCAGATGCATCTTTTGCACTCGCCCAGCAAGAATACGAACGTGGCAAGAGCTTGAATGAATCGCGCGCGATCTCCGCCTCCGAATTAGATCAATTATTTCATCGGTTTCGTGTTGCAGGTGGCGAAGTCCGATTGGCCAATTTTTTGATCGCCATCGCGGAGCACGAACTTGCATTAGCCAAAGCGGCGCTCATCTCCACCCAAGCAGGCACCTATGAGTCGATGCGTTTAACGTCGCCTATCGACGGAGTGGTGCTCCGGGTATTACGTGAGGACGCAGGTTTCGTAAGCCCAGGAACCCAACTGATCGAAATCGGAAACCCGGCGGACATGGAATTGAAGATCGATGTCTTGTCGACCGCAGCTACTCGGATTCGGCCTGGAAACAAGGTTTATATTGAACATTGGGGCGGAGGCACGACGCTCGAGGGAACGGTACGTTTGGTGGAGCCATCGGCCTTCTTGAAGATATCGGCCTTGGGTGTCGAAGAGAAACGAGTGAACGTGATCATCGATTTCGATACTCCATGGGAGGATCGCAAGGCACTCGGAGACGGGTACCGAGTTGAGGCCCGCATTGCAGTCCACCGCAGCTCGAGCGACAGCCTCGTTGTTCCATCCGGTTCGCTGTTTCGAGATGGGGACACATGGATGGTGTATCGATTGCGGGATGGTCGAGCCGAGCGTTGTCCGGTCGGTGTTGGACTGAGCAATTCGCGTGAAGCCGAGATCCGTTCAGGACTCTCCGAAGGAGACGAAGTACTTCTGTACCCATCCGAGAAAGTACGTGATGGCATCCGTGTTCAGCGAAATCATCCCCAATCGCCGAATTAGTTTGTCCCCGCATCCAGGGAAACACGGACCAGTTTCCGGTCGTTCCTGGCGAAAATACTTTTCTCAGCATAGGCAGGATGGGACCAGCAAACACCTCCCCGTTGCCCCAATTGCTCACGCGTCGGCTCAATCAATTGGCTTCGCGAGAGAATCTGAAGTCCCTCCCGAGAGAGTTTGGTGATCATCAATTCTCCTCGCTCATTGAACATCCAAACACGATCGGCTTCGCGCACCATGTGAATAGTCGCCCATCGCGCTCTGGGGACTGCGGTCTTGTCCTCCCACAGCCTTTCACCGGTGGTTGCATTGAGACATCGGAATTCGCCGTAACTGTCGGTGCCGAAAACAAGGTTGTCTTGCACGATGCAGGTACCGATCATCGCGTGAAGCGATTGCGTGCGTTGTTCGTCAGGTCCCACGACGCGCCAAAGAACCTCCGAGGAGAGTTGCTCCTTTGGCACACGCAACATCAAAGATCCATCGTAAAACGACGAGACAAAAAGTTGTTCATCCGAAAGGACAGGATCGCCGATACCGATCGGCATGCGAGAAGGTGGAAAGGAATGTCCCCAAAAGACCCTTCCTGTTTTCGGATCGAGTCCCGACAAACTGTCGCCGGTCCAACACACCAGAACATCCTGCGAAGCTTGTTGGATGATGATAGGCGAAGAGTAGCTCCCGCGATCGTTCAGCGACCGCCACACTTCCGATCCCGTTTCCTTGTCAAAAGCAACGATACAGGCGTTGCCCGAACCGCAAACCTGTTGGATCACGAGATTCCCGTAAATCAACGGGGACGCGGCAATGCCCCATATTGGCATTTGAATCTCGTAGTCTTTTTCAAGATCTCGTTTCCAGAGGATTGCACCGGACGTGGCGTCGAGACAGTGAAAGTTGCCCATGGCTCCGACGCAATACGCTTTGCCTTGGTCGATGGTGACACTAGCGCGAGGCCCTGCGGTGTAGCTGATCCGGTACTCGGCAGCGTATTCCAAGACCCACAACGATTTCCCACTCTGGGAATCGAAACAGTGGATGCGTTCGGTTGCATCTCGATTCTTCGGGTTCCGGTCCATGACATAGACTCGTCCTTCGGCGACCGTGGGTCCGGAATAACCGGGACCAATCTCTGCCTCCCAGGAGTATGGCAACTGGCCCGGTGGAAGCTCTCGGACAAGACCGGTTTCCTTCCATATCCCATCCCGATCAGGCCCCCGCCACTGCGGCCAATCGTCTGCATACAGGAGAGTCGGACCCCCGAGCAGAGAACAGGACAAGAATACAACCGCCAAAGTGTGCCATGAACTTGTCGACTTCACCCACTTACTCCTCATAAAGTTCCCCAATGCGCGTTATTCGAAAGGTACCGAGGTGACGCCCTACGGCGATCGTCGTTAACATCCCTGAACAGTGTTGTTAATTTCGACGGTCTGGAGCGGGACCGGTACCGAGGAAATCGGTCGTATCCGAACCCAGCGAAGCGAAGAACCAATCCTGGCCCGAGCCTCCGAGTAGTGTATCGACGTCGCTGTCTGCAAACACAGTATCCGTGATATTATCTGCAGCATTGTTCAGGAATCGATTGCCATTTGCTCGTGTCCCTGACCCGTTGCCCCAAAGATTCGCAGTCCGCTGTGCAAAGGTGCGGTTAGATATCCATTCGGCGTAGATTGCAAGCAACGCAGCACGATCGGTATCGAATGCCGTGGTGCCAGCGATCAGCAAATCATCACCGTTATTCCCACGAATCGTATCCGCATTCAATCCTCCCAAGATCAAGTCCTGTTGTGAACCACCGACGAGTGTATCTCTGCCCTCAAGCCCCACTAAAATCGTCGACTTGGATGCGTTACCTGTGAGGGTATCGTCGCCCGTTCCGCCGATGACTAACTGAAAATTACTCGTCAGCCCAGAGATCCCCCGCGCGTTGCCTGCGGTAACAATCGAAAGGTTCACGGTAACCCCCAAGGTCCATTGAGCGTAACTGAGTGAATTCAGCCCCGCTCCCGTGCCACCGTTGATCGCACCCGAGATCGAACCCGTCGGTTGGATCTCAAAGTGGTCGGCTGCAGATCCACCCGTCAGATTCTCGACCCCTGTAAATGCGATGGCTGCCTGCGACAGCGCGAGCACACCTCTGTTGGCTCCACTGATCGTCCAAGAATTTGCCAGGTCCGGACCTGTGATCGTATCAGCGCCTTGCCCTCCTTCGATAGCACTCACATCACTATAGGTGACACCACCCACGACAATCCGACCGGAAGAAGTTACAGCCCAGGAAGTCGCGGCATTGCTCACGCGAGTCAACTTGGTTCCTGCTACCGAACTGCCCGTTATCTCCTCGATCCCCGTGTAGTTTGTACCAATGGCGCCATCAACGCTGTTGGTTGATGCATTCATTCGGAATTCCAATGCGGCCGTCTTGGCCGACAGATCGATTCGATCGATGATGCCGGGACCTGTTCCACCGGTCACAACTCCCGAGATACTTCCGGAGTTGGCGAAGACAAATGCATCGGCCGCCGCATTTCCAGTAAGGTTCTCGATGCCGGTAAAACTTATCCTTGCCGAGCCGATATCGAGGGTTCCGCCGTTGACTGCATCGACGGTCCATGTGCTAGGAACTGCCGGGCCATTCAGGGTGTCGGACAATGAACCCGGATTGCCGACGACGGTTCCCACATTGCTGTAGATAACGCCGCCCTCGAGGATCTGTCCCGAAGAATTCACCGACCATGTGGTCGCGACATCGTTCACCCGAGTCACCCTGCTTCCTGCGACCGAGTTACCCTTGATCTGCTCAATCCCGTTGTAATTGGTCCCAATGACACCATCAACACTACTGGTTGACGCATTGAGACGGAAGTCCAACGCGGCGGTCTTGGCCGATAAATCGATTCGATCGATTGCCCCTATGGCCGTTCCGCCGGTCACGGCCCCCGAAAGGCTTCCAGCATGGGCGAACACAAACGTGTCGTCGGCTGTGCCTCCAGTCAGGCTCTCAAAGCCACTGAAGGCAATCAAGCCAGTTCGAACGCTGGAAAGAGACCCAGCATTCAGTGCATCAACCGACCACGTCGTTCTCTCATTAACGCCGACCAAAAGATCGGAGGCTGTTGCCGAACTGCTACCGATGAACGACTCGATACCGCCAATCCCGCCGGTTGACGTCGAGGTGTTCGATTGAAGATCGACAATGTGTGTGTTCGTCTTGGCGGCTAAGTTCAACGTATCGTTGCCACTTCCACCCAGAATTCGGCCCGCCAATTGACCAGAAGGACCAAACACAAACTGATCGTTCCCGATACCACCCGTGACGGATTCGATCGCTTGGAAGGAAAGATTCGAAATGCTGTCGATGTTACCGCTCCCTGAGCCGGTGATGTTCCAGGTTGTATCACCACGAACGCCCTTGATCGTATCGATACCAGCCTCACCATCGAAGGAGCGATTCATCCCTATCTCGGCATTTGCGTTGACGGTCAATTCGTCGTTACCGCTCCCACCGAAGATATTGAGCGATTTGAAGTTTGCAAACCTCGTCAAGGCTCCATTGGTGATGATTTGGTTGCTATCGAGTTGGAAAACATCACCCGTCGAAAGCCCGTTGACTTGGAGAATATCCGTTCCTCCAAGACCATCAATGATCAAACCACCTATCCCAGCACTTCCCGAGAAAACGTTTGTTCCATTGCGAGACACACTCCAAGCGTGTGCGGTTCCATTGCCGGTATAGGTGGCCACGAAAGTATCGTCGCCCAACGTGCCATCGAGAGAAGTAATCAAGCTGATCGTACGATCGTAGTCGGCAAATCCGCCATCCTTGTCGATGACACGCATGTAGACGTCCGCAGAAGGACTGTTCGCGAGAGAAATGCTCTTGCTTTGCGAGGATGTGTCCTTCAACGATTCATAGCTTGCGTTATCTCTCGCATTCCGGTCAGTCGAGATGATGTATCTTAGGCTTCCTCGGTCGCCCGCACTGTCAGTGCCAGTCATCGTCACAACCGCAGTCGTAGATTCTATCGAATTTGCGATGGATTGAATGCTGGCAGTCGGTTCGAGGTTGTCAACAGCAATCGTGAAGCTCCTGCTTGCCACCTGCCCGTCATCATTCGTCAACGTCACCACAACCGTGTACGCGCCATCATCTAGGAAATTGTAAGACAGGGGTATTCCTGTGCTTGGATTAATGCTGGTCAAGATGACGGGCGGCTTGCCATCCCGATAGTCAATCTCCGCCCTCCAGGAATTACCTCCATCATCGATAAAGGAAACGTTTCCCGCGTAGGCTAATCCTTCTTTCGCAGCCGCATTGGATAGCGCGTTACTCGGTATTCGCAATTGGAAGTTATCGAGTGTGCTCCCCGCGAACGAGTCGATCCCTCCTCTGCCTTTGAGAATGTTCCGACCGTCCACTCGATTTTCCTTGGCGAATCGATAAGCAGAAAGTTCGTAGTTGCCAATATCGTCAGACAGGAAGGCACCCACTTCGATGTAATAGTCCCCATCGCTCGGCAAACGGACATCCAATAAAATTGAATCGGTCGATTCAAATTCGTCATCGTTGTAGGCCTCATTCCCATCGTTGTAGCCCACCAACTTGCCGTCGGCACTGTAGAGTCTCAGTGTTGAGTCGATAAAGGAAGCCTGATCCGATGAGCCGGTCGGCGTTAAGCCGCTGCCGCCGTTGGGGTGGCTCAATCGTCGCATTGCGAACGATCCCACTTCGATCGTGACAAGATCACCTGCCTTGCCATTTATCTTGTAATAATCCTTCTCGCCGTCGATCGAGATACTGCCCGCAACTGTCAATGTCTGGGCATAAAGGTTGTGGTCGCGGTGCACTCCCGTGAGCAACGTGTTCGGAACCGCGATCGTTTTCCAAGGCACGGATTGTGCACTGTTCTGGTCTCCCTTAGCCGAAGAGTTCTCGATGGTCCTGGTTACAGCAGGATCCGAGAAGGCATATGCGAGTTTTATCGCTTCTCGCTCTCCGAAGAAAAGCCCTTGCAAGTCGTTTTGTCGGTCGCAACCTACCGAGGCGGGAGAGCTGATCAAGTGCTGAAACGTTTCATACGCCTCCGACAAACCTGTGAAGTACGGATTGAAACTGCCGTTGCCAGGAGGCGAGTGGATTCCAGAACCGATCGGACCAAACGCATCGTAGTGCCGCAGGCCCAGCAAATGCCCAAGCTCGTGAGCCGCAACTTTGATCGACAAACCCACGAAATTCGCTACGTTGTTTTCCGGATTGCGTTCGCCAAAGGTCAACGCACCATCCATATTCGGATTCAGAAAATCGCCGACAATGTCTCCTCGATCAATGCTCAAGACTGGCGGCTGTGCGATGCCTCCTAGCAGCCCGTGAATCTGGACCACGGCAATCCCACCCAGGCTGGTATTGCCGTAATCGATCTCGCTGGCCAAGCCCCCGGCATAACCGTTGGGGGGTGTCTCATTGAAGCGAATCGTCGCATAATCACTCTTTGGATTCTCGGTGGTCCCTCGGTAAGTCTCGGGAATTTCACTCCCATTGGTGGTGAATTGAACATTAAACCAGCGATCATTGCCTTTTCGCAGTGCGCCTGTCGCATCCGTTCCCCAGTAAGCTCGTTTGAGACCTAGGAGGATATTTTCGCGATCCATCTCCGTGTAGACATACTCGTCGCGTTTCGCATCTTTATCGTCTTGGGCATTGGTCTGTGAATCGAAATCCAAAAGGACCCATTGGATATCACTTCTCTTGGCCACCGGAGTGTCGGACGGCTTGCTATTCGTGTACGCGGCCCCACTGAGGCGATTGTTTCGACTATTCCCCCAAATCGTATCGCCAAACTGGGAGCCAACTACATCTTCTACACCCTGTTGAAGAGAACCCTGAGTTCCTGCGAACCTCAGCCAGAAAAATGATCCGACTTGCTGTTTGCTGTTGCTTTGCAAATCAAGCACGACCGCTTGATCGAGGTAGTATTCGAAATTCAACGTGTCGCGACTCGGATCTCCAATGCCGCTGAAGCCCTCGACGACTTCGACAAACCCCTTGGGATAACGGGAGAATTCGTACCAGTCATCGCCATTTCCTCCGATGAGTTTCATCGACGCATTTGTGTCATCGGCCTTTGATTGGACTTCGCCTTGAATCACAAAGCGATCATTCCCGTCCCCCAGATCGATGTCGATACGCTCAGCGTCACCTCGGAGGACAAATCCATCTTCACCTGCTCCACCCGAGTAGGAAATGTTTCCACCGGACGTGGTGTTGTAAACCAGGGCATCCGCGTTCGATCCACCATCGAAGTCAACACGCGTCAATCCGACACCCTGAGTCCGCAAGACATCAGCACCCGCTCCTCCAACGAATCTCAAACCATTTTTGCCATTCGGAGCAGCAAGATCACCGATAACATTACCGGAGTTCACAAGGCTATCCGGACCATCCCCACCATCCAACTCCATGTATTTGACGTAATCACCGATATTGATCAACGAGTCCGCAGCTCCACCACCAAGAACAACAATCTCGTCGATATAGCTGCCTGTGTTTTGGATCCCGTTGATGTTGCTCCGCGCGAACGAGAATCCTCCAGATTGTCGCGGCTGATCCACGAACTGAATGGCTCCAACTCTGTCGGCATTATTTTGCAGGCGATCCGCTCCCGTACCTCCCGTCATGGAGAGCTTGCCAACGTCCGCTCCCCAGTTCACAAAGATGTTGACTCCGTCACCGGCGAAGAAGTTCACCTCCGTCGTTCTCACACCCTCCATGGTTTTCGCACCTGCACCGTTTTGATAAAGGGAGTCATTCCCTGCATCGCCGTAGAATTTCAGAATGCCAGCAGCATCACCATCATTCTGGAAGGCATCATTGCCAGCTCCGCCGATAAAACTGAAATCGATGAGCCTGGAAGCTGTTTTGCTGTTGAGCGACTGATCATCTCCGTTGCCACCCTGGAAAATGACGTTCGATACATTGCTGCCCGAATTCTGGAAGAAATCATTTCCATCCCCTCCGTCAAAGGTGACGATGGAAACACCGGGAGCTCGATTGAGGAATACATCATTCGAGTTATCTGTGCCAGCAGGCGGTTGATCGGGGACTGCGTTCGCCCAACCAAATCGGTTCAAATCAGGGATAGATGCAATGCCACTATCAAAGAAAGAGATCTTGGACGCGTTCTCAGCCCCAACATTGTTTTGGAATTCGTTGACGAAACGATCGCCTCCCTGATTACCCCAGAAAGTTAAGGATTGAGACGACTTGCCACTGTTGACAAACGTATCGCTACCAAGTCCCCCTTGAAAGAATACATTCCTGCTACTTTCTCCTTGATTCAGGAATCGATTCTCACCGGATTGCTCGATCAACCAAAGGTTTTCGGTGTTCTCGCCTGTGTTGAGATAACTGTCATCTCCCGCTCCACCATAGAGGAAGAGATTCCTGGCATTGTCTCCTCGATTGATGAAGACATCGTCGCCGGCATCCCCTAGGAATAGAAGTCCATCGATATCGTCCTGGGTATTCTCAACGAAGTCGTTACCATCCGTCCCGATGAAATGAACTAAATCCACTTGCCCGTTATTCTGCATCGCATCGTTGCCCGCGCCTCCGTTGAAAACAAGCCTGCTCCAATCGGTGCCGTCATTTCGCATGACATCGTCGCCCGCCATCCCGTAGAAGAAGATCTCCCCCACGGAATTGCTGTTTTCATCTTTTCTCCCACTGGCCGAGATAATGAGCGTATCGCGAGAGCCGTTCGCTAAATCCAAATCGCCCCCAAACGTGACCTTGCCTAAACCAGCGCCCGCCACAGAGAACGAATCAATGCCGTTGCCACCCTGGAATGTCAATTCGTTGATGTTGTTCCCGTCAACAATGAAGGTGTTGTTTCCCGCTCCGCCATAGAAACTCAGATTCTGGATATCGCTCCCGTAGTTCAGGAAAGTGTCATTTCCCTGTTGACCATAGAATGTGACAGATTGCGCAGCAGACCCATATTGGACGAACAAGTCATCACCGTCGAGCGAGTCGGCATCAAACTCAGATCCAGTATTTCCGTAGAAGACAAGACTCGCGACATTCGAAGAGTAGTTGATAAGCCTATCGCTTCCATTTCCTCCTTCAAACTTAAGCCCTATCTCATTCGCAGAGCTTATCACTCGCGCGTTGGCACTCACACCGATTTGGTCGTCGCCATCATCTCCTCGGAAGTCGATTTGTCCCGTTGTTCCGAGAATGCTGAGCGTGTCATTGTCCGCTCCCCCGGTGAATGCAATGCCTCCAGCGGCTCCAGTGATTGTAAACAGGTCCTTGTCAGCGCCACCGCTGAACGTGATGCCGCCGTTGACCGTTCCGCTGATGGAGAACACGTCGTTTCCAACATCTCCATTGAAATCAATGACCCCCGAGGCGTTACCGCTGATCGACAGCAAATCGTTGTCCGCTCCCCCTCGGAAATCAATGCCGCCGCTGTGTCCACGAATGTCGAGGATGTCCGAGCCTGTATCACCGTTGAAGTCGATGTTCCCAGACGCAGAGCCGGTGGCCATCAAAAAGACATCGTTGTCGGCCCCGCCCTGAAAGTTGATGCCCCCACTCACGGTGCCGACGATTTGAAGTAGATCATTGTCGGCTCCACCGCCGAACACAATTCCGGAAATCGTTCCACCGGATCCCAGGGAAAACACATCGTTGTCGGCCCCGCCTATGAACGTGATATTGCCCGCGATACCGACGATCGTCAGC
>JBILVV010000493.1:0-3412 GCA_044370255.1 Pirellula sp.
TAGCCCTCTTCGATGTCGCAGTTCAGTTTTGCGACGTCGGTGACGCTGCTCAAGAAGTTGTCGACGTGCGGAACCTCCGATCGGTCGGCTTGACGATCAATCACAACCTTGTTCCCTTTCTCGATCACCTTCCAACTGGATCGACCGATGAGCATGTAAGCGGCGTTGCCATAGAAGGCGACTCCGTTTTCGAAGCCCTCTTGATGGTACGGAGACCATAGCCGCTGTTCATAAATGAGCATCTTCTTGTCGGGAAAGGTAAAGGTGACGTATTGCGTGTCCGGTGTTTGCTGGATGTCGTCCCCGAATTGCAGCTTGTCGCCGGTGCAATGGGCTGAGAGCGGGTAATCGACACCTAATCCCCATCGTGCGATATCGAGGTCATGCACACCATCGTTTCCCATATCGCCAGTGCCATAGTCCCATAGCCATCGCCATCCATAGGTAAAACGGTTCTCGTTAAAGGGATGTTCAGGCGCAGGGCCTTGCCAAATATCCCAATTGAGCCCCTTCGGAGCTTCGCTGTCAGGAACCGCGGGTACACGTCGACGAAGTTGGCTGTTCCATGCCTTGGCCAGATGGACCTTGCCGAGTTTCCCTGATTGGATGTATTCCATCGCTTCACGGTAATGGGGCATACTGCGGCTCTGCGTACCAACCTGAACTCGGCGATCGTATTTACGTGATGCTTGGATCTCCTGCCAACCTTCGAAAACGTTGTTCGATATCGGCTTTTCGACATAGACATGCTTTCCTGCCTGGCACCCCCAGATAGTGGCTAGCGCATGCCAATGGTCGGGGGTCGCAACAACGATCGCATCGATCGATTTGTCGTCCATGATGCGGCGAAGGTCTTGCACAGGCTTGGGCGCTTCTTTTTGAGTATCGCCGATCCTCTTGATCGCGTCTCCATACACGTTTTCGTTCACATCGCAAATGTGAGTGACAATCGCGTTGGGGCGAGATGCGAAGGTCGCCCCCAGTCCCAAGCCCCTGCCTCGAACTCCGATCACGCACACTCGCACTCTGTCGGCGGCGGATACCGCCTTGACTAACTTGGGGCTAGCTACGGTTGCTGCTGTGACACAGGTGGCCGCCACGGACTTGCCGAGAAAGGAACGGCGGGAGGTGTTTCCCAGTGAGGGCATTGTGGTAACCTCAACAAAAATGGTTCTAAGCGATCAGGTCATGGATGACGTGTCCATGTACATCGGTCAAGCGACGATCGATACCGTTATGACGAACCGTCAGTCGCGTGTGATCGATTCCGAGCAGATGCATAATCGTCGCATGTATATCATACACTTGCGTTGGGTTCTCGCGATCGAGGGGCTTGTAACCGAAATCATCGCTCGGCCCGTAAGATACTCCTCCCTTGATACCGCCACCGCAGAGCCAATTGGTGAAGCAGTAGGGGTTATGGTCCCGACCCTTGCCTCCTTGGGAGCTAGGCATGCGACCAAATTCGGTTGTCCACAATATCAACGTATCTTCCAACATTCCTCGCTGCTTGAGATCCTGGATCAATGCCGAGGCTCCGCGAGCCATACCGGTCGCCAACGGCCCGTGATCGCGGTGGATGTCCTCGTGCGAATCCCAGTTTCTTCGAGGGAATCCGTTATCGTTGCCGGACCAGATTTGAATGAATCGAACTCCCCGTTCCAGCATACGACGTGCTGCCAGGCACTTGCGCGAAAAATGAATCGTCTCTTCGCGAGCATTGATCTCCTTGTCAAACTCAGCAGGGATTTGATCGAGACCGTACAAACGCAGGATATGCTCCGGCTCATCCGAGAAATCCAACGCCTCCGGAGCCGCAAGTTGCATGCGCGCTGCCAATTCATAACTCCGTATGCGAGCCTCGAGCCGATCATCGCCGGGCCGAATGTCGGCATGGCGGCGATTGAGCGATGCCAACAGCGATTGACCGTCGGATTCGCTGGCGTTGGTGATATACGAACCGGATTTGTGCGGTCGCAAGTCCGCGATCGGGTTCTCGGAGCCAGGATAGATCACCGTACCGCTATGCTGTGCCGGAAGAAACGCTGCATCCCAATTCTTGGTGCCGTTGCTCGCCAAACCGCGATGGTCTGGAAAGACCACGAAAGTAGGCAGGTTGTCGTTCATGCTCCCCAGCCCGTAGCTGACCCATGCACCCATGCCCGGGAATCCTGGCAATTGAAATCCTGTGGCATGCAACAACGTTGCCTGGCTATGCACCCCGGTCTTTCCGACCATGTTGTGAACGAAGGCGATGTCGTCGATCACGCGTCCCAACTCGGCAACGGGTTCGGATATCAGTTTGCCGCACTGTCCGTGCGGTTGAAAATCCCATATCGGTTTGAGCCAAGGGCCCAATCCATCTTGGAAGGCTTCGACCCGTTCCCCAAAGTTGCTCGCCTGACCGTGACGCGCCACCAATTCAGGCTTGAAGTCAAACAGATCGATATGACTCGCCGCGCCAGCCATGAAAAGTTGAATCACTCGTTTTGCGCGCGGGGGATGATGAAGCCCCTGAAGTGCTGCACCAGGACCGATACTTCCTTGGATACCATTGCCATCCGATTGCGCCGCAACACCTGACTCCCGGTGAAGCATCGTACCGAGAACCAATCCTCCGAAACCATGCCCGAGGGACTGCAGCATGTGGCGACGGGGTAGATCTTTGTCAAAAAGTGATTGCGTCATGGCATGGATCCTGTCTTGAGTCACTTAATCGACAAAGGTGAATTCGTTCAAGTTGAAAATCAGTCGGCAAGTATTCGCTAGTCCGTAACGCTGAATGTAATGGTCGACGGCTACTCTCTCGTCGGAGTTGGGAGGGCGCCCGAGAGCCAGTGCAAACAACCGATCGATTTGTCGATCGCGATCGGTTGCTTCGCTCTCCAATCGCTGCGCGCAGTGCTGGCTCATCGCAACCATGAATCCATTGTTGAGCAGTGCGAGTGCCTGCAGTGGGCTGAGAGACTCGTTCCGTTTGTCCACTCGTATCGATGGGTCCGCGCAATCGAGCGTTGCCATAAAAGGTTGCGGTTGGGAACGAACGACAAAACGATAGATGCTTCGGCGATGGGTACGCGGATCGTTTGGATCATGCAGATGATATTGGTAATGGGGCGAATGTTCTGGGTGCTCGATCAAGAAATCCTGAAAGCTCGGACCTCCCATAGTCGGATCGAGTTTTCCTGAGACCTGTAGGACAACATCTCGAACCGCTTCCGCCTCGAGACGTCGCCGATTGGCTCGCCACAGATACCGATTGTCCGCATCGATGGCGTCGGGATCCTGTTGCTCAACTGCGATATTCTCCAAGCTCGGACGAGAAGAAATCTGTCGATAGGTGTGGCTGGTCACGATGAGTTTGTGCAGTCGCTTTAGAGATTGACCGCCATCGCGAAATTCGACCGCGAGC
>JBILVV010000494.1:0-3399 GCA_044370255.1 Pirellula sp.
TGGTACGATCGCTACAAACCGCACGATCGTCAGACAAAACCACCGTCCGGGGGGGGGAATCAGGCAATCCCGAGTTCGAAAGTGTTCCTGACCAAGTTCGGCAACCTAGGAATGAGTGTGGTTTAAGCGAGCACAGTCGTTGGTTTGCCCGGCATCGTTGAGCCTATTCCCTCACGCCATTAACCAGTCGTATTTGTGTTGACCGAATGTTGTTACAACCTGCACTTCATGATTCCACGTGGAGAAAGCTCCTACCTAACACTCCTTCCCTTTGGGTGACCGTGTTTGCCAGCACGCTGTTCATCTGCATCGGTCAGTTCGGGAGTATTGACCGATTGCAAAGTACGGTGTTCTTGAACGTTGGCGGGGTGGGACTAATTGCGTGTTTGGGTTTATCCGAAGTGAGTCGGCGGTACAACGAGCGAGAAATCGTGCGGCTACGCGAGGCTGCGACGACCGACCCTCTTACCGGAGTTGGCAATCGACGGTCGTTCGATCAGGAATTGAGTCGGAAAATCACGCAATTCCAACGCTACGGCACGACCTGTTCACTCTTGATCGTAGACGCAGATTACTTCAAGTCGATCAACGATCGTTGGGGACATGATGTAGGGGACGTAGTTTTGAAGGCTCTTGTCCATGCGATGTCTTCGACGTTACGCGATATCGATTTGTTGTTTCGAATAGGAGGGGAGGAGTTTGCGGCATTGCTTCCGGAGACCGAGTCATCCAAAGCGATGATTGCCGCTGAGCGAATTCGTGCAGCCGTTAGCGAACTTGAGATTCCGATTCCTGGCAGCGATGAGCGCCTGAGAGTGACGGTGAGTATCGGAGGATCGGAGATCCAGTTTGTGGACTGTGCCGAAGGCTGGTTCAAACGGGCTGACGAAGCTCTGTATGATGCCAAGAGAAGGGGACGGAACCGAGCTGAAGTTTGCGTATCGCAACCTGAGGCATCGCAACCTGAGGCTAGCAACAAAATGGCCGCGTATTCGGAATGATCGGTACAGTCGCCCTGCAAATGGATGGCAGATAGACTTCGAAGCCGATTCGATCACGCATCGGTCCGCAATGAGAACTAGGAATGACGAAGAGGTTGCCTGGCAGTCGCGACTGTAGCCCACATCGCGTACGAGCAACCACGTTTCCTTCAGCCCCTACGATGAGATGATGATTGCAGGAAATCTATCCCAAACTTTATTTGGCCAAAAACTCTTCCTCTGGTTGACTGTCGCGGTAAGCGTCTTGCTGTTTTTTATAGGTCAATTCGATCTTGTAGACGGCTGGAGATCGATTCTGTGTCTAAACATCGGTGGCATCGGATTGATTTCCAGCTTAGCGATATCAGAGATGGGTCGCCGTTGCGACCATCAGGAGATAGATCAGCTACGGAATTCGTCGACCACCGATGCGTTGACTGGGGTGGGAAATCGCAAGTTTTTTGACCAAGAGATCTCTCGCCGGGTCACACAGCTTCGGCGCTACAATAATCCATGTTCGCTATTGCTGATCGATGTGGACGACTTCAAGAAGATCAACAGTGCATGGGGTAGGGATGTGGGGGATCAGGCGTTGAAAGCTCTCGTCCGTGCGATCACTGCAACTCTTCGGGATATCGATTTGGTCTTCCGAACGGATGGACAGAAGTTTGCTGCCTTGCTCCCAGAAACGCAAGCCAACAACGCAGCGATCGCCGCCGAGCGTGTTCGCGTTGCGGTTAGCGAATTGCGGATCCCCGCTATCGACCGCCATATTCAAATCTCGGTGAGCATCGGTGGAGCGGAACTGCTCTCTGGAGAGAATGCGAAAAACTGGTTCAAGCGAGCGGAAAATACTCTCTTCGAAGCAAAGCAGAGCGGCAAAGACAGGGTCGTTTTCGATCACCAGTCAACCTCGTCGATCGCAGACGACGAACTGCTAAGCAAAGTTGAGTTCACCCAGCCGTAGGCTTAGGCAACTCGCCGAGACATCGTGCCTGCGGATTCGGATCCGAATTGCTGCACGCTACCATGGGAAGTATTAGCGCGCACCTCGGAAATCAACTCTCTCAACACCGCCCACATCGAAGGATAAACCGAACTTCGATACGGGTGATCCGCCGGGAGTTGAGTCATCAGGCGGCTGTGGGCAGTTGCCAAATTGTGATAGGGCATGCCCGGGAACATGTGATGCAGCGCATGAAACCGCAATCCCACGGGGCACAAAATCAATGTCAGTGGATCTCGGGCTGATATGTCGATGGAATCGAGCATCTGCCCCTCGAGCGTCATTGCCTTGCCATCGCTTCGGTAGCGATGAGCAGCCAACGTTCTAACATGATTCATCAGTAGAATCGTCGATGCAACGCTCCAGATGAGCAATAGGTTGTACCAAGGCTCAACACCAGAGCTGATAACGAGCACCAAAACAACGGCTCGCAGGTGACAGGCAACTTCCATAGCTGCCCACCAACGCAAAGGATCTTGCGGACGAATCGTTCGCTTGTAGGAAAGATCGATCACAAAGCTGGACCAATGCTCCAGAACCCAACGACGCAACGAAGGGCTCAGAAACGATATCGGCGTCACCACCAGATGCCTGAAAAAAGTCAACAAAGGCATGTAGATGACTTGCGCTAGGAAAGCAAATACATCACGCAGTCGGCCACTTGCTAGTGGAAGGTACTCGCCATCCTCCTCCGTTCCATAATGACGCGTGTTATGGTGCTCGCGATGGGTCTCGTAGAAAAATGAAGGAAGCATCATCGGGATGCCTGCTAGAATATTCCATGCAATCTTGAAGCCTCGCATCTCGTTTTTTCCGAAATGGCAGATCTCATGCATGAATAGGCTAACGCGATAGAGTGCAGCTACGGATACGAACCATCCTGCCACCTTCCACTCCCAAGACACCATCGGCAACTTTAGCAAAACGATCGAAGCGGAATAGGCAATGGCCAAACTGACCAAAAAGTCGGTCCAATAAATCCACGGTCGAACCACAAACAAGTCAGAAACGAGACCGCGAGCAGTCTTCAGTGGATTATCGGCTTGCAAACTGACAGTCGAAGTATCAACGGCGGGCATTGCAGTTGTTTTCCTTGCAAACAGGAGATAGTTTTACCCTCTGCTGTTATTTCGACCTGTTTTCAAAGAGTTTTCAGCAAGGGCTAGACAGCCTAGGAAACTGAAATCATCGATAGCTTCGATGAAACCATTACATTTTCACTCTCCGGAAAAACCGGATGTGATTGGATGGAGTCTCAGGACAAGATGTCCCGGACAACGCGACCATGGACATCGGTGAGACGCCGCTCGATTCCGTTATGGTAGAAACTCAATCGCTCGTGATCTAATCCGAGCAGATGCAGAATCGTTGCGTGCAAATCGTAAATCGTGGTCACACTCTCAACGGCCTTGT
>JBILVV010000495.1:0-3395 GCA_044370255.1 Pirellula sp.
ACCCATGGGCTAGCGAGCATCGTACGCCTGAAATTCTCAAGATCCTCGTTTCCTATGGCGCTGAGGCACAGCGAGTTGTCCCGCATCTCCGCGAAACGGAAGCCATGTTCGACCAAGGTGAAAAAGACTTTCCCAAAAAACTCAGCAAGCAGAAGGCCAGTGCGGTTCGAAAAGCCATTGAGGCCATTGAGGCCGACAAGGTTCGTCCTAAACTCAGGCGCATGGAATAGAACGTAACTTCCCATTTTACCGGTACGTTTTTATGGCAAACAACTGGAATGAATCCGTCAATCGATTGATCCGTAATTTCGGTGGTGAATCGGAAAGCACACTGGGGACATCGGTCTTTCAAAGTCCTTCGAGGGTCACGTCCGCCGAGTTGGAATCATTTGCGTTTTCGTGTTACAAACACTTTGTGGGTAAATCTTGGGAAGCGTTCGGCGAGGAGAACTGGTCCAGACCATGGGCTCTTCTTCACCAAAGACCCCACGGATCGGTGCCGAATATCCTTCAAGAGATTTCGAGTCTGAGTGATCCCGCTACCGCTCTTGCTGCCTCGCAGCTTACGGAAAATCACGATAGTCCAGTCGAAGCGGCGGAAGCCTTACAGGCTGTGTTTGATTCACCCGAAATTCAAGAACTGCGACTCTATCGTGCAGGGGACTCCGAGGCGATCACTGGGCTAGCGATCGTTGCCCTCAATCAATCCAACGGTGCCATGGTTCTTGTCTTTTTGATGGATTAATAAGGACAACATCGATTTTATTCGCGTTCGTTTACTTTGCGTATCCGGCAAGATTTGGAATGACCCACAAACCAACCACAATACTTATTTACTGCTCGCGGCTCTTTGTTCTGCTAGTGAGCTCCCTCGCGATCCATGCAGCGCGAGGTCAGGCTCAAACCGCCGATTCTCTGCCCGGTCGCGTTCGTTTGACAATGGTCGATGAGCCGGTGATCCACTACGCAACTTTTCAAAGCCACAACCAGAAAGTGGTCGAAGGGGGTGGGCTGATCTTCATGACCCATCTGCGTTCCCGAAATGAAGCGTATACCGATCAAGCTTGGCGACTCTTGGTCAGCCGCGATGCTGGAGCTAGTTTTGTTACTCTCGTCGAGCAATCCGATGCGACCAATCCACCGGTCTTGGAGTGTGATCCCGCTGGCAATCTGTATCTCTTTCGTGTTGACTTCGTGGGAGGCGATGCGTTTTTGGATCGATGGGAAGCATCGAGCATCAAGTCTTGGCTCGATAAGTCATCGGCAGATCGACCGGTACCTCAGACAACGCGAATTCCCGGCGGAGCGGCCGGCAAGTATTCGGCGATGATCGATCCGGCGCGCGACCGGCTCTATTTCTTCTCTCACAACAATACGTTTCATCGTCTGCGATTGGACGGCACTCTTGTCGATTCGCGAGTGTTGCTCGCCTCGGGGCCCAATGGATTGTTGCAGTACCCACTGATGTCACTCAATCCCAACGGGGAACTTCATTTGGCGTGGACCACGCAGAAGCACGGCGAGTACATGTATCGGGATATCCATCACATGATCTCGGAAGATGGCGGCGATACGTTCGTCTCCTGGCAAGCTTCCGGCGATGGCGTCCGTACGAAACTGGAGCTTCCGATCATCGCCGACGAAACCGGCCCCACTCTGCGAGTCACGCTCGATGATGAATTCGAGGTGCATACTTGGCTCGCCAGCGAGCTGGCGACTTCCGAGCACTGGCACGGATTCTATCAAGCTCAGACCCAGCCACCTCGCCAACACTACGTTCGCTATGACCTCAAGACAGGCAAGAAGCAGATCGACCAGTACCCGAAGGTGTTGGGAAATCGCCTCAGCTTAAGTGGCTTAGATGGCTTTCTCGTGCATCATCCCTCCAATCCCCAGCGACTCTACTTGATTGGAAATGACGGAGGCCATCTGGCGTGTTTGGTCAGCGAAGATGCTGGAGAGACCTGGCAGGACTACGCGCGATCGGAGCAATCCTTTGGCCTCTACTCCATCGGAGGATATCGCCAAGTCACTGAAGATGGCGCTGTGATCGGTTCGTTCACCGATCAGCAACCACCGCAAGAGATCACCGACCGAAAGTCCAAGGTCTACTTCTTTCGGATTGAACCGGTAAACCTATCGCGCTGATACGATTTGGCATCGTCCCTTCGTTGATTTTTCGTTTGTAGTACCGGCTTAAGCCGGCGGAACATGAGTAGCCTCTCCCACGTTCGCAATGTCTTGACGCATTAAAAATAGGTGAGCCGGATTGACTCAACTTCCCTCGCTTAACTCGTATTCCGGATCGGGTTCCTGGACGCACTCGGCGGTGAACGCGATCCCTTCGTAGATATCCCGCATCGGCAAGGAACAACCGAGGAATGGCAAGTCGATGGTTTGCTCGATCCCTTCCACCATCTCCCTCAGGAATCCACCGTTGGCTCGGCGCATCACGATCGCGATCGGCTGATGCTGCTCGAGCGCGATGTAGCACTCGAGCGAAGGAATAGTCAGATAAGCAGCCATCTTTTCATCGAGATCGTACCGCCGCGTTGACGGGGAGAGGACCTCAATGATCAGCACCGGTTGATCTTGGAAGACCGATAGCGGGTCGTTTGGCTGGCAGACCACTTGGACGTCCGGGTAATAAAAGCGTTTCGTACCGTCGCGATCGATACGGACTTTCATGTCGGAACTCAAGGGCATGCATGGCTTACCTCTAAGTTGAATGCCGAGAGAAATCAGGCTATTGGTTGCAACGCGAACATGACGGAACTTCGCTCCGGTCATCGCCCGGATCCAACCATCGATGTACTCGCTTTTGGTTTGAGCCTGCTCCTCAAGAGCCAGATACTCTTCGACCGTGTGATATTGTGGTTTTTCGGCACTGCTCATGATCGGCCCTCCTCGCTCAACTCGTATTCCGGATCGGGTTCCTGGACGCACTCGGCCGTGAACTCGATCCCTTCGTAGATATCGCGCATCGGCAAGGAACAACCGAGGAACGGCAAATCGATGGTCTGCTCAATCCCTTCCACCAGCTCCCGCAGGAATCCACCGTTGGATCGGCGCATCACGATCGCGATCGGCTGATGCTGCTCGAGCGCGATGTAGCACTCGAGCGACGGGATGGTCAGGTAGGCGGTCATTTTCTCATCGAGATCATAGCGACGCGTCGATGGGGAGAGGACCTCGATGATCAGCACAGGTTGGTCTTGAAAGACGGACAAAGGATCGTTGGATTGGCAGACCACTTGGACGTCGGGGTAATAGAATCGTCTTCTCCCCTCGCGGTTGATGTGGACTTTGGTATCGGAGTTGAAAGGTCTACACGGTCTTCCTTTGAGTAGCAACGTAAGAGAGACAAAGCAATTCCCTCCGACCATATTGTGTCG
>JBILVV010000119.1:0-12056 GCA_044370255.1 Pirellula sp.
ACTCCTGGAACCGGCCAATGCCCGCCAATGGATCGCCGAGCAAATCGCTCAAATGGGGGCCAGATACCAGAAATCTAGCGTTTCCCGGGGTTCGAAACGGTCGTGAAATCCTCGGGGAAGCCCGCAGTTCGTCTTCCCTCAAGGGGTGGATTCAGCCACAATGTCAGATTGGATTCCCCGTCTTAACTTCGGGGCTTGGCAAACCTTACATCCGGAATGATCACATCCATGTCCGACGCAAAAGTGTTGGGAGAGGTCGACCCTTCGGTGCTGGCCGCTGCTGGTCAAGTAGCAGCCTTGGTCGACGTCGATCCTGCGGAGACCAGCGAATGGCTCGGCTCCCTAGACTATGTTCGCAAGAGCCGTGGTAATGAACGCGTACGGTACTTGTTGACCGCACTGGACAATCGAGCCCGCCGCGATGGGGTTGAGATCCCGTTTGAGACCACCACTCCCTACATCAACACCATCCCCGCCGCGGAACAACCCGCCTATCCCGGAAATCGCGAATTAGAACGAAGAATTAAGAGCATCATTCGCTGGAACGCTATGGCCATGGTGGTGCGGGCCAACAAAAAAAACAAAGGCCAGGGAGGGCACATCAGCACCTTTGCCAGTAGCGCCACCCTCTACGAAGTCGCCTACAACCACTTCTTTCGCGGACGCGGTGAATCAGGGTACTCGGGCGACTTGGTCTATTTCCAAGGCCATGCGTCGCCGGGCATGTACTCGCGGGCGTTCGTCGAAGGTCGATTACCAGAAATTAAGCTCGAGAACTTCCGACGTGAGTTGGCTCCCGAAGGTGGCTTAAGCAGCTACCCACACCCTTGGCTGATGCCCGAGTTCTGGGAATATCCGACGGTCTCCATGGGGCTCGGTCCCATCATGGCGATTTACCAAGCGCGATTCAACGAATATCTCAACGATCGCGGACTCAAGGATACCCGTGGCCAAAAGGTTTGGGCCTTCCTCGGCGATGGCGAATGCGATGAACCGGAAACTCTAGGTGCGATAACTCTTGCTTCGCGTGAGAAACTCGACAATCTCGTCTTTGTCGTGAACTGTAACCTGCAGCGACTTGACGGCCCGGTTCGTGGCAATGGCAAGATCATTCAAGAGTTGGAGGCGGTATTCCGAGGGGCCGGATGGAACGTGATCAAGGTCATTTGGGGTAGCGATTGGGATCCCCTCCTCGAAAAAGATGAATCAGGTTTGCTCGTTCAGCGTATGACCGAAGTGGTCGATGGTCAGTATCAGAAATATACGGGGATGCCCGGTTCCTACATCCGTGAACATTTTTTTGGCAAGTATCCCGAGCTGTTGAAACTAGTCGCGAACTATTCGGACGAGAAGCTTGAGAAGATGAATCGAGGGGGCCATGACCCCGAGAAGGTCTATGCTGCTTTCAAGGCCGCCGTCGAACACAAAGGCCAACCGACGGTCATTCTAGCAAAGACAATCAAGGGCTATGGTCTCGGCGAAGCGGGCGAAGGACGCAACATCGCTCACAACCAAAAGGAAATGAACGAAAAGGAACTCCTCGAGTTCCGAAGCCGATTCGGCATCCCGATTTCCGACGACGAAGTGGCAACCGCTCCTTTCTACAAACCACCCGAGACCAGCAACGAGATTCGGTACCTCAAAGAGCGGCGCGTCGCGCTTGGGGGCTCCGTGCCTAGCCGCCCTACAAAACATCCGGTGACGGAAACGCCGACGCTCGAGGACTACCGCAAGTTCATGAGCACGCAACTCGAGGGCAAGACCATTTCGACCACCAATGGTTTCGTCCGTTTGCTCGGCCGTTTGGTCAAAGACAAAAACATAGGCAATGTCATTGTTCCGATCGTTCCGGATGAATCACGAACTTTCGGTATGGAAGGACTCTTCCGCGAGATCGGTATCTACGCGCACGCGGGACAATTGTATGAGCCAGTCGATTCCGACCAGTTGGCATATTACAAAGAAGCTCGCGACGGTCAGATACTCGAGGAAGGGATCACCGAATGCGGGTCCATGAGTAGCTTCGTTGCGGCCGGTACGGCGTATTCGGCCCACGGCATCAACATGATCCCGTTCTATATCTACTACTCCATGTTCGGCTTCCAACGAGTCGGCGACTCGATTTGGGCTGGCGCGGATATGCGCGCTAAGGGTTTTTTGATTGGCGGAACCGCAGGCCGAACAACACTCAACGGCGAAGGTCTGCAACACCAGGATGGTCACAGCCATCTCAACGCAATGGCGTTCCCGACCGTTCGAGCCTACGACCCTGCGTGGGCGTACGAAACCGTGGTCATTGTGATGGACGGAATGCGACGTTTGTATCAAGAGGGCGAAACCGCGATCTACTACATCACGGTCCACAATGAAGACTACGAAATGCCCGCGATGCCTGAAGGAATTGAAGAGGGCATCATTCGCGGTATCTACAAGTTTAAGTCGGTCGATGTCGACAAACCCCGCGCACGGGTTCAATTATTCGGGTCCGGTGCAATACTAAGGCATGTGCTCGAAGCCCAGAAGATACTCGCAGAGAAGTACGGCATCGCAAGCGATACATGGAGTGTCACCAGTTACACGCAGCTTCGCCGCGATGCGCAGTCCTGCGAACGCTGGAACATGCTTCATCCCGACCAACCTCGAAAGAATAGCTACATCCAAACAGTGCTCGAAGGCGTCTCCGGCCCAATCATCTCCGCGAGCGATAATGTGCGAGCCGTCGGCGAGCAACTGCATCCTTATCTCGACCAAGACTACTTTGTCCTCGGATGCGATGGCATGGGACGCAGCGAAACGCGTCCTGCACTCCGCCGTCACTTTGAGGTCGATGCCGCATCGGTCGTCATCGCGACCCTTTACCGTCTCAGTCGAAGTGGGGCGGTTCCCGCTTCAGAAGCGGCGGCGGCTATTCGGGATCTCGGATACGATCCGGAAAAGCCCAATCCGCTGTTCGCCTAGTCACAACGATTTCCTATCTCGATTCTCGTTTTTCATTTGCCATGGCTACAGAAATCAAGCTCCCGTCCTTGGGTGAAGGTATTGAATCCGGCGACGTCCTCGAAGTGTTGGTCAAGGCGGGAGACGTCGTCAAGAAAGAACAATCCCTCGTCGAAATGGAAACCGACAAAGCAACGGTATCCGTCCCCAGTCCTGTCGCTGGAAAGATCCTGAGCGTCACGGTTAAAGAGGGGGAAACGGTGAAGGTCGGTTCGGTAATCGCCACGATTGAAGCGACCGGTGCAGCGGCTATTGCACCATCGGCTCCACCAGCACCAGCTAATCCGGCACCAGCTAATCCGGCACCAACTAATCCTACTCCGGCAGTTCCAAAGCCAGAGGTCGCTGCGGTTCCCGTCGCCAAACCGGCAATCCCTGCAGCCCCACCAGCACCAGCACCGGTACCTGCGCCCGCATCGGCACCTGCTTTGGCTACCGCAGTAGCCTCGGCCGCTGCGAGCACAAACGCAGACGATTCGATCGCAGCCGGACCTGCGATCCGCCGTTTTGCTCGAGAAGTCGGTGTGGATCTTTCGCACGTTCAAGGAACAGGCGAAGGGGGCCGAATCACGCGAGAGGATGTTCTCGCAGTCGTTCGACACGCGAACCAGTCGTTGCAGGCTCGAGCAACGACCACCTCGCCAGGACTGTCGCCCAGCGCATCCCAAAAGGCTGCTTCCGCCAAAGCAGGAAGCGAATCCAAACCAGGAGTCGCTTCGCAGGACGACTACGGCCCGATCCGCGTCGATCGGATGAGCAAGATTCGCAAGACGATCGCCGCGCAGATGAACAAGTCGTGGTCGACTGCTCCGCGGGTTGTCAATTTCGATGATGCCGACGTAACCGAATTGGAAGCGTTCCGCCAAACCAGCAAAGACGATTACGCGTCGCGTGGCATCAAGCTGACCACCATGCCGTTCCTCATCAAGGCTGTGGCAACAGCCCTGAGACATCACCCAGCACTCAACGCGGTGATCGATACCGAGAACGAGCAGATCATCTACAAGGATTACGTCAACCTCGGGATTGCTATTGATACCGAACGAGGATTGGTAGTTCCGGTCTTGAAGGATGCCGACCGCATGTCGATTCCGGATATCGCCTATGCATTGTCAGAGATGTCTTCGCGTGTCCGGAGCAACGATTTCTCTGTAAGCGATTTGCGAGGCGGCACGTTCACGATCAGCAATCTCGGCGCGATCGGTGGAACCTATTCCACTCCGATTATCAACGTCCCCGAAGTGGCGATCCTGCTCGTTGGGCGGTCTCGCAAGTTGCCGATGGTGATGGACGATGATTCGATCAAGCCGCGATTGATGATGCCGTTGAGCATCGCTTATGACCATCGATTGGTAGATGGCGCCACAGCCGCGAGATTCCTCAATGACGTGATTGCTTATCTTGAAGCCCCCAGTCGCTTGTTGCTCGCAATTTAGGGCTTGGAATTCGTTTTGGATTTGCGCGTCGGATCTAACTCAACCCGAAGCGTGAGTTTTGAAGTTGCGCTTTTCGATGCAATCACAACCCGAAACGTAAGTGAGGGAAAGACTTGCGTCGCGCACGCGTTTGGTAATGAAAATCTGCGGCGCTCGGTTGCTACTCTCTTTTCCTGTCTTCATCGGCACGTCTGTTTGCGGTTCGAGTGACCAAGATGATGATCCCTATGATGGTAGCCGGTACGCCTATGAGTAAAAAGAGAATTACCAGCAGTATAAAGATCTCGAAAAAACCCAGGCCAAACATTTAAATTCCCGCGAGCTTAAAGTGGTTGTTGGTCCAGTGTACGTTCGGGGATGCTTCAACTCTCGAGTGGAATACGAACGGTGCATTGCGTACCACCCTGTACGCCTCGGACGAACCGAAGTTCTCCGCCGAGGCCTTGGATCACGTTTCGGGTCAGGAATACGCCCAGGCCCATCCCCTCGCCAACTTCTTTGGTTGTAAAGAAGGGCTCCCCGATGCGACGAATCACATCATCAGTCATCCCCGTCCCTTGGTCAATAATTTCAAGTACCCATGTTCGGTCGTCGTCGCTTTCCAGCACGATCGTAGAAAGCACATGGACAGTTTGAGTGACGGAAGATGCATCGAGTCCGTTTTGGATCAGATTGCGAAGTGCCTGCGAGATCGCTTGCTTGGGGAGCAAAGCCTGGAAATCTCCGACGGCACGTTCCATCTGAATGATGACGCGATTGGGTTCTCGCATGGCGGTGACGGTGTCGTCGAGGATCTCCTTGAGCGTGACCGGGTGAAGGTGTTCTGCGGCCGCTTCTCCCGCCCCGCTTTTCATGCGATGAAGGATGTCCTTGCAGCGATTGAGCTCCTCGCGAATCAAACCGAAATCGCGACGTACTTTGTCTGGGATATCGTGTTTATCGAAGGATCGCGAGAGTTCCCCGGCAATGACCGCAATAGTGGATAATGGAGAGGCCAATTCATGGCCCGCGCCAGCCGCCAGGGTCGCGAGGGCTTCGAGTCGTTGAGCCCGTTCTTTTTCTTTTTCAGCGATAGCGAGTTTGCGGTCCCGTTGCCGTACTTCGATGGCGAGCATCGATACGAAATAGGCAAGAACGCCGCAACAAGTGGCAAATGCGATCAAGAATGCCAGTTTCGTGACGCCCCAGGAGGCTTGTGGATCGAGTGGAGAATTATTGAAGACGGTTAGCGATGTTGCGTTGTATAGGAGCCAAGCACCACATGCCACCGAAGCGAAAGTAATGACCAGCATCCAGAAACGAGACAACATAATGCCAGCGACTGCGATATTTGCGAAGTAAAAAAAGAAGAAGGGATTGGCGGCGCCGCCGGAGAAATAAAGAAGTCCAGTGAGGGTTGCTACGTCGAGGAGTAGTAAAAGTCCGAGCCCTTGGCTGCCGATCGATTCCGAGGAATCGGTTGCGGACGCTCCCGCATTGGGTTTCCCAGCTCGCACCCGATACGCCCACCACATCAATAGGACATTGGTGATCACCGTTCCGGAAACGATTACCAGTAACGGAATCAAGGGGAGGGAGATCTTCAGGAATGCTGAAACAAATCCGATGACTACGAGTTGTCCTGCAACGGCGATCCACCGTAACTGGCTCAGCCATATCGCAGTCGATGTATTGGGTTCTGAGAAGGAGTGATTTCTCGAATCCACGCCAGACCTATTCCTGTTCCACAATAAGGAGCTCCTGGTTCCATCCATCGACTTCGACTTTTTGCTCGATGCCGCTCGGCCACAGGATCGTCAATTGAGGTTTGTCCTTGGATCCACTGGCTGGGATCCCGAAATGAATCACGGAATCGTTGGTGCCGGCGTAGGTTCCTCCTCCAACGATCTGGCGGACGAGGATTTCTGTTCCCGAATTCATTCGTGCTGTCGTGCCGATCGCATCGCGATTGGATCGCGTTCCTACCAATCTCACCTTGAGGTAGGCACCATCGGTCTCAGTTCTGTTGGTAACTAGCACTGCCTCGGTATTGATACGGCTTACTACGAAATCCATTCGTCCATCATCATTGAAATCGGCCATTGCCAGAGAGCGTGCCGATTGAGGGGTCGATAGGAAGTCGCTGTCGTCTCGCGACGTCAATCGAAAGTACTTGCGCTCGACGTTTTGAAGGATCTGAGGTCGTTGCTCGAACGTGGAGCCATTCGAATGCAGTTCGACGTGTCCGTTGACGATGACAATATCTTCGTTGCCGTCGAGGTCCATATCAGCAAAAGCGGTTCCCCAACCCACCGCTCCTTCGTCAGTCAAGGGGATGCGAGCCCCATGTGAGGCGTATGAAAAAAGTAGATTACCGCTCGCACGGTACAGCGCACCGATTTCGTTTTGGTAGTTCGTAACCCAAAGGTCAAATCGGCCGTCGCGGTTGAAGTCTCCTAGAGCGATTCCCATACTTCCCTCCGGAATTCCCACGTCGTTGCACGCCACTCCCGATCGCCGGGCCATTTCGGTGAAATGAAATCCGCCTTCGTTTCTGTAGAGTAGATTCGGGTCGACGTCGTTTGCCACATAGAGGTCGGTGTCCCGGTCGCCATCGAGATCGGCGGCGAGAACCCCAAGGCCGCGCAAAGTATCGGAAATTCCTGCTGACTCACTTACATCGTCAAATGTGCCGTCTCCTCGATTTGCGAACAAGGAATCAGATAGGCCACGGTACTGCCGTGGTCCGCAGTAATCGGGTACTTGTTCCGTGCTACCGCTTTCTTTCGGCGAATTGCATTTAGGGTCATGCTCGTAACTCCAGTCGGCGTAGTGAGCTATGTAAAGATCCAGAAGTCCGTCCCCATCTGCATCGAGCCATGCCGCCGACGCACTCCAGAGAGAATCTGCTAGGCCGATTTGCTTCGTAGGTATCTTCTCAAAAGTGCCGTCTCCTTGGTTCCGTAGTAATTGCAGGCCAGAATAGCCGGTCGCGAGCAGATCTGAGAAACCATCTGCATCCCAGTCTCCGATCGCGATCGCTGCATGGTAGATCTCGGATAGATCCATTCGGGCATTGGATTCCATCGAAGAAAAACGCAAGTTGCCAAAGGATCGCATGAGCGAACCTGGGTAACCTAGCATCGCTTTCTCAGAGGGAACGGGGTATCCACCACCTGCGGCGACAACATCTACTCGTCCATCGCGATCGTAGTCGATGATCGCAATTCCACCCCCGGTCGTTTCCGGCAGGAAATGAAGCTGTTGCTCGCTTCCATTACGATAAATGCAACCGGCTAACGCACCTTTGATCCAATCGACACGGATGGGTGTTGAGGCCTGAGAGTCATTTGCTTGCGGCATCGCTTTCGATGTCTTCGAGCTGTCCAGAAGTTGACTATTGACGGCGTCATTGCTCGGTTGAGGATCGCAACCCGAGAGCGACAGCAACATCAATGCGGTAGCGAGACCGCAACGATAGCTGCGTTGGCGAGCCGACGAGTTGTCGGTCGCTCGACGCGACGGTCTCATGGAGTTCCCCGCCGAAGATTGATATACCGTTGGTGGCGAGCCGCGAGTTCAGGCTGGTTGATCCGGTTAAAGTAAAGAACCAGATCCTCATGAGCTGGCAAGTAAGTAGCATCGATGGTAAGTGCTGAGCCGAGCCATTGAAGTCCCTCTTCGCGCGACTGTTTGTGCATCAGGATGTGTCCGAGCTCGTAATGTTTCTCTGCAGTCCTGTCTTGGCCGCTGAGTATTTTCGACAGCCGCTGGTCGATAGATTGAACATCCTGTTGTCCGTCCTGAGCGACCTTGGAGTATCTCACCGCATCTTGTTCGTTCCCGAGTGCTTGGTGGGATTGGCTCAGTAGGTTGGCTATACGCACATCCTCGGGCCATAAGAGAGCAACCGAGCTGAGGGTATCGATCACTTTGTTCCATTCCTCGCGGGACTGGTACAGTCTCGCCAAGATCGTTCGCATTTCAACAGTCGCTTTCCCAGACTCAACCAAGGGATTCAGCAATTCGATTACTTCATCTCCGCGGTCGAGGTTGAGCAATGCATTTGCCAATACGGATACCGCGTCCATGTCTTCGGGAACACTTTGGAGATAGCGGCGGGTGGGCGCGATGGCTTTTTCGTTCTCACGAGATCTTAGGTAGGCGGCACCCAGTTGTCCGTATGCGGGGACGAAACTTGGATGAGCTTTGACGCAATCTTCAAAGGACTGAAGTGCTCCTTTCATATCGCGACCCGCAATGGACATCATCCCTTTAAAGAAGGGAATCCAAGGCGAGTTGCTGTTCTCCAGGCTCCATGATTCAAGAAAGCGATTCACCCCGACGAAGTCAAGCTTGCCGAGCATCCCGTATACCACTGCTGGACCGATTTCCTCGAGATCTGCATCCGGTGCGATCATCGCGAGAGCGATCGATTCCTGCAGATTATCAACACTGCCGAGATGTAGATCGCGGAGCAGTTTCTCGTTTTTGATTTTCTCCTCAGAATAGCCAAGTTGGCGAGCAAGTTCAGAAAACTGGGCAAACGGAACGTCCTCCCCGAGACGGCGATAAGCGCGGCTTCGGAGGAATGCTGTTTCTCCGGTCAAGCCGATACGCCGCTCCAAGGTCTTAATGTCTCGCAGGGCGGCGCGATTGTCGTAGGAGTCCAGCGAACGCTGGATGCGGAGTCGCAAAGAGTTTTGGCGATTGTGGTTGTAGCCGAAAACGGTGAGTGGGATGAGGATTCCCAGCAAAATTGCCAATCGAACGCGGGCCCAAGTTGGATTAATTGCGGTTTTTTGAACTGTCTTTGGGTTGAGCGGGTCGAAATCATCGAGGCTCACGGACTTCGCGAACGACTCCGGTGGAGTCAACCTGGCCGATCTAGATTTCTGCTTGGAACGAACCATCATGGCGAAACGAGAAGAGCCCAATCGTACGAATCCTCTGAAGCATCAGCACCGCACTATTGTAACCGGCTGTCCAGATTTATCAGCGCGGCGAGGTGACATTGCCAGGTAGACTTCAATAACTTTTTCCGGAAATCTTTGGGCTCGCGGTTCGCCCTGGCATCCGTTCGTCCTGGCATCCGATTGGGCTACGCAGGATAGATCGCCGCGCTCCGATTTTCCCGTGCCCGCGGGTGGGCTTTGACATAAGCGGCTTGCAACGATGCCGTGCTGACGTGTGTGTAGATCTGCGTGGTAACCAAGCTCTTATGTCCGAGCAGTTCCTGCACGCTTCGAATGTCTGCTCCGCGATCGAGGAGGTGAGTCGCAAAACTGTGCCTGAGCGTGTGAGGAGTGATGCGGGAGTCGAGTTGGCATTGCTGGATGTATTTCTCGAGCATCCTAGCAACGCTGCGCGTTGTCAGTCTGCCTCCAAATTTGTTTCTAAACGTTGGGGTTTCGCGAACTTGCGGGCGTGGAGGCCTGCGCTGCGTAAAGTAACCGTGGAGAGCGTTCACGGCATAGGAACCCAAGGCTCCCAATCGTTCCTTGCGCCCCTTACCGCGTATCCTTACCACCCCTTCCGCAAAGTCGATGTCTCCATCATTCATCCCAACCAACTCGCTGACGCGAAGGCCAGCGCTGTAGGTAACCTCTAGGATTGCCGCATCTCGCAACCCAAGCTCGCTCGTCTTGTCCGGAGCATTCAAGAGCCTTTGGATCTCTTCAGCAGTCAAGAAATGGGGCAACTTCCGGCTTGCCCGAGGATTTCGAAGTGGTTTGGCTGGATTGTTCTCCACCATCCCCTGCCGCTGGGCAAAGCGAAAGAAACTTCGCAGCGACGCCAATTTCCGGGCAATGCTCGTCTTGGCATAACCCGCATCATGCAATGCGGTAACGTACTTCCTCAAGTCGTTCGGATTCACATCCGAGGGCTTTACAACGCGTGTTTCCCCTTGCGTCAAAAGATCTGCCATGTCCATCAAGTCCTCGCGGTAGGACTTGATCGTCAGATCCGACGCATTCTTTTCCACGTCCAGGTATCGAAGAAACTGAGCGATTTCCTTTTGCATCTCAGCGATTTTCCATTTACCGCAACCCTCATGTGCTTTGCCAGGGAGAAACATCGCGTAGGGTCGTAAAGAAGTCTACACCATATTTGTGGTCATGTTTGCATTTGTGGTCATGTTTGCGCAAAGGTTCGAAATTTCCTAATCGCTAGGCGCATCGCGCCAACGTCTTGGAGGTTGCGAGGTACATCCCCTCTAATTTCTTCGCGACAATGGTTGGGCTGCACAGGGTTTGCACATGATCCATGGCGGATTCCGCAAAGCGTCTGCGAAGCTGCTCATCTCGATAAAGCCGTCGCAGAGCCTGATGAAGCCCTGAGATATCTTCGATAGGAACGACCAATCCGTCCTGTTCGTTCCGCACCAACTCCTTCATCCCTCCGGCTGCACTGACGACTGGGCAAATTCCAAGTGTCATGGCCTCGATCAATGCGCGACAGAGTCCTTCGCTTCGCGATGGCATCGCGAAAACGTCGAACGCCTTCATGGCAGATGGGGCGTTGTAGCAGTGTCCCGCCAGCACGATTCGCCCTCTCAGTTCCGGCCTTTTGCACAATCTTGCGACTTTGGGGTCATCCAACGTGCCCACGATCACAAGTCGCCATTTCGGCAGGTCGCACATGCGGATTGCGGCTTCGACCAACAGATCGATCCCTTTGACAGGGCGAACACTTGCAACAGTGCCGATCACCCAATCATCTCGATCGATCTTCCATTCCGATCGCCATGCCTCTGCTGGTTTTTCAGGATCGAAGTCCCAATGGACGTTGTAAACCACATCGCACTTATCGCGGCTCACTCCGCTTTTGAGCATGGCATCCATGACGGCCTTCGATTCGCAAGCATGCATCGCTACGCTCGGAGACAAATAAGTAACCCATTCCGCTGGGTCGAGTCGGCGCAGTGACCGAGTGATTCCGCGAAAGGAAATGATCTTTGGGCGATTGCGTTGGCCTGTGCTGCCAAGGATCCCCCAAGCCAACGCGGAGGGGGAGAAAGCGTGGAGCACATCCGGTTGAAATACGCGGATATGTTCAGCCACACAACGAATCGCTTTCGGGCTGATCTTCTTGCGGCCACCGAAGTTGGAATAGCGGACTGGTATCATGCCAACCGGTTCCGCAGGCACGTTGGTTGAAGGGCGTTGAATCGTATTGCAAGAAAGTACCTCGTGGCCGCGTCGGCTCAATTCCCGTACCAGAGGATCTGGAGCATGTAGTAGCATGATCTTCATGGATTTGGCCCTAATAGGCGGTGGATGTATTCAGCTTTGATGCCCTACGATTTCCCTCAGGCAGCGACCTGCGTATCGGCCGGATGCAGGACCGGTCTGACGGCCTGATTCGTGCGCCAATGATCGCGACGACTTAAACCGTACAAGCTCGGCTTGGCGAATGTGTATCGAAAATGAAACACATCCCCATGTTCAATGTCGATGACTCGATGGGGGACATTCGGGTTCTCTACAAGGCATTGTTGAACCGCCTGTGTGTACGGAACCGGTCCGGTCATTTGATGGACGCTGTGGGGATAACGGTTCTCTCGCATATTGTCGAGCATGATTTCCATCGTTCGTTGCATGAAAGGATGCCCGGGAGCGGAAATCAAAACCCATTGCATGT
>JBILVV010000285.1:0-6547 GCA_044370255.1 Pirellula sp.
TCTCCGATCGCCAGCCGCCCACTCACGGTAAACCTTTCATCGGATTCAAAGATTCCGTCGCCATCGAAATCAATCCAAACAGTCGCATAGCCTTGAGAGATTAGACTTTCAGGAACAATGTTATTGACAAGCTTCAGACTGGTCTGGAAACCTCGAACAAGGGGCTGGAAAACCACTCCGTCATCGACATCCGCGTCGATCAACCTCGCATCTGGATCCGCATTCACGGTTGGCCCCAAGGAAAATCCTCGAGTGACTTTGTGCCGAGCTCCGTTGTTATCTTTAAGTGTCGGATACATCGGGTCGGGAGCATCGCCGTAGTCGAAGCCCTCGCCAACGAAGATATTGATCATCGATTCGCCGGTGATCTCGGTGGCTCGAATCGGATTTCCGGCTCGATCCCGAATGCCTTGGACGGCTTCCACGCCGCTACCGGTCACACCCGTGGACCCCTGAACGAGAACAATCGTACCGAACAGCTGCGGTTTGACACCGGTCATGTTGGCTGAGGCCAGGACGGTTTGGATGAGTTCAGCGACCTGTTCCGCCGTTGAGATGGTTGTAAAGTCGAGTGTGATCGGTGTGGTGGCATTTCGCCCCGACACCCCTACCACGTTGAAGCCGCTCGTACCGGCCGAGATTCGGACAGTCGGATCGGTGCCTACGGATACGTAACCATTGGCTCCTGCCGTTGCGACGACTCCCAATCCGGAACCATTGATCGCGGAAGCGATCAATGAAGCCTGATTGCTCAGCGAACCGGTATCCAATCCAACTCGGATGTTTCCGGGCTGTATGGTTGAGTTGCCATCGAACTCAAAGGTTGCGACTAGACCACCCCGCTGAACGGAGAATGTCTGACCGTCGAAAATTCCCTGAGGCACACCTGCTACGGCTTGGACCTGCACTCCGTAGACCGGTGTAGTACCCGTCTGACCGATCGAAGCGATGCCGCTACTCTCCGAGATGAATCGAACCGGAGCTTGACTCAGTATCTGAATCGAATTGGTTCCGAATGGCTGAACTGTCAAATTCAAACCTTCGGATCGAATAGCATCTGCGATTTTCGTAGCCAACACGGAGGGAAGGTCTTGGGTGTTGAAAGGTACCACCCTGACCCCAGTGGAGAACACATTGTTGTTATCGAATTCGAACAGGACACGACGATTTCCATCGTCTATACGGAAAATGGTGCCATCGAGGATGCTGTGTGTCAGTCCATCTAGCGAAGTAGGAATATTCAGTCGCAGTCCCGTTTCGATTTCGAAATAGTTCGGAGACTTGTTTGCGTCCAGAACGGTGTATACTGCTCCATCGGTCATTTGCGCCGGAGCAACTGCACGGATCGACTGCTCCTGACCGACGATGAAGCGAATGGTGTAAAAGGCTCCTGATTCCCATAAACCCGAGAGGGAGGTGAGGCGGATCAACTTGCTGGTCGCGTCGTAGCCAAAACGGTAGTCTCTACCTTCTAACAACGTCTTCCCATTCTTCGATACGGTGATCGCACTGGATAGTACGGTGCTCGGATCAATATCCGATCCCTGAGACATATTGTTCAGAGCGGATGCATCGAGCAGTTGAATATCGATAGTTCGCAAACTTGAGCTGACCAGTTCGATGGTCCCTTGGGCAGGATTGCCATCCAAACCTGCAGCATCGTTGTCCAACGGATTGATCGCGACCGCAATTGGACCGAGGAAGTCAGATCGATCAGAAGCTCCCCGTTCTTTGAAAATCGACTCCCCGATACCTGGAGGAGCGGTCACGGCAGGGTCGTCCACCCTCAGGGCCCCATAGATATCCAAGGCAGGAGCGATGATCGGTGAAGGGGCCAAACCCAAATCCGCTTTGACCGCTAGCATCGCGTCGCGATCTAGTAGACTATCGATCGATGAGTCGATGGATAAAGCGCCAGGAACCGGGTACATGTTCTGGTTTCCAACATCCGTGAACAGCGGAACACCAGCGCCGACAATGATCGGGTATTGGCCAACCGAAGCACCCACGACGTTCTGAGTATTCGCTTGATAAAGGGTCCCTCCAATCACCGTAGTGCTGCTGTTAGCGGAAACACTGACCCCTGCACCGCTGTTGGCTACGATGTTATTGAGTAGGGTTGGGCTCGCGCTGTTTTGAACTTGAATACCCGTACCGCCTGGAGTGTATCGGTAGCCGCCCCGGGATGACAGTGCCCCAACTGCATCGATGTCTGCGCCTACAGAATCTCCGCTGATGCCACCCTCGCCCGGTTCGTCGGTGAGACGCACGAAGTAGAGCTGGCTAAGTGAATTGAAGCCAAACTGATCCAAGTCGATAAATGGTTTGTTGTAGGATGCTGACCCAACCGACGTGTAGGTCACTCCATCTGAACTGACTTCCACACGAACTAACTCGGCAGCTCCAACTTCATAAACAGCAAGGTCTGGGCTAGCATCGTCCGATCCTGTAAGAATGTTATCGTCGAAGCGAAGGACAAGTATGCCGCCGCGTCCGAGCGAAACCACTCCTTGGTTCGGTCGAGGTTCACCCACGCTGCTATAATTCGGCACACCCAAGGCTTGATTAGGATCCTGAAGGCCTGACAAAGGTACAGGACCGCCACCTGCACGCGGATCGTACAACACCACGCTGTCTGCGAAGGCTAAAGACCCGGTCTTGTAGAATGCGCCGGCAATGGTGCTCGATGTAGGTACAGGAACGGTCGATACTCGTCCTCCAAGAATCGTGTTGTTCACAACGCGTGCGAAGGGTACGGGAGCTGGCGGAAGATCAATAGTGGTTGCCGACTCGCCGGAAATCCGGATGCCCCCCGCTCGGTTTGCGATCAACTCGTTGTTCATGACAACTGCGCCGGGAATCAACCGTTGGTTGTTGATTGTCAGTAAATTCCGAACACTTCCCTGGTTGGGCGCTCGCGAGACTGAATCACGAGCATCGGCCAACAAAGCTATTCCGAAATCGGATGAGTTCGATATGCGAGAATTCTCGATCAGGACTTGTCCCTGATCTCGAGTCACGTTTCGATCCCCTTCGAGCAACTGGGAAACCACTGCACCGATCCCCGACGAGGAAACAGAGATTCCAACTGCACCACCGATCGTGATCGCATCGGAGGCTTGTCCACCCAAACCAGCAACTGGGTAGGCGATGACGCGAACTCGCGATTGAACTGCGGGAGAATTGATGATCGACAGAACTCGCGAAGCCAGCGATACGGCAGACTCAACGACCGATGAATTGAATGGTATTTCAATATTTCCAGTACGAACTCCAAAACCTGGACTACCTGCAACCGCAGTGCTGTCGTTGAATTCGAGTTCGACCGAATTCATCCCATCTTCGATCCGAATGACATCCCCATCGCGAACAGAGCTGGAGGTGTTGAAGCGCAGGTTTGGCGATCGATTGAAGATGAAACCGATATCCGAATCCATACTGACCGTCACCGACCCCACCAGCGATACATCTACCGAGTTGCGACCGGTGCTCGATCCGTCTGAGGACAGGGCACCAACGTTGAGAACGCTCTGCACCACCGAGGAATTGACTGCGTTTCGGAAACGCTCAGCGATCACAAAGGCTGATTCGTTCGCCGTCGGATTAAAAGGTATCGCGAGGTTGCCCGGTTGCACTCCGCGACCGGGAGTACCAACTGGAATCGACACATCATCAAATTCCAATGTGATGAAATTTGTTCCATCGTTGATCGTAAGCTTGCTGCCATCTGAAATCTTCGTTGAATCGTTAAACCGAATCTCAACGGTATTGTTCAAAGCCTGATTCGGATCGAAAGCTCGGTTGAGGACAATTCCCGTTCGTGTCGGTGTTCCGTAATCCGTACCCGTTCGGATTTCCAGCTGATAGCTACCGACCAGGATCTCGCTTCCTGGGCTCGGTACTGAAACGAAGTTCGTATTCGGGGTTGCGCCAGTCACGAATTCACCACGCTCCGCCAAGCCGATCATAAAATCGTCCAGAAACAATCCTTCGAAGGAGTTGTTCTGGGCGCGGAATGCTGGTCGACGTGCAGCCCTCGCATATTCGGAGGTATCGTCGCCGGCGCGTGCTCCGTTGGCGAAGAAAGGTCCAGGGGATTGAACCAGATAGCCTGTCATATCCAAGAAATCTTCTCTCTGCGAAATCGTTGGATACTGATCGGCACTGCTTGACACCATTTGCTCAATGGCCCGCGCTACTGCGGTAGCGACGTCCCGAGAAGACATGGTCTGAAGAATCTCCACAGGAATCGTGTCAACGGTTGCAATGCTTATCCCGCCACCCACGATTCGACTGTCGTCGTCGGTCATCTGAGCGATACTCGCAGTCGCCAAGTCTCCACCGAAAGTAACCGTCAACGTTCCTCCAGGAAGCGAAGCTCCCACCACAGAAACATTCCCTGCTCGCACGTTGGATAGCCGCTCAAGAGCTACCTGTACCTCCGCAGCAGTCGCGTTCCAAGCGATCGGCGAAGTGACTTGTGGAGCTGTCCGACCGTCATTCACCGTGAGTGTGAAGGTTCCTCCTGTGGGGGTCCCGGACGCGTATATCTGCTGAACCTTATTCCCAGTCCCCTTGCGACCTTCCAACTGGATTTGGCTGCCAGTTGTCGACAAAGCAATCGGAGTAAGCCCCCGAAGTTGCAAACGGTTATCGACCACCGACATGCTCACACGCGGCGTGATCTCCAAAGTCAGTTGATACAGCCCCGTCGCCCCTACAGACGATCGGCCTTCTTCCACGTTTGGATTGTAAGAATCACTGAGTTCGGTATTCGAGATGCCAATGAAATACTCCCCAGCATCAACTACGGTAACATTCAACTCGACATCCAGGCCGAGACTCTGAATCGTCTTTGCAATCTCCTTTCCGGAAGCATCGAAGACTCGTACACGGGGATTAAGCATCGAACTAACTGCACCGGCATCAACCTTTACCTTGAGGGCTGATCCTGCCTCCAGAGTGACTCGCAACATGTCAACGTCCCGCCGCGGAGTATCGGCATTCTCGCCAGTTCCCGGGACGATATCACCGATCACGCCAACGCTTGTAATACGCGTCCGAACTCCAGGGATGTTTCCGATAGGAGTCGCCGAAGCGATCACTTCGTTGCGAGTCGAAGGTTCGGGCGACAGCGGAGGATTAAGTGTCGAGACACTGTACTCGTACGTCGCGCTATTGAGCGCTGCCAAAGCCGCGGTTGCAACCTCCGAGGGAGTATCGGACGATCGATACTCGATGTATCTCAGCGTCGCTGTAGACGCAGGTGTGGGGCCTGAGGAAGTATTCCAGAATGTGAAGGACACGCCATTCACCGTCATCGTCTCAGTATGGCGGATTCCTGCCCCCGACGGGAATACCATCGTCGGTCCCATATCCAGTTCGAATGATCGACCATTCACCGTAAAGACTTGGCCGTCCCGCAGTCGGGATCCGGCGATCGTGCGAAGCTCTTGCCCTCGGCCACCAAAATAATTGTTCCCCAATCCGCCAGCGGTACTAAATTCGAAGCGGAACCGAACCTCCCGGTTGCCGGCCAAGCCCGCCAAAGAGACCCGTGCCTGTCGCCAAGCAACCGAAGGATTGCTGACCGCTTCTGTTGGAACCGTGCCATTGGGGATCGCTCCGGTTACGTTATCGACCAATCGCTCAACCGCAGCCTCCGAGTCATTGTTGGTTGCCAACTGGATCCAGTTCCCGTTGTCGCCTGCAGCATAAACCCGGAACGAATCCGTCATGGGAGCCGATCCCGACGACCCTTGATCGGTACTCAAGAAATAGTTGAAATACAACGATGGCAGGTCGGCTGCACTGATTCCCGCAAGCGAAATCGGCGCACTCTCCAGTACCCCCATCGCTCCTCCGGGGAAGTTGTAACTGTTGAGCAGCGGGGATCCGACCGCTCTGGGCGCTCCGAGCGGGTTCAAAGCACCACCCAAAAACGCATTGCTATGAGCTCCAGGCCCTTCGAATCCAAAGTACCAGCTCCGACCTCCGGCAGACGGACCATTCCCTTCGATATCAGCATTCACGCCATGACCAGGGTTGCCCCCACGTCGAAAAGACTCATGCCACAGGTTGAAGTCCAGATTGGAGAAGGCTACACCATTCAATCCGCTAATACCTGTTTCGACAGAGGTTGCACCATTGGCAAAAATGGGCTGCAAGTAACCGAGTGTATCAAAGGCGTAGATCCGTCCATCATCCGCCATGCCGAATAGCAGATTGGCATAAGCACCACCGGCCGCGTTGGTCGGTCCCCGAACCAAGCCCTGGAAGCGAATTCCACGCAGTTCGTAACTCGTCTCCAGGAAAGTACCGATGGCTCCTGGGAAGTTATCGTTGAGTTGGTTTTGATCGACGCGATACAAACCGCCAACATCGCTGACGGCATAAAGACTGTTTCCAACACCTGCAATACCCGTGATTGTGCCGTTTCCAGCAAGTACGCCCATCCGTCGAATCGAGCCGTTTACAGAATTGGCAGAAGTAATCGAAGCGGGTCCTTGCAAGCTCACTTCGTTGGTGCGACCCGGGATTCCTGGCG
>JBILVV010000348.1:0-5453 GCA_044370255.1 Pirellula sp.
CCTTTGAACAGCGCTGATACCTGGCAACAACTGCGCACGAATCGCTTGAACCACTCTGGCCGCAATCGTTTCCGCGGTATCCTGCGCCAAAAAGTTGATCGCCGCTTGCCCCGAAATCCCACCATTAGAGCTGGTTCTCGTTGCCACTCGACGGTTGACGAGCGTGTCGAATTGGCCGCTTGTGGCACCGCTCAAATTCAAACGATTGCCCTCGAACCCAACTTGAATCGTCCCAGGAACAGCGTCTCGCAAGGCTTTCGCGAACTGCTCGTTGTTCATCGATGTCTTGTAGAATACGGTTCGAACACCCGGAGTTCCAACCGGAGTCGTCCCCGTCTCGATCTCATAGGTGACACCATCGATCTGGAACTGATCGCCATCGTTCAGCACGCGAGGTGAAGAAACATTCGGAGCAAAGTCCAGAATCAGCTCGGGACCTGAATTGAATTCGAAAACCCGAGTAATGTTGGCTCCGCTGACATTCGCAGTCATCGTAAATCGATCGCCATCATTGATCAGATTGAAAGCTGTTCCCCCAACCGTTCGCGTGGCTTCGGTAAACGCCAAACGGGTCACCGTAACACCTTGCTGGGAGTTCGTGTTGATAAAGCCCCGTTCCGTGATGTCGGTGCCAGCCCCTAAGATCAAGTCCGGCAAGTCATCTCTGTCCTGATTGAAATCCAGGTCCAGGCCCGGATCACTGAGACCTGCCCCAGTCGCTGGATCGAAGCGATAGAGAATGTTGTTGAAATAACGAACACCATTGTTGCCGCCCGCCCACCGTTGGTCCGTGCTTCTATTGGCGACCAGGAATCCGTATTCCAACTGATTGCCGTTTCTGTCACCGAGTGGCATAACGGTTGCCGCTTCAATGGTCATCGGAGTCGGACTCGCCTCCAGTTCACCACCTTCCAAGTCCTGAACACCGAAATTGATACCGCCATTAACCACCCCAACACCCGTCCCTGGATTGATCAGGATATAGCGCGATGTTTCGGCATTATCGACCGAGAAGCCTCGATAATCACCATTAGGTCGAATGAATGTGTCTCGCATTTCGAACGCTGCTAGACCCACATCGTTGCCGACCTCGCCGGTGAACGAATTGCCCAGGAACGTCCTCGTAACACCATCGGTGCTCGACTGACTGAAGTAGAGGGGCACATCCCCCAGCGTGTATTCGACGCGAGAAGAGAGATTCAGGAATTGAGAGTAAACAGGCGGTACCGTGGTGGATCGAGCATCGCCAACGCGATCTTCCACCAGCAACCGAGTGCTCGATACGGGAAGGATACGCACATTTGCATTTCCAACGGCCGTGTTCAACCGGTTCGCCAAAACGGCTGGCACTTGGGTTCGATTGGTCAACGCTATGTAGTATCGACCCTCAGGCAATTCCGAAGGTCCGATATACGGATCCAAGGTACCCGTTGAACCGCGACCAAGATCGGAATTTCCAGCGAGCGAAATAGGCGCATGTCGATCATCGAGAATGTTGCTGTTTTCACCCATGCGAACCAATGTTCCGTTGGCTGAGAACAGATACATCGACATGTCCGCACGGCCGATTCCGTCCGCATAATCGACATCGAAGATGGTCGAGAGATACTCTCGCAGCGGTGTCACCAAACTCGGGTAGTCAATCGTAAACGTGAACCAATCGATGTCGCTTGTACTGCTCAAGTTCCCTGAGACAGAAATAGCTTTGCGATCGGTTTGCAACAGATTCCCAAGTTCTTGCGCGGTCAGGAATGTGTTATTGGGACCATCGGTGTTGCTCGAGGGGCCAACCGGGTCTCCTCCTATCTCGCCTGTTTCACCTACCAGCGGAGAATGCCTTGGAATTCCATTGAGATTCAATCCCGTGGTTGCATAACGAATATCCGCATAGCCGACATAGGATCCGGGAAACTCTTGGGCCTCGCCCAACCGTACTTGAAGTTGGTAGGCTCCCCGAGTTCGCCCCTCTTTCACCGATGCAGGATTGCTCAATGCCGGTGTTGTCCCAGGTTGGCCAGGGTACTGGTTGCTCGAGCGAACCCTGACGTGGTACAAGGTGGCTTGATTTGCCAACCCCGGCAAACGAACTCGGAAACCAGCATCCTTAACGTTCGTGCTGTAATCGTCGCGCGCATCCCCTCGAGACGTCTGCGGTACGGTTCCAAGTGGACTCTTTCGCAACGGATTGACACTGTTGTCACCGAGCGTCGAGTACAACGGATTAGCCGTTCGGTTCACCTCTTCCGCGTAGGAACTGTCCGAGAGAGCCAGGATCGTCTCGTCTGCTGCAATCAGTTCGACAACCGTATCGAGGCTGGCATCGGTGCGATCGATGTCAAACCAAACCTCGGTCCCGCCGAAAGCCTTGAAGCTATATACGTCCACATCGGACGGTTTTCCGATGACACCTTGGACTTGGAAACCGAGGCGCGTATTTTCATCCCCACTTTGCAAGGACCTTGCCAGTTGCCCGAGATACTGGGCGTTTTCAGGCGAGTCATTGATCGACGCGCTCGTCGAACGCGGCAGTTCTTTTTCAATTCCCAATCCGATGTTTCGGTCGTTGGAATAGGTTTGCATCGAAACCCCTTGCCAGGACCCGATGGGAGCGATCTCGTCAATGTTCTGAGGAATCAACTCCAAGAAGGTTGTGATGGTCGAGGTAGTCGCGGTCGGATTGATTTGCCAAGCAAGGGCTGTCGTAACATCCGCTAAACCATAAACCCGACCAAGATTCGGGTCATTGAAGGGTGGTAAACGGGTCAGATTGATATTGCCATCCAGGGTGTAGGTCGTCCCTGCCGTTTCGATCGCGGTAGCTAAGTTCCGGAACGAATCGGCAGCAAATCCAATGTAGGAAGCATTGACGAGTTCCGGCCCAGGTTCGAAAAAGCCCGCTTGTGAGAACCCGACACGCTCAGGATTGTCGATGGTGTATACGCGGAAATCGTTCTTGCCCGGTGTCCCAGTGACATACAAAAAGTCATCGCTGATACGTTGAATATCTTCATCGAGGTAGTTGATGAAACGTATGTTTCCGAGCGGTCCTCCGCTTTCAAGCGTGAGCGTATTGAAAAGTTTCGCAACACCGTTCTTGAACTTCGTCTCCACTCGCCAGCGAACGGTTTCATTGTTATTTCCTGTGAATGTCCCCTCGCTGATCACAACGTCCGGGCTGATCAGAGTCGGTTGCCGAGTGATTGTGGTGCTAGCCAATGTGAATGCTTGACCATCGCTACCCAAATCGATGTAGTTTGTGAAGGCAAAAATGACATTTTCGTCTACCAACTTGGTGATAACCCCCTGCGCGGTGATACCCCCTTCAAAGCTACTCAACGATCCACCCTCAAGGACTCGGGCAGAGAAGAATCCTGGACGATTCACATCCACATCGTTGTCGATCAGAGTTCCGCGATCGACTTCCGGCCCCGTCGGAAGAACAATATCGGAGGAATTGCTCCCCCCCAATCGCCCATTGTTATCGGTGTCTGTGTTCGGCCTGCCATCAATACCGAACCCTGCCCCGGCTGTGTCGTCAGCAATGGTCGTCAGAATCACAGGGTAGCCTGGTTGTCCCAGAATCTGAATGCTCCCCCCAATTCGGCTTTGAATATCCAAGGGAGTACCTGTTGCATTCAACCCTGCCAGCGCAGGCGTACCGCCGAACTTGACTACCAAACTCTGATTCGGTGCGCTCTTGAGTTGCAATCCTCCATAAGTGTGATGGTTATCGGAGGTAACCAACGACTGGACGACATGAACCATGTCGGCATCATCCCAAACACTCTGCGAGGTGAGAGTTTGCCCTCGGATCAGCATGCCATTGATGCTGTTGTTGGAAATCGCGTTGCCTCGAATCAGCGGACCTTGATTTTCCAATGCATCGGTTGGGGTTCCGAGCAACCCTGTGCTGCGGCCAGGATCCAGAACGTAGTCCTGGGTCATTGAATTGACGTCGATGTTGACGGCCGCTCCCGCGTTGGAAGCGATTCGATTCCCAACCAAAATCGGCTGTGCACCTCGCACGAAAATCGCTGCAGCTGCATTCTTTCCGCGACCGTTTCTGTCAGCTCCAGCGGTATTCTCCCCGCTGGCATTCTGCTCGATGGTCGAATTGACCAAGCGCAAATCCCCTTGATGGACTTCGATCGGATTGAACGATGCAAAACCTCCTTCGATTCGATTCGTACCGCCACCAAAAGAGATGCGGGCTTGTTCAAGGGAGCCGCTACTTCCATGACCGATGAAGACACCACCCCAATCACCGGCTACAGCGGGTGTACGGCCTTGATTGCCCGCCGTGTCGAATGTGCCACCGGCCCCATAACGAACATCGTTGATGCTTGTCATGATGATGGGGCGACTCGCAGTTCCCTCCGCCATCAAGACACCGCCATCGACGACTTCGATTCGCGAGCCTCGGTTCTTGATCACAGCGCCCGGGTCAATCGCAAGACTGCCATCCAGTCGAGGACGAATCTTCGCGGTCAGTTCCACCAAGGGGCCCCCTTTGAAAGAACCATCATCAACGAAGCTAGTCGCCAAGGAATTGATCTGAGCAACAAAGCTGTAGCCGCCGGTACCTGCTTCGGTGCTTCGGTAAATGCGTCGACCGACATATGGGAGATTGCTGCTGATCGGTGGTAAATTGGTCAAGGTGATCGAGCTGTCATCAACCACCGTCAACGAATCTGTTGGCAAGGATGCCAAGCTTTCATTCCCATTGGAGTCGACATAGACGAGTTTGTAGTTATAGGTTCCCGCAGCCAAGCGACCGCTTCCCGTGCGATTCAACACGACGATCGTCGAAGGAGGGGACGCGACATCCAAAATGCCCCCACCTGCCGTTCCTGAAACAACCAGGTTTTCACCAAGAACATAAGGGATATCTAAATCGTTGAAGCGAGCTGCAACGGTCACTGTTTCCAAGGATTCAGCCGGCCCAGTACGGGTCTTCACAAACAACCCGTTGATGGTGTTGTTGACAACTCGGTTGCCGCGGATATCCGGACCGATTCTTTCGTAATCGGGAACGAACAAGAATCCGCTCGGCTGAGATCTTGGATCTCGAAAATCGTCTTCACGGAAACTATTCGGCGTGCCGCTCATCGCCGCATCAGCGCTTCGCGTCACCAGGTTATTCGCAATCGTTGGGCGTGAATCAACCATATGAATAGGCGTGATCACTTGGGAAACGCTATCGACCAACATCTGCCCGCCACCGAATCGAATATCGGAGTGAATAACCGCGTTGAGGAACAGGCCCGCTCGCTCTTTGTCGGTGCGAGTTTCGTCGCTGCCGTCGATTCGATTTCGAAAATCAATCCCCCCCCAGTCACCGGGCGCTGCTTCCGGTGGATTGCGATCGGGATTGACCCCGACTCCCACCTTGTCATACAGCGAAGTCAAAATCACCTTGCTGTCTGGTATTCCTAGTACTTGCAACGATCCAC
>JBILVV010000496.1:0-3381 GCA_044370255.1 Pirellula sp.
TGAGCGATCCGCGCGAGCATCTTCATCGCGGAAACAGGGGGCGATTTGGAAATAGCGATCGAAGCCAGCGACCATCAACAGTTGTTTGAACATCTGCGGCGCTTGGGGCAAAGCGTAGAACTTGCCGTGATGGATGCGCGACGGGACGAGAAAGTCGCGGGCTCCTTCCGGGCTGGAGGCGGTCAGGATCGGCGTTTGAAATTCGGTAAAACCCGCGTCGATCATCCGGCGCCGAAGGCTGGCGATGACTTGGCTGCGAAGGACTATGTTGTCGTGCAACTTCTCGCGGCGCAGATCGAGGAATCGATATTTGAGCCGGATATCTTCAGGATACTCCGCGGTCCCAGCCACGGGCATGGGCAGATCCGCAGCCTCCGAGAGAACTTCGACCGATGAGGCACGCACCTCGATCTCACCCGTAGGCAGGTGAGGGTTGATCTCCTTGGCACCTCGCGAGGTAACTTTGCCGTCGATGCGGATCACCGTCTCGAGTCTCAGGGACTCCGTCACCGCGAACGCATCGCTATCGCGATCGACGACAACTTGCGTGACACCGTAATGATCTCGCAGGTCGACAAATACCAGATTGCCGTGGTCGCGTTTGCGATAGACCCAACCTGACAAACGGACGGCTTGCCCAACGTCTTCCAATCGCAGTTGGGCGCAAGAATGGGTGCGGTAGGCGTGCATGCTCAAGAAACTTTCGCTGCAAATCGTGCTGCCTGTTCTCGACGCTCCAGCCACAGCAGAACCGGGCTAGCCACAAAGATCGAACTAAACGTTCCCACGACGATGCCCACGAGGAGGCAAAAGGCGAATCCGTGGATCCCTTCGCCACCCCAGATATACATCAGAAGGATCGCGATGATGGTGGTCGACGAGGTGAGCAGCGTGCGGCTCAGTGTCTGCGTAACACTCTTGTTGACCATATCCTCGGTCAAGTTCGGGGATTTGCCCTTCACTTCGCGAATGCGGTCAAACACCACGATCGTGTCGTTCAGCGAGTATCCGATGATCGTCAGGATCGCCGCGACGATCGTCAACGAAATCTTGAAATCCTCGATCATCAGGAATCCGAGAGGCCGGAACAACCAGTGGCTGACCGCCAGGAACGCGATGGTGATCAGAACGTCGTGCACCAGAGCGATGACCGCAGCGATGCCGTACGAAACCTTGTTAAATCGGAACCAGATGTAGATGGTGATGAATACGAGGCTGAGCAGGAGCCCGGCGATCGCTCGCTGCTGCATCTCGCCGGCAACGCGCCCTTCGATCTTGCTGAACGATTGAAAAACCGGCTTGCCACGGACCTGTTCCTGCATCTTGTTCAGTACCGATTTCGTCGTTTCGGCATCGAAGGGGAGCTTGATTTTCCAGGATGTGTAGCCGACGTCCGATTCTCGCTTCCAGTCGTCGGACGGATCGACAGGTTGCAGATCGACTTGCGCATCGACCAACGTTCGTCCGATCGACTGGGCGGACGCGATCAATGCTTCGATGACTTGCGACGCGTTGAGCTTGGCGCCCCCAGAGCCCTTGGTGGCATTGAAATTCAACTCGGCCGATGTGAAAACGCTCGGCGCGAGGGTCGCGACCTCAGCGGGAGGCGGGGCATCTGCAGGCGGGGCATCTGCAGGCGGGGCGGATTCAACCGCAGCGGGATCTTGGAGCGATACATACTTGGGCTGCATTTGCAGCGTGCGCCGCGATTGGTCCCCTTGGGTGACCTGATAGTTCATGTCGTAGGTCACGAGAGCCGCGCCGTCGGCCGCTGTGAAACCCTTGAGCAAACGCTCGCGTACTTGTTTCTCATCTTTGAGAGATACATCGAGTTTGTAGACGGAATTTTTGGGGAACTCATTCATCTCTACGTTGGTCAGCGTGGTCTGGATGGGAAGTCCCTTTTCATCGAGTTCGAAGGCCTTCTCAGCCAGGGATCGCACCTTGTCGGGTTCAACCCCCCGATCGAGAACGAAAACCACCGAGGTGCCGCCGTTGAAATCGATATCGAGGAACTCGCGACCACGCAGGAATGTTGCCGCCAGTCCGATCAGAATCAGGACCGCGGAGATGGCATAGCACACTTTCCGATAATCGAAGAATCGGATGACTCCCTCACCAAAGAATTGTTTCTTCAGAGAGTTCACCCAGTCGGACATGCCCAGCGAGAGACAGTTCCATCGCTCCGCGACCTCGAAGAGCTTGTGCGCGAAGAAGACCGCGGTGAACATGCTGATCGCCAAGCCGATAATCAACGTAATGGCGAAGCCTTTGATCTGCTCCGTGCCGACGTAGTACAGCACCGCGGCGCTGATGAGGGTTGTCAAGTTGGAGTCGAAAATCGTGGTCCACGCGCGATCGAATCCATTGCGGATAGCCATTCGGGGGGTCGCGTTCTTCTGCCGCTCCTCCCGCATGCGTTCGAAGACGAGCACGTTGGCATCGACGCTCATCCCGACCGACAGGACCAGGCCGGCCAAACCGGGGAGTGTCAGAGGCTGACGGAACAGCATCATGCATGCGACGATCATCGCCAGATTTAGCGCCAGGGCTAACGTGGCGACCAAACCGCTGAAGCGATAGTAAGCGAGGACGCACAGGATCGTGGTTATTAAACCAAGCGCGCTGGCGTACTTACCTTTGGTGATCGCATCGACACCCATGCTGGCCCCGATCACATTCTGGCTGACCGGTTCCTTGCTGATCGCTCCGGGGAGCGAACCTGAGTTTAGGATCTCGACCAAGAACTCGACATCTTTTAAGGTAAACGTACCCTGGATCACCCCTTCGCCTCGAATCGGACTGTTCAAGTTGGGAGCGGAGAGAACTACATTGTCTAGCAAAATGGCCATGCGGCGCTTGAAGCCCGTATTCGGATCGGGCTGGTTGGCGCCGGTGAGCTTGAGCATCTTTTCGGCGCCGCCAGTCGTCATGGTGAATTCGACTTCGTAGTTGCCTGATTTGCCAAAAGCTGACTTCGCGCGAGCAAGATCCGCACCCTTCACATCGACGTAAGGATTTCCATTGCGCTGCAAGGCGAGCAGAATGTCAACACTCTGAATCTTTTCCCGCTCGAGCCAACGTTCGAATCCACCATCCTGATCAGAGAAAACGGGGGTCAAGATCTGGCCCGTGAAACCATTTCGAATGGTATCACCGACCTGATAGCCTTCGACTTGTTTTGCACCGTTCTGTTCCGCGCCGCGACCAAGCTTGCGCCAGATGCCAGCCAATTCCTTGGCACCGGTAGACTTATTGGTCAGAAAAACGTCGCTTCGAAGTCGTACGTCAGCGCTGGGTTCTTCGGATTGGACTTTCGCAGCTTTGATCAAGTCCTCGTGATCATTTTGGTTCGCCACGATTCGAAATTGAAGGATCCCC
>JBILVV010000497.1:0-3379 GCA_044370255.1 Pirellula sp.
AAGAAGGGGCCATCGTTCCAGAACAATTCAGGATGGTCGAAATGTTCGACCGCATGGACTGCGTTGGCAAGGCGGTTCTCGGTTTGTCGATCCAATGCGCCCAGTGCCACTCCCATAAATTCGACCCCATCACCCACGATGAATACTACGGATTGTTCTCGTTCCTCAACAACAGCTATGAAGCCAAATCGTGGGTCTACACGCCAGATCAACAGGCGGTTATTCGCGATGTGCGCGATTCTATCGCCAAAGAAGTCGAATCGTACCGGCAATCGCATGCTTCATGGCGCGAAGATCTCCGGACCTGGCGCGCTTCGGTGCTCGCGGCGAGACCCCAATGGACCCCCCTGCACGCTGAGTTGCTTGAAACGGTCAGCGGCTTGAACCACCCGGTGCAGGAAGCGGATGAATCGATTTTGATGGTCGGCCATTGGAGCAACGATGTTTTCATGATCGCTCCCGCAACACTCGATCGCATCACCGGCCTGCAGTTCGAGATCCTGACCCATGGCGAACTACCATTCCGTGGTCCGGGTCGAAGCGGTATCGGCACGTGGGAGTTGCGCGAGCTCGAACTCTTATTGAAGCGCCCCGGGAGCGAAACATGGGAGAAGATCAAGCTCGCATCGGCCACCGCCGATTTCTCGAATCCGGATACGAAATCCGCCGACGGCAAGAATGCTTCAGGACCCGTAGCCTATTTGATCGATGGCAAAGATGAGAATGTTTGGAAGGCAGATCGCGGACTTGGGCTGCGGAACCAGTCGTCGGTCGCCGTGGTGCAATTGGAGACGCCGCTCGAAGGGGTGAAAGACGGCAAGCTGAAGATTGTCTGGCGACAGGGGGATATGGTCGGATCCTGCCGCATCAGTGTGACCGACACACCTCAGCCGACTGCGCCAACGATCGATCACGATGCAATGCTCGACATGGTCCACCACGGTTCGAGTGAAACCATCAGTGAGAAAGAGTTCTTTGCATGGCTAAACACGCGCGAGGATGCGACCGCGCAGCGCGATGCGATCGCTTCCCACTGGAAACGATTTCCAAACGCTAAAACCAGCGTGCTACATCTCGCGGAACGAGAATCGGAACGTGCGCGTCCGACTTACTTGTTGCAGAGAGGCAATTGGGATCAACCCCTCGAGCCGGCTCGCCCGATGATGCTCACGAGCTTTCATCCGCCGAAGAATCAAGACGAACCGGCTCGATTGAAGTTTGCTCGCTGGCTGGTCGATCGCGACTCCCCACTCACCGCGCGCGTCGCTGTGAATCGCATTTGGCAAAACGTATTCGGTGAAGGGCTGGTCGAAACCTCGGAGGATTTCGGAACCCGGGCTCCCATTCCCGAGTATTTGAATGTCCTCGATGTTCTCGCAATCGAATTGATGACCCATGGTTGGAGTCAAAAACAATTGCTCAAGTCGATCTTGATGACCGATGCCTATCAACGGAGCGCGCAATCGACGGCGGAGTTGCTCGAAGTAGATCCGAGGAATCGTTGGCTGACGCGAGGACCTCGTTTCCGCTGCGACGCCGAATCGATAAGGGACATTGTGCTGAGCGCTGCGGGATTGCTGCATCACAAGGTCGGTGGCCCCAGCGTCATTCCCCCCGTTCCGCAAAACGTATTGGACTACAACTATACGTATCCGGGTTATTGGCAAGCTGCGCCCGCCCCTGAGCGATATCGGCGAGCTGTATACATGTTTCGCAAGCGATCGATGCCCGATCCGGTTCTCAATGCCTTTGACGCGCCCAACGGCGACTTGTCCTGCGCTCGGCGAATGCGATCGAACACATCCCTCGCAGCGCTGACGGGACTGAATGAACCCATCTTTGTCGAAGCAGCCCAAGGATTGGCGCTGAGGGTTCTTCGCGAAACTCCAGGCGACGATGCGAAGAGATTGCAACGTGCCTATCTCCTTTCGACATCGAGATTGCCAAATTCGGAGGAACAACAGGCAATGTTGGACTTCATCCAACTGCAGCGCAAGCGATTGGCCGATGGTTGGCTCAATCCTCGCGAGATCGTGACCGGCGACCCATCCAAAATGGCAAGTTTGCCTGAAGGAACAACACCCCAGGATGCCGCAGCTTGGACGTTGGCCGCTCGAGTCATCCTCAATCTCGATGCGACCATGACGAAGTAACGAGATCTCTGCTACTTGCCGATGCAAAAGCGGCTAAACAGTGCGTCGAGAATATCGTTGTTGACGACCGTTCCCGCGACCTGCCCCAGTTCATCGAGCGCCATCCGCAACTCGCTGGCAACCACTTCGTCGCCCGACCCCAATTCGGTTGCCGTCCTTGCCTCATCGATTCGTTGAATCGCTCGATCCACCGCCTCGCGACATCGCTGGCCAGTCATCGGAACCACATCCTGTTCGCTTTCCCGTGTGCGAGCCAAGCAGGATGCGATCGCGTGGAGCAACTCGTTGACACCTGTCCCTTTCCATGCGCTTACCGAGAATGAGGGAAGAGTTTTGCCATGCGGAGCAATGGTCTCGCTCAAATCCGCCTTGGTGACCACCCTCCACACATCGCATGGAGCATGGTCGGCGACGAGTTCGAAGCAAGACTGGTCCCGTTCGTTACCGACACCATCGATCGATGGCAACATATCTGCGGGTGTGCAATACAGAACGAGATCCGCATCCCGAAGTTGGTGGATCGTCCTCCGTTGAGACTGGCGATCCGGGTCACATTCCTTCGACGGAGGTTTCTCCAAGTCGCTGTGTTGCTCGAGCATGTCATCGAGGCCCGCGGTGTCGATCAGATCAAATACGAGACCATCGCGATCCTGTCTCGAACGGAGAAAGTCTCTCGTTGTTCCCGGCATATCGCTCGCGATCGCCACATCCTCGCGACTCATCGCGTTAAACAGCGAGCTTTTTCCGGCGTTGGGCAAACCAGCCAGCACAACGCGCGGAACCAACTGCTGACCGGAACGAAGTGAGAGTTGCGATTGAAGATCGGACAATTGAGTTGCGGCCTGCGATAGACGTTTCAGGATATCCGCCTTGGACACAAATTCGATATCCTCGTCCACGAAGTCGAGCCCAGCTTCGATGTCTGCGAGCAATTCGATCAGGTTGCGTCGAAGCATTTTGAGAGGCTCCGATAGCCCTCCCGCCAACTGCTCGAGCGCCACGCGCATCGCTCGCTCTCCCTTGGCGTGAATGAGTCCCAGGACCGCTTCGCATTGCGTCAGGTCCATCCGACCTGCCAAATAGGCTCGCAGGGTGAACTCGCCACCCTGAGCCAACCTCGCACCGAGCGAAATGATCTTGCCTTCTACCTCGCGCAGCAGAACCGGTGCACCGAGCATATGGAGCTCTGCCGATGGCTGACCGGTATAGCTGCGATCGGTCGGCCA
>JBILVV010000120.1:0-11997 GCA_044370255.1 Pirellula sp.
AAACATTTGTCCCGTATTGCTCATCCGACTCGGTCTTGCCCGCCCCAAGAAAACAGAGGAGAGCCAATCCCGTGGCGGCTGTGCGCGCCGTGTCGACCCGATTTGTTGTACGGTCTTCGCATTGGTCATCGCAAATGCTCGAGAAACCTAACGACCAGTAACCGCCATTGGACTGGTGACGGGCGAGGTACTCGAGCGCACGTTCGACCGCTTCTTCGCTTTGCGGACTTCCACCTTGCTCGAGGGCCAAGCGTTTGCGATTCTCTTTCGTCCGTCCATCCAGCGAAGTTTCCACGAATCCGGAGCTTCCACCTCCCGGTGGTAGTTTTAGGTCCGAGGGGATCTCGATGATCGACTGGTTCGCGGGAAGTTCCGATGTCTCCGGCTTCAACTCCGCAATGATTATTCCAGGGATCAGGCCTTCATTAGGAAGACTTGGGTTGTTTTCCTCCTCGAGTTGTTCGGATTCCGATGGGTTGGGAGCTATCTCCAGTTCAGCGAGTTCCTCGCTTTCACCCTGTCCAGACAGAATCGTGATCGAATCCCCGACCCATCCAATACCGACCGACCAGACTGCCAGACTGATCAGAACCAGCAAGTGCGCGATCACGCTGCACATGGCTGCAATCCAATCTCTTTGGGACCTTTCTTCCGGCACGACCATCACTCGTCGCGCGATCGTAAGCATAGGCTCCGTGCGCGATCCCTTTTTGATTGACCCATTCGATCATTTGGTCCAAGCAATCGCCGATGACGCAAACGCCTCGACAAGTCATCTATTCTACCCCGTAGACCGTGCCTAGTTGGGGAAAGAAATGGATTGCACCGGTTTTTCTATGAGCAGGATCGTCTCTCGAACTCGCTGTTCGGAATGTAGCGATCATTCACCAGTGAAAACCCTGGCGGCCAGCCCGAACATACTCAGCGCATTGAAGCAGGCGTGAAGAACGATGCAGGGTACGATACTTCGGCGCAGTTGAAACAATCGTGCCGAGATAAATCCGAAGAGGATGAGGGGTACCCAACTGATGCCGTAGGAAAAATGAGCTAATCCGAAAACCATCCCGCTGACGATCGCGGGCCACCAAGGAGGGAATGTATCCCCGATGGATGGTACCGTGTCCCCGGTTTGGGAGGTTGCCAATGGGGGAATGAGATCATTTCGCAACAATGAAGATGACGAGGGCTCGGTCGCTTGGTGTCGAATTGCAATGGGTGGCTCGTAGGGGTTGCCGCTTGCGCTGACATACGACAGCCCCGGGTCGTCCTGTGAGTCGCTCAAAGCGACTGCGGAAGCGGTTTGGCCAAGGAATACGGTTCTCAGATTGCCGCCAGAGGAACGGACGGAATCCAGCCATCGAATCAACAATCCTCGGAATGCATATTCCTCCCAAATCGGAGCGCAGATGACTGCGCCGAAGAAGAGAAGTGGAAACATCCAAGGATGCTGCTTCATCGCTTCAATCACCGGATGCTCGTACTCGATGTCCGTTAGGGAGTTCACGATACCAGACAGAATCAAGATCATTGGCGTAGCCAACAGAAAGGCCGCTAAGCCTACCGCGATATTGATTGTCACATCTCCCCCGAGAATCCCGAGCTGCAGCAGTGACGATCGGGTCCGAAAGCAAAGCAAAAAGACCGACAGTCCCCACGCCATCATGTAGGACAACGCGAGGAGAGGGGTGACCCATGCGGGCACTTCCGCTTTATTCGTTGCTGCAGGTGCAGTCGCAGTTGCGGATTGCTCGCTGACGATCGAAACCTCAGGTATTGGATTGGCATCGCGCGAGATGAATGGTCGAACTGCAACGACCAGGGGTATCTGTGTGACGACGATACAACAAAAGAAGAGGATCAAATCGACCAAGCCGACTCGGGACGCTGGTTGATCCCGTTCCCAACCGGTCCATGACCGTACGATCTTGAGATTGAGCATGAACCAAATCCATCCTCCGAGCGATGCGCCGAGGAAGGCGAGGAACCCTAGACCGAAGAGAACGGCGAACAACGACAGTTCGGGAGGTGCAGTTGCATTGCTCATGTTGCGTCCGTCGATGGGTTGGCAATGGCGTTCGCTCTCGATTCCGAGTTGCGATCACCGCGGATCACCACCAACACATACTCCATCGCTGAAACGACGGTGAGAATAACGGAGATCCATAACGAGACAAACGTTGTCCATTGAAGCCAATCGGGAGCAGATTCGTAACTCAGAAACAGGATCGCCGCGACAACCGATGCGCACTGGGCGACCATCTTCCATTTCCCCAATTGCTTGGCGGAAAAGTCGCCGCCTTTTCCCTCGACCATGCCGCGAAGACTGGTGACCAATAGCTCCCTTGCAACGACCAATGTGGCCATCCATGGAGGAATGGGAGAATCGGGCGCACCTACCAGGGCAATCATGGCTCCGCAAATAATCACCTTGTCGACGAACGGGTCCAGGATCCGGCCCAATTTTGTTACCTGTTGGTAGCGTCTAGCCCACCATCCATCGATCCAGTCGGTGGATGCCGCTACGATGAATAAGATCATCGCAGCGATCCACGTTTCATATTCGATCAGCCCGCAAACCACGATTGCCAAAACGAGTCGAACCGTGGAGAGTGCGTTAGGCACGTTCCACGGTGAGGGTTCGGACTTCGCAACCGCTGAGGAGTTTGCCATGGAGTTAGCTCCTCTGCGTTGCGGGAATCGATCCGACCGCAACACCGACCAAGTCATAATCTTTGGAGGAAACGATTTCACAATCGATCAAATCACCTGACTTTACGGTTTGATCGGGGGGTTCCGTCACATATACGCATGCATCGACATCCGGGGCATCGGCGTATGAACGACCGAGCCATACTCGTTCAGCCCCTTCAAGAGCCTTGTCGATTAGTACTGGCAGTCTTTTGCCGATTTGCTTTTGACACCATGCGAACGCATTCGACTGCTGGATTGCCATCAATCGATTGCGACGTTCTTTCTTGACTCGTTCCGGTAGATGTCCCTCGAGTTTTGCCGCCGGGGTATCGTTTTCGATCGAATAGGTGAACACTCCGAGTCGTTCGAATTGGATGTCCGAGACAAAGGCCTCCAGTTCATCGGCTTGTGCATCGGTTTCTCCAGGGAATCCGGAAATCATCGTTGTTCGCATCGCCAAATTCGGGATGCCCTCGCGAAGCTTGGAAACCATTTCCATGGTCGATTCCCGAGTGACGCGACGGGCCATTCTCCGAAGCATCGTGTTGTTAATGTGCTGAAGAGGCATGTCGATGTACGGTAGGATGCGACGCGCCGAACCGATAGTACGAATCAAAGCATCGTCGATATACATCGGGTAGAAATACATTAGGCGAATCCAATCGAGTCCATCGATTGCGTCGAGTTTCTCTAGCAGTTCACGCAATCGAGGTTCACCATAGATATCCATCCCATAATAGGTTGTGTCTTGAGCTACGATGATCAGTTCCCGCACGCCCCTTTCGACGAGACGTCGCGCTTCGGCAAGCACATTGTCCATCGGCTTGCTGGCATGTTTGCCGCGCATGCGAGGGATGGCGCAAAACGTGCACAGCCGATCGCAACCTTCCGAGATTTTTAGGTACGCGAAATGCTTGGGAGTGACTTGCAGACGCATGTGGTCTGACAACGCGCGCACAGGTGCCGGCCGAAAGATTGTCCGTTGTTCATCGAGTCCGTCCATGATTCGGCCGACGAGGGTGCTGATTTCGTCGCGACCAAAAACACCGACCAGTCCATCGATGTCCGGGCGTTGTTGGAGGAGGCTTTCATGTTGGCGTTCGGCGAGGCAACCGGTGACGACAACGCCTCGTATTTTGCCTAACCGTTTCAAGTCCAGCATCTGATCGATTGCTTGCATCGATTCCTTGCGGGCGCTATCGATAAAACCGCACGTGTTGATGACGACGAAATCCGATTGCTCAGGATCTTGTACAAGTCGGTATCCATCCTGGTGAAGGATGCCGAGCATCTGTTCGCTGTCGACAAGATTTTTGGGGCACCCCAGCGAGATGAAGGCGTAGGTACCGCGGTTGGCTGAGTTCGTGCTACCCCCGATTTGATCGGTGGCAGGCGACAGAGCAGCTTCGGGGTTTTCGACGATCGGCAGAGAACGCATGGTGTTCCTAGCTGGAGCGGGTAAAAAACTTCAAATCGATGATACCAACCGCCTGAAAACCGACTAGCGTAAATTCTTTGCTTACGGCACGTTAGGGTCCGAATTCACGGGTTTTGACGTTCGTTCCGGATGTTCGGACGGATTGAGACCGGGTTTTTCACGATGTACCGGTTTTGCTTGAGGTGGTCTGTAAAAATACCGGTGGTCGAGTCGGAATGCCGTTTGACAGGACACAGCCGTGTCGATGACCAATGCAGTCAATTTGCATCGCCATCGGATTGGCGATGCCGTGGCACGAGATCGCTCCGTCTGAGGAATCGGTCGGAAGGGTCTTGCGGGGATCAAAGGTCATGGATGCCACGTCTATGGACAGACGTTCAAAGCAAGGAGCTTTTCGGTGAAATACACTTTCGTTCGAGGTTTGGCATTGACGCTGGGGGTTTACGCCATCCCTAATGCCACCTTCGCTCAGTACTCAATTGGAGAACCTGGCGTCGGATTGACAAGCGGTGCCTATATTCCTGTCGCGAAACCAGGCGTGGCGACGATGATGATTCCGGGAGTGCCTGCCGGATATCAAACTTCGCAAGCTGTTGGAAGCGGTATTCCGACATCTAACGGTGCGGTCGTGGTTCAAGGAACTGCAAATAGTCAGCCGCAAATGATCCCGGCGTCTAACGTACCGGCTCAGATGTTTCCGCAATCGATCGGGGCTCCTCCAAGCACACCGCAATACATGGTGGCTGACAATCGTTCTCTTTTGCAGACTGGTGGATATCAGCAACCGATTCAGCCGCTAGTGCAACCACATCCCCAGGCCGAAGTCTTGGCTCAACCGGGAGTCGTCAGCACGCAGGAGATTCCGTATACCGCTCCAACGATCGGTACGAGCGAAGCCTGCACGACGACCAGTTGTGGGCCTGCGATACAGCCGCTTTGCCCATGGATCTTTGGGGCGAATGCGCTATTGTTCAATCGTCTGGACGACGATTGCACGGCGCTCACCTATCGCATTGCGGATCCAACATATCCGCTCCTTTGCACTCGATTGGTCGACATGCCGACAACCGGGGGGTACGAGTTGTACGGAGGTCGGTATTTCTGCGACGGTCGCTATGCGGTGATCGGGAGCTACTGGGGTATCTTCAGTCCACAACAGCAAGCATCGGTAAGCGAGTTTCCTGGAACTGAATTGATGCCGGCTTTGTTCTTCACCTATGATTCACCTTGGGGAGGATCGACTGCTGGCATTCGCATGACTAGCCAGTGGGTCAGCGACTGGTACAACCAAGCGCACACCCATCGCGTAACGCGAGAGCAAAGCTTTCAGAACGCGGAAGTGAACTTCGTGTCGTTCGCACTGGGTGGGGGAGCACGACAGCCGTACAGTTCCGATTGCGGATCATGCTTGTTTGGTCGAGGTTGTGCGGATGATTGCCGCCCAGGTCCAACAGGTGCATGCGCGCCATGGTATGGTGCACAGTGCAGTCGTCTGCGGTTTAACGCTTTCGCGGGTTTGCGTTGGTTCCAATTCCAAGATCAATTGGAGTTTGGTGCGAGCGAAGCAAACGCAACGTTCGATTACTCGGCGGATGACTTCTTCTATCAGAACCACGTGACGAACGATTTGTTTGGTGGTCAGTTGGGTGCGACTGCAACGTGGTGCACAGGTCGTTGCTTCAACTTCTTTACCGGAACGAGTTTCGGGGTGTACAACAACCGCATGTCGTTGTCGAGCTATGCGGGAACCGCAACGGAAATCGCAACGATCGTATCGGCTAATCAGTTCAACGGCCAGCAATTTAGCTTCACTGCTCATGACAACGACATCGCCTTCCTCGGTGAGGGGAACGTTGGGACAGGTATTCGAATCAGTCGCGGATGGACTGCGAACATCGGGTACCGGTTGATTGGAGTGAGCGGAGTGGCAACGTCGCCTGGACAGATCCCGCGCGATTTCGGAAATCTGAACAGTGCTTGGCACCTGAAGAACGAGCACAGTATCATGTTGCACGGCTTGACCCTCGGAGCCGCCTACAACTTCTAGTCGTTCGGGCTTCACAAAAAGCCTCCGGAAACAGCAACGAGAGCAAGGAAGCGATCTCGAAGCGACAAGTCCAAGGACGTCTGGTCTCCTCCCCGAAGGCCAGACGTCCTGAGAATCCGGCACCAGAAGGGCTTGAAGAAAACGAGTGGTTGCAACGGTCTACTAGGCGAAAAAACAACAAAGAACCATTGTCTTTGCTCGAAATGATGCAGGACAATGGTTCTTTCCTTTGGTGGATCGACTTGGGGAATTCCCAGTAAATCGTATAATAGTCCGTACGTGGGGAGGATTGAGAGCCCCCGAACTTGATGGACCGACCCCCGAAATGTTTTCAGCATGACTTCGCAACCCATCGTATCATTCGAGAACGCTAAACCGCCCTTTTGGATCGGGATTGATGTAGGAGGAACCAGCATCAAGCTTGGGCTGGTAGATGACCAGGGAAGCACCCTTGGCTTCGTCTCGATACCAACGGAGGAGCCCAAGGGGCCCGCCGATGCCATGCAGAGAGCTTCCTCTGCGGCAAAAGCCCTCTGTGTCAAAGCCGGTGTCCCTCTCACACGAATTGAGCGAGTTGGCCTCGGAACGCCTGGTAGCCAAGACATTCCTAAAGGGATGTTGATCGCCCCACCGAATCACCCTCATTGGCACAATTTCCCAATTGTTCGATGCCTTGAAGAGCAGATCGGAATCAATGTCTCGTACGCCAACGATGCCAATGCCGCAGCCTTCGGCGAGTTTTGGGTCGGCACAGGCCGTGTTCATAGCAGCATGATTTTGCTGACGCTCGGTACTGGAGTGGGAGGGGGGATCATCATCAATAATCATCTGGTGGTTGGCCACAACAGTTTCGGCGGCGAATGCGGACACATCGTCATTGACCCGTCCCCGGACGCACGATTGTGTGCTTGGGGTGGTGGTCGCGGTCACCTGGAAGCCTATGCGAGTGCCACCGCCGTTGCACTGCGAGCTCGCGAACAACTAGCAGCTGGCGCCGTCAGCAGCCTTTCCGGCGAGTCCAACTCGGTTACCGCGAAACGAATCTACGAGGCCGCAGTAGCTGGAGATGCATGGAGCATGAAAATCATCGAAGAAACCGCTGACTACCTCGCGGTAGGAATTACAACCATGGTTCATATGATCGATCCCGGCCTAGTCGTCCTTGGGGGCGCGATGAATTTCGGAGGAGCGAATTCTCCGGTCGGCCGCCACTTTCTCGACCGGATCCTACAATCATTTCGAAATCGAAGCTTCGATTACGTCGAACATGGGACTACGATTGAATTTGCCTCACTCGGCAGCGACGCTGGATACTTGGGTGCTGCAGGCATCGCCAGGATGGAATACCAACAAAAACAATGAATGCCAAAGAAACCAAGAATCAAGCTGACATACCGCAGGAACGCATCCGCAATTTCTGCATCATCGCCCACATCGATCACGGCAAGAGCACCCTCGCCGATCGACTGCTGGAACGGACCGGCACGGTCGAAACCCGTCGCATGAAAGAACAACTTCTCGACGCAATGGATCTGGAGCGAGAACGAGGTATCACCATCAAAGCCAAAGCAGTGTCGCTGCTCCATTGGCACAACGGTCTTCTCTACGAACTCAATCTGATCGATACTCCCGGCCACGTCGACTTCCAATATGAAGTCTCGCGGTCGCTGACCTGCTGCGAAGGGGCACTCCTGCTGGTCGATGCTTTCCAAGGTGTCGAAGCGCAAACGGTCGCAAATGCCTACTCGGCCATGGACCACGACCTGAAAATCATTCCTGTGATCAACAAGGTTGACCTGATGCACGCACGGGTCGATGAAGTGACCAAGGAAATGGAACAGGTCCTCGGCATCGATCCGGATGAGATCGTCAAATGCTCCGGCAAAGCTGGCATCGGCATCGACGAACTCCTTACCGCGATCATCGAACGCATCCCTCCCCCCAAAGGAGACTCAAAGGACTCACTGCAGGCCATGGTGTTCGATTCCCATTATGACGATTACCGAGGGGCTATCACCTACGTGCGGCTGATGTCCGGTGAAGTCAAACGAGGTGATAAAGTCCGCTTTTATCGCGCCGGCGCAAACTACGAAGTGCTCGAGCTGGGTCAATTCGTGCCGGAACGCAAGCCGGTAGACAAACTGCGCACCGGGGAAGTCGGCTACCTGATCTGCAATATCAAGTCCCTCAAAGATGTTCGTATCGGTGATACGGTTGTCCATACCAACGACGAGCGAGTTCAACCTCTCGAAGGCTACCAGCCTCCCAAGCGCATGGTCTACTGCGGACTCTATCCAAGCGACGGTCAAGACTTTTCGGAACTGCGCGATGCGCTCGAGAAACTCTCTATCAACGATCCTTCGTTCGAATTCGCTCCCGAAACGAGCGAAGCGCTAGGCTTCGGGTTCCGCTGCGGATTCCTCGGTCTGCTCCACATGGAGATCATTCAGCAGCGGCTCGAGAACGAATGCGATATCGACCTCGTGCAAACCGCACCGAACGTCACCTACGAAATCATCACCCGCAACGGTGAAAAACTGGAGATTCACCGCCCGCAAGAAGTTCCTGACTCCGGGGATATTCAAGAGTTTCGACAGCCGATCGTTCGAGTCAATTTTGTTCTGCCGACCGAATACATCGGTGTGGTGATGAAGTTGTGCCAGGATCGACGTGGGATCCTCCGTGGCAACGAATACCTTTCCGCAACCCGAGCCTTGGTCTCTTATGATTTACCCCTCGCCGAGGTGATCTATGACCTGCACGATAAGCTCAAGAGCGCCACACGCGGTTATGGCACGATGGACTATGAAATCATCGGATATGAAGAAGCTGACTTGGTCCGAATGGATATTCTCGTCAACGGAAAGCGAGTCGATGCATTGAGCATCATCTGCGATCGCCGAGATTCCGATCGACGAGGCCGAGCTGTCGTGAAGAAACTCAAGGAGGAGATCGATCGTCATATGTTCGAGGTCGCAGTCCAGGCAGCGATCGGTTCGCGCGTCATCGCACGTGAAACCGTCCCTGCTATGCGCAAAAACGTGACCGCAAAATGCTACGGCGGCGACATCACACGAAAACGAAAACTATGGGCCAAACAACGCGAAGGCAAGAAGCGAATGAAGTCCATCGGTTCGGTAGACATACCGCAGAAAGCCTTCATGGCCGTTCTCGATACCGGGTCGGATAGCAAATAAGCAGTAGTCCATTCAGGGAGGGCTGGTCATGGTTCGCGAACGCAAGTTGACTGCACGCCAATCCGAATCGTCGGACGACGATCTTGGCGACGATCCCACGCTGGAACCGACCGTGGAACCCAAGGCTGTCGCAGGTGATCCCAACGGACCAGGGGAGAACGACTCCGTTCTGCGCCCTCGCCGCATCGCGGATATGGTCGGACAACGTGAGGTCATGGAGGTCCTGCAAATCGCAATCGATGCAGCGAAGAAACGGAAGGAACCCCTCGGTCATATCCTGCTCGACGGGCCGCCCGGACTTGGCAAAACCACATTCGCAGTCTGCATCCCGCGCGAACTCGGGGTCAAAGTAGACATGGCAAGCGGTCCAAGCCTCAAAGCACCCAAAGAGATCATTCCCTATCTGACCAACCTCGAGCACGGTTCGGTTCTGTTCATCGATGAGATTCACAGATTGCCCAAGCCGGTCGAAGAGTTTCTCTACACGGCTATGGAAGATTTCCGGATCGATATCGTGCTCGGTGAAGGGGTCAATGCTCGAACCCTAAACCTCAAACTCCATCCTTTTACATTGATCGGTGCCACAACGCGGGCGGGCATGCTCAGCTCACCCCTGCGCGATCGGTTCCACATCCGTCAGCATCTCGGATACTACAACATCGAAGATCTTGTAGAGATCTTGGGACGCAACGCAAGGAAATTGAACGTGGAGTTGACCAAGGATGCAGCGCAGGAGATTTCTAAACGTTCGCGAGGAACCCCACGCGTCGCGAACAGTCGCCTGCTGTGGGTTCGCGACTATGCCATGAGCAAAGGGGACGGTCGCATCAACCTCGAAATCTCGCATCGAGCGCTCGATATGCTCGGTATCGATGAAATCGGACTCGATCGGCAAGACAGACGCTATCTCGAAACACTGATTCGCGTATTCCAGGGTGGACCGGCAGGCCTAGAAGCGATCGCCCACACCATGAGCGTCTCGTCCGATACTCTCGAAGACGAGGTGGAACCATTCTTGCTGCGGTCCGAATTCATTGTTCGAACGCAACGCGGTCGCTGCGCGACGATGAAATCCTACAGCCTGCTGAAAATGCAGCCGCCCACGCGAACGCCGAGCTTGTTCGACGCACTCGACGGCTGAGCAGACCGATCGGTCGGATCGGTCGGATCGGTCTGATCTGCTAGTGGGTAGCGTCCCTGACGCAGTACAAATGCGAGTCGGAACGAAGGTACAATTCACCCCGATCGACCGCTGGCGTCGCATTGCACATGCTGTTGTCGTTGGCAAACCGATTCTGTGCGATCACCTTCAACTCGCCCCCCGGTTCCGTCACTAAGAGACCATCGAAACGAGTCTGAAAGTACAACCGCTTGCCGATTGCAACTGCGGATGCATAGACTGGTCGGTCTCGCGATGTAATATTCGATACGCGTAAGCGAGTGACCAATTCTCCATTCTTTGCCGAACTCACATAATACGTCCCTCGATCATCGATCCAATAAAGTTTGCCTTCGAACTGGACCGGTGTGGAAACATACGAGGAGTTGCGGCTTGTCCATACCACATGCGTCTTGGTGACGTCACCCTTGCCACCCACGCGAACAGCGATCGATCCACTCGATCGGTAACCACCGAACGCGATCACGGTGTCGCCATCCAGGATGAGGCTCGGAGAAACGTTGCCCGTGAGTGAGGTTTCGGCATACCACACGAGTTTACCTGTTCGAGGATTGAGGCCCCAGATCTCACCGGGAACAGCGATCACGAGGTCTGTTCGCTGATCGTCGACTCTCGCGAGGACTGGAGTGCCGTAGGCGAGTTCGAGGGCTGATCCGACCGCCTTCCAAACCTCCTCGCCGGTCGCTGCATTGAGTGCGCGTATCGATTGGCTCTCTTCGGATGCGTTGACTATCACGAGATCTTCGTAGAGGATCAAACTCGAGGCGGTCCCCCATCCGCGATTGCCCGACTCGGTCCCAACGCTGGTTTGCCAAAGTTTGTTTCCCTGCATATCAAACGACAAAACTCCCGACTTGCCGAGAAATGCGAATACTCTGTTGCCATCCGTAACCGGCGTGTTCGTTGCATAGCCATGTTCCGGTACCCCCATACCCTGATACGGATCTTCAGGTTGCACTGCCGCTTCGTCGTAAGTCCAGAGGATTTTCCCATCCTCTCGTCGGATACAAAGCACATGGCGTTTGAGTTGCCCCGTTCCTCTGCCACCCTCGCTGTTGATGCCGGTATAGCAAGTCAAGATGACGTTCTGGTTGGTAAGTATCGGACTCGACGAACCTGGACCCGGTAACGGAATAGACCACTTCAGGTTTTTCGACTCGGACCATTCGGTCGGGATGCTCGCTTCCGAACTGATGCCACCGCCATTCGCGCCCCGAAATCGAGACCAGTCTGTTGCCGAGTCTTTGGTCCAGGTCGATACCAAGTCCGCAGGGCGACTCAAAGGCTCGTTTGCATTTTCTTCGGAAGCGGGAACCTGGTTATCCAGTGCGATCGACTGAGTATCTGGTCGAACCGGTGTGCCCGGATGACGCGGACGGCCTCCAGGCCGGAATGCCGGCATTATGGCGATCGCGGCTACGGTCGCAAAGATCGGCAGTCCGAT
>JBILVV010000121.1:0-11960 GCA_044370255.1 Pirellula sp.
ACGGTTCCTGCCCGCGATCGATCCGTTGAATCCAGAAGGATAATGCCAGGCTCAAGATGAAGAAGAGGCCCGCAGTCAACCAACGAATCGAGGACGCGACGGCAACACTCGACTCCCATTGTGAAGCGACCGGATAGCACAGCGCAAGAGCGAGCGTGATTCCAAGCCCCAGCCACAATAGTCGCAATTTCGCATCGCTGTGTCTTGCATTCCATCCAACGAATCCTAGACCTGCAAGGCCGATCCCCCAAACCGCCCAAATCGGAGGCAATCCCCACAAAAGGTATTCCTTGCTGTTGCGTCCCCATGATGTCGCAGCATGCGGAATCCCCTTTAGCTCCAATTGGTTGAGAGCCGGAATCAAACGTTCGACAATCTTGTCATCCTGCGTGAACGCAGTGATTTCGGTTGACGCAAGAGCATCGCGTGGGATCAATTCCTGCAGCGCTCCGGGGATCGCGCCGTAAGCGAGCAATCCGAGAGTCATGATCGTTGCTGTCGCGACTGCGTAACGTGCAACACTGCTGTCATGCAGCGATGGCAATGGGCCAGCGAATGATCCGACAGAAGATTGACGTAACCGACGGAGTACCTCATGCAGAGCAACGAGCACTGCCCCGCACAGGAACAATGCCAGCGCTACATACTGGAGAAACATCGGATGCAGGTAGCCATTGCTGCCATCGTTCCACCAGTGCGATGACTTGCAACGCAACACAATTTCCATCACACAGCATGCGATCGCTCCCCATTGAGTGATTCGCCAGAAATTCGAATCGGGTTGGACCCAGGAAAACAAGAACCACAGCAAGGTTGCGTAAATACCCAATGAGATTGCGAATGCAGGACCATCATTCCAAGATTGAGTAGACTCCGCTAAGAAAAACCAAAGCAGCGTTACCAACGATGTCATCGTCACAAAGATGATCGCGACATTCGACGGAAGACTGTCCTTGTCAGCGGGCTGCCCGATGATTTTTCTGACCATCAGGACCACAATCAGCACCGTAGCCACACTCGCTACGCAGGCGAAGGTACGAACCATCCAATGGGAATCGGACCATCCGAAAGCGATCGATTGCACCGCTGCAGCAGCAAGAAATGCGACACCCATTCCTTCGACCCAGGTTTTTTTGCGGACCACCCCGATCGCAAAGCAAGCAGCGGCATAAACTGCATACACCGCGCCGACGCTGTTCGCGTAAGCTTCTCGGCCGAATCCAAACGCGCTCAACACAATCGTTCCAACAACACCGATAATCGCCGCTGATCGAAGAGCCGCGAGGGAGGAGTCCTCCCACTTCAATCTCCCAAATGCGATCGATATCGCACCGCACACCAGACTCCAACCCACCCACAAAAAGCCTGTCGTTGGAGCAGCGACGGTTTGGATCAATGTTCGTGCGGACTCGTTGGTCCACGGCAGTTCGCCGCTGAATCCGTACCAACCGAGGACAAGAATCATGCTCAGAAGCAGGTAAACCGGATAAGCAAACCCGGCATGCCGAAGATGCAGCCACGCGACACCGACCAAGACCAGCCATCCGACCGATGCCCCGATCATCCGGACAGGTACAGGTGATGAAAAAGCCATCGATGCCGCTCCCAAACCAATCGCAAATGCACCGAGCAGAATCATTGGCAAGGCAAGATTCGAACCCTTCGGTATGCGTCGGCTGATATCGATGGCGATCAGCAGGGCAGGAATCGCAAGCAAGCTCAGCAATGGACTCAGCAAACGGAAGCTCTCAAGCGGTGTTTCCGAGCATCGCAGCAGTAAACCACCTGCCAACAGGACTCCAAACGTCGCGATCGCAAGAAACTCCAACACGGGCGCAAAATGCCCTTCGGCACGTTTGAGCAACGGTCGCCATGCAAATCCATGGACCGCGACATACAATCCGGAGAGACCTAGTCCCCATGCGTACATCAGCGAAGGGGATGCTCCCTCGGACGCACTCCGACGAACCAGCAGATTCGCCACCGCAAAAACGATCGGAGTGACAGTCATGACCACAACGCACGAGGGAGTCAAAACCTGCGCCGCTTGCCATGCCAATAACCCCAGTATCGCCAGCGAGAGCATTTCGCCCCCGACGGTAAACCAATCCCACGGCATACCGAGCGTGAACAATGCAAAGGCAAGGAAATTCAGGGGCAACAGCATCATACCGATCACCAAAATGCCCTTGCTGGTGGTCGGCAACTTCCATCGATGCCACGCGTAGAGCCCCAGGCTAAACGTCGCGATGTTGATTCCGGTAAAGATGGAAAACTTCAGCCATGGTCGACTCGCGATATTCTCCCAGAAACTAATGACCAAAGCGACGGAGCAGCAAACAATCAGCAATCCACCGACCAACTCGCCCCATCGAATGTTGCTTTCCTCCATAAACGCGCTGAACCATTGCGTCCAACTTCGTGCTGGCGTTAACTTCGGTGCAGGTACTTGTTCAATCGGATAATCGCGGTCCAGCGCATGGATCTTATCGTCTGATTTTTCTGAAGCAGTGATCGGGGATACTACCGTGGCTGTTACCGGTCGGGGATCAGCGACATAGCTGGGAGCCGCGCTGGCGACAGGAACGCTCGACACGGTGCCTGCATCGAGCGGGACGGTCGATGGCGGAATCGGAGGAAGAGTGGGAACGGGAGCGGGTTTGCTGATCGGTCTGACCGACTCCACGCTTCTTCGTTCCCCATCCAACTGCTCTTCAAGTTGATCGAGAACATCGGAAGCGCGTTGCATCGTCGCGTCATCGATCAGATGTCGATTCACAGCACCGATTAGAATCTGACGACAGGCCTTGAGTCCTTGCTTGGCATCGACTGGCCGTGAGGTCCAGCCACAATGGCGACAGGCCTTATCGGTGCTGGCCAAGTTCTTCTGGCATGCAGGGCATGATCGAGCGGATGCGGCGGTGAAGATAATTCGGCCCAGCATCCATATCCCGTGTCCGATGGCGGCCCAAGCAAACAATCCGAACGCGAAGAATATCAGACTACAGATCCAGTCCATGACAGGACTCCACGTTGTACATCATCGAATCGAGAAGCACCGTCGGCCTCAGATCTCGTGATTCCGAGAACTTGGACCCTCTAAGATAGAATCTATTGTGCCTCAAGCATCCCTTTTTTTCAGGTTTCTGGCTCAAGCACACCGGCGGAATTCAGGAAATGCTAGGGGTTGACGAGCCCGGTATCTACAAATCCCGAATATCCATGCTGTTATCGTTGCTCGAAGCAGTGCTTCGTTCGATGCGAATCAGCCACTTGCCTCCCACCTCGCCATAGCAAGTCCAGTCGCCGGTGTAGATCCCCTCACCGATGCTGGTCCCGTGATATTCGATGTAGTGTTTGCCCAGGTACTGTTTGAAAAGATAGATTCGATCGTCCGTTAGCAGGCCCTTAAATTCAAATGCTCCGACGATATCAGTGCCTATTCCCGATAGATTTCCATCCGAGAATACGAGTCTTAGATCGTTCATGCTCTGGCGACCGTATCCCTCTTGTTCCCACCAACCTGAGCATTTGAGCTGAGTCATTTCTATCCCCTTATTCCGTCCCATTCCAAGTGCGATCTTATACCCCGGGGAGGGAGAGGCAACGAACTTTCTCGTAAATTTCTTGCAGGGTAGCGCCTTACAGTACGTGCAAAAAGGCCTCCGATACTTCAAGATAAGCGGGGGTCCGAGACACTCTGTCTCAGCTGTTTATCATGAACTGCAACTTCTTTCAGCGAAGGTTCAAACTGCCATGGGGCTTTTCGACAAGATTCGTGGCGAGTTTATCGATATCATCGAGTGGCTCGATGATTCCCGAAATACGCTCGTCTGGAGATTCCCGCGCTACCAAAACGAAATCAAGAACGGCGCGAAACTCATTGTCCGGCCGGGCCAGATCGCCATCTTTGTTTCCGAAGGAAAGCTGGCGGACACCTTTGAGCCTGGAACTCACGACTTGATCACTTCCAATTTGCCGATCTTGTCGACCCTCAAGGGGTGGAAGTATGGATTCAACAGCCCCTTCAAAGCCGAGGTCTACTTTGTCAGCACTCGACCGGTCGTCGATCTGAAGTGGGGGACTCCCAATCCGATCATGCTACGAGATCCGGAATTCGGCCCGATTCGTATCCGAGCCTTTGGAACCTATGTGTTGAAGGCGGTCGATCCCAAAGCGCTCCTGACGGAGATCGTCGGGACCGGAGCGGCGGTCTCGACCGATGAGGTAACCGAGCTAGTCCGCGCGATCATCATCGAGTCCTTGAGCGATATGCTGGGCTCATCGCAAATCCCGGCCCTCGATTTCGCGTCGAACTATCGCAAGCTAGCGGACGATCTCCAGAAGAAAGTCCAGGAGCGGATCGACGACGAGTACGGTCTCGAACTGCCGCAATTGATGATCGTGAATATCTCGCTCCCCGAAGAAGTCGAGAAGGCACTCGATGTGAGCACCAAGATGAAAGTCATCGGCGACATGAACCGGTTCCAGCAGTACCAGATGGGGGAAGCGATGACCACGGCTGCAGCCAATCCAGCAGGTGGCGGTGCTGCCGAAGGACTCGGTCTCGGCATCGGGCTCGCCATGGCCAACCGTATGGTACCGATGGGGAGTGCACCGATGGTTGCTGGATCGCCCATCCCTTCGGCTCCCGCGATCTCGATGCCAACCACCATGTGGCATATCGCCCATCAAGGCCAAACGCTCGGGCCATTCAGCTCGCAACAAATGTTGGACGCGATCGCTCGCGCCGAGCTAAAGGGCGATACGTTGGTATGGTGCGCAGGCATGGCATCCTGGCAGATGGCAAAAGAGGTTCCGCAATGGGCAGGTTACTTCCAGGCACCACCACCTCCTCCCGCTGTGGTCCCGCCGCCAGCACCCTAGAGCATCGGAACGGGTTCATCGGTCCACAAGGAGATTAGGTGCGATGCAAGACAACGCCCACGACCGAACGTTTAAGACGATTGGTTGCGAATGGATCGTCGATGCTTTCGATTGCATCTCGGCGAGACTGCGTGAAGTCGAAACCATGCGACGGCTTTGCGACGCGATCATCCGCGATTTGCAATTGCACGTCGTCGGTGAGCCGATATGGCATCCGTTCCCTGGCGAAGGAGGAGTTACCGGGCTGTATCTGCTCAGTGAATCCCACTTAGGCTGCCATACCTATCCCGAAGTCGGCATGGCGACTTTCAACTTGTATTGCTGTCGCGATCTGCCGGAATGGCCTTACCAGGAGGCGTTTCAACGGGAACTAGGAGCAGCATACTGCCGGGTCCTGATGATCCCGCGCGGTGTTCGTTCCGACACAGCATCGGTGGCTGTCTCGGCGCGTGTCACCATGCCATGGGAGTCGATGCGATGAAGGAACGAATCGCGGCCTGTCCCGCTTGTGGTGGACCAGTAACATTCCAAGTCAGCAACTCGTTGGTGTGCGTCTGTCCGTTCTGCAAATCCGTTGTCGGACGGGGAGACAAGAAGCCGGAGGATCACGGCAAGATTGCCGACCTCGTCGATCTGAACTCGCCGCTGTCGATCGGCATGAGTGGTACCTACCGCAACAAAGCTTTCCATATCACAGGCCGCGTGCAGTATCGACATCCTTCCGGCGCGATATGGAACGAATGGTATCTGAGTTTCCCAGGAGACCGCTGGGGTTGGCTGGCGGAAGCGCAAGGAAACATCTATCTGATGTTCGAGCGACAGCTCAAATCGGATTCGCCACTGGCCCAATTCGATGCAATCCAGCTCGGGCAATCGTTCTCGGTCCGCGAAGAAACATTGCAGGTAACGGAGAAAGCGACCGCAACCGTCGCGGCAGCCGAAGGTGAGATCCCTTGGTCGGTCCGACCCGGCCTAGCCCATCCCTATGTCGATCTCAAGTCGGAACAAGGCTCCATCGGAACACTCGATTTCGGGGACAAGTCCCCCAAGTTCTATTTCGGGCAACGGATCACGCTCGATGCGCTCGGGATCGAGGCTCTGTCGGAACTCGGTCCTGCGAAAGCAATCTCGGTCCAAGCTGTCCAGGTCAACTGCCCAAACTGCGCGGGAACATTGCAACTGTTCGCGCCCGACGAGTCGTTGCGAGTCACCTGCCCCAGTTGCAAAGCCCTCCTGGATGCCAAGCAGGGTAAGCTGACTTACTTGGAGACACTCAGCTCGAAAAAGGTGAAACCGGTACTACCATTAGGTTCCAAGGGAAAACTGTTCGGTCGCGAGTACGTGGTGATTGGGTTCATGCAGCGATTCGTCCGATGTGAAGGCCTGAGTTACTTCTGGACAGAGTATCTCCTCTACAACCCCGAAATCCATTTCCGCTGGCTGGTGAAAACCGATGACAATCATTGGTCGTTTGTGGAACAGATCGACTATCCTGAGAAATTTTCGGGCGCTACGACCGTTTACTACCAAGGGCAAAAATATCGTCTCTACGACAAGGGGGACGCAACCGTTAGTTACGTCATCGGCGAATTCCCTTGGCAAGTCCACATCGGGGAAGTGACTCAGACTGCAGATTTCATCGCTCCACCCAAGATGCTCTCGTTCGAGCGGGCTGTAACCTACCGCGAGGGTCAAACCAACGAAGAGGTTACCGTTTCCAGAGGGGAATACATTACCGTCGACGAGATCGCACAAGCATTTAATGTTAATGGAATGCGTCGCGCTTTGGGAGTCGGAGCGATTCAGCCAGCGCCCAAAATGGGTTTTCGATTTCTCTACAGCTACATCGCATTCATCCTCATCCTGAACTTGATTTATGTCCTTGGGAAATGGTTGCAGCCATCCAAACCACCCGATGGCATATTGCTGATGATTGCGATCGGACTCGTCACTGCGTTTCCTGCTTTTGTCATCCTGTACCTGTTTTCCTTTGAACAAAAGCGATGGCGCAACAGCGATTACAGCCCTTATGGCAACAGTTAAAACCTATACGAGGGAAAGCCATTGAACACAACATTTAACAGCTACATCGCGACGTGTATTTTCATCTGCGCGTGGTTCGCCTACGCCGCCTACAGCGGTTGGCGGATACCCAATATTGAGTCTTTTTCCGGTGGGTCCAACTCCTATTTTTATGGTGGCGGTGGCTCATCCTACGGTCGTTCTACGGGTGGTTCTTGGGGAGGAGGTAAGTGATGTTGGAATTGCTTTCGATGGGTGGTCGTTTCATGACAACGCTGGCACAACTTGAGCCGGTGGTGGGTGAGGCACGATCTGCATTGCTCGGCTATCATTTTGTAGCAGCAGCGGTTTTCTCAGCGTTTGGTATCGTGGTCTTATTTCTGGCAATCTTGCTGATGGAGAAACTGACACCGTTCTCGATCACCAAGGAAATCGTCGACGAACATAACACAGCCCTTTCGGTCATTGTCGGCGCGATTGTGATTGGAATCTCGATCATTATCGCCGCATCGATCATGGGCTGACGCTATCGATGCTGAATCGGGCTCCTCTGTTCCTGTTGTATCTGAACGTTCTGGTCATCGCGATTTGTGGTCTTATCTATGAGTTGCTGGCGGGGACATTGGCCAGCTACGTCTTGGGGGATTCGGTAACTCAGTTCTCGTTGGTGATCGGGACCTATCTCTCCGCGATGGGGGTCGGTGCCTGGCTTTCTCGTTACATCAAGCGTCAACTGGCTCGCACCTTCATCGAGATCGAACTGGCTCTAGCCTTTTTAGGTGGTATCTCGGCTCCCCTTTTGTTCATCGCCTTTCCGTATGTCGATTGGTTTCGACCGCTGCTGCTCGGGATGGTGTTTGCCATCGGCGTCTTCGTAGGGCTCGAGTTGCCGCTGTTGATGCGGATCCTGAAGGAGCATCTCGATTTCAGCGACTTGGTATCCCAAGTCTTGGCGTTTGATTACGTCGGTGCCCTGATCGCGTCGATTCTTTTCCCGCTGATCTTCGTTCCTTATCTAGGCCTAGTCCGTACGTCGCTGGTCTTCGGCGCACTGAACGCATGCGTTGGCTTATGGAGTACCTTTCTGCTGTTTCCTTTGCTGACGCCGCGACATGTATCAAGCCTACGCTGGCGATCAGCGATCGTGCTCGCCCTCTTGGGAGTCGGATTGCTCAAAGCGGATCAATTGACGCTGTTGGCGGAGGAAAGTTCGTTGGGAGGAAACGTCATCCATACGGTTCACTCTCCCTATCAGCGCATCGCGATTACGAACAAACGAGGTGGTTTTCAACTGTTCCTCAACGGTCACTTGCAATTCAACTCGGTCGACGAGTATCGCTATCATGAAGCACTCGTACATCCGGCGATGCTCGGTTCACGTGTCCCCCAACGCGTGCTGGTCATGGGAGGAGGAGACGGGCTAGCCGTTCGTGAGATTCTCAAGTACCCGAGCGTGAAGGAAGTCCTGCTGGTCGATCTGGACCCTTCGATGACCCAGTTATCGAAGAGCTTTCCTCCGTTGCTCAAGCTGAACCAATCCGCGCTGCTCGACCCCCGGGTCAGGGTTCATAACCAAGATGCGTTTGTCTGGATCAACGAAACCGACGAACCCTTTGATGCAGTGATCATCGATTTTCCGGACCCGGGCAATTTTTCGGTTGGAAAACTCTACACCAGCCACTTCTTTCGAAAATTAAAGGCCAAACTCCATCCGGACTCGCTGGTGAGCATCCAATGCACCTCGCCGCTGGTCGCCCCCAAGTCCTATTGGTGCATTGTTCGGACTTTGGAATCGGTGGGTTACCACGTCCGACCGTTTCACACCACGGTCCCTTCATTCGGTATCTGGGGCTACGCGCTTGCGAGCTTGACCGAACCACATGTCGAAGGGTTCCAAATTCCACTCCCAGCCGATCAGTTGAGGTTTCTCAGCAACGACAATTTGCAGCATCTGTTCGTATTACCTCAAGACATTCCTCGCCTCGACTCGGATGTCAATCGTTTGGACAACCAAGTCTTGGTGCGCTATTACGATGAGGAGTGGCGTGGCTACGATTAATCGACGCGAGTTGATCAGCGGACTGTTAGGGCTTTCAGCGACAGCGTTAGCGGGGTGTTCGCCATCGGAGCTGGCTTCGATCCAGGGTGAATTATTTAGCCCTGACTTCGCGACAGGCCATCGATTGCGAGAACGGCCTATCTCGATTCCTTCGATCCGAGAGTGGGTCGACATCCCGGTAATCATCGTCGGGGGTGGGATCGCGGGATTGAGCGCGGGTTGGCATTTGCAACGCTCTTGCAATCTGGATTTCGTGCTGCTGGAATTGGAGAGTCAGGTCGGTGGCACAGCGAGCAGCGGGAGCAGCGATCGATTCCGATTCCCATGGGGTGCCCACTACATCACCACTCCACTCCCTGAAAACACTCCGTTGATCGAACTTCTGCAAGAGATGAGGGTCGTCGAGGAGATCGCTCTGGACGGTGCTGCGATCATCGCTGAGGATCACCTCTGCCGGGATCCGGAGGAACGCATCTTTGCCGACGGCTCGTGGCACGAAGGGCTGTTCCCGGTCCAAGGGGCATCCCAGAGCGACCTCGATCAAGTCGCCGAGTTTCACGAGGCGATGCAGGAATGGTCCCTCAAGCGGGATGCCAATGGAAAGCGATGGTTCGCGCTACCCATCGCGCATTGTTCTGAAGATCCAGAGCCTCGAGAACTGGATCGAATATCGATGCTGCAATGGATGGACGAGCAAGGTTGGGATTCACCTCGTTTGCGGTGGTATGTCGATTACGCGTGCCGAGATGATTATGGCCTGACGATCGATCGAACCAGCGCATGGGCGGGGATCCTTTATTATGCAGGTCGACTGCGCAATGAATCTCGCCAATCGCAGGACGTGATCACTTGGCCTCAGGGTAATGGATACCTCGTCGATCATTTTCGGAAAAAAATGGAATCCCATGTTCAAGCTCAGAAATTCGTCACACGGATCCGGACGCCAGAAGAGTCAGGTCGCGATTCCGTTTGCGAGTTGGCTGTGTTCGATAAACAGCGAGACGATTGGATCGGCTATCGAGCCAAGCGAGTGATCTTTGCCGCGCCCCAGTTCATCGCCAAACATGTGATCGATGGTTACGGAGAAGGAGCTAACCACACCGATCTGCCGTTTCGCTATAGCTGGTGGCTGGTGGCCAACATCCATCTTCGCGATCGTCCGCGGGATACTGGTTTTCCAGTCTGCTGGGACAATATCATTTACAACAGCAAGTCCCTCGGTTACGTCGTCTCCACGCACCAATCGGGACCGGACCATGGGCCGACCGTATGGACATGGTATTACCCTTTTGCGGATGCAAATCCTCGATTCACTCGCGAGCAACTACTCAACGTCAGTTGGTCGGATTGGGCCGAGTTGGTTTTGACCGACTTGCAGATCGCTCATCCTGAAATCCGATCCTTGGTGACACGCATCGATGTCATGCGCTGGGGGCATGCCATGGTCGAACCGTACACGGGCTTTGTTTGGAGCGATTCGCGGCGAGCAGCCTCGAAACCCTATCGGAATATCCACTTTGCCAACTCGGATTTGAGTGGACTGGCGCTGATGGAGGAAGCGTTTTTTCACGGGGTTCGCGCCGCCGACGAGGTGCGGGCCGTTCTCGGAGATCGCGTTTGAGATGGCCAGCAGTACGCATCCACACTCGCGCGTTGCGATCGATGAAGGAAGCTCGCGATACCCATGGCTGTTCAACGCTCAGGCGGATTTGTTTGCATTTCTTGGGAGTGCGGTGGCTGCCCTCGGATTACTGGCGATCGGCGAGCCCCTGGGGTTGATCGACGCAGAGACTCCGGATTGGATTTGGATCGCGACCATCTTGATGATCGATGTTGCCCATGTGTACGCGACCGGGTTTCGAGTCTACTTTGTGCCCGCTGAATGGAAGCGGCATCCGTGGTTGTATGGGCTCACACCGATTCTCGGGTTTGCGATTGCGTGGTGGTTGTATCAACAAGGCCCGATGGTCTTTTGGCGGGCGCTCGCGTACCTCGCCGTCTTCCATTTCGTTCGTCAGCAGTATGGATGGATGGCGCTCTATCGGGCGAAAGAGGGAGATACCCAGCGTGCCGGTTGGTGGATCGATACGGTCGCGATCTACATGGCAACGGTCCATCCGCTCATCTATTGGCACACGCATTTGCCTCGCAAGTTCGCTTGGTTCATGGATGGCGATTTCGTCACGTTGCCCACTTGGTTATCCGACGGTGCGGCAGTGGTTTATTGGCTCGCTCTGACGGTCTATGCCATTAGGGCCATCGCACGGTTCTGGGTTCATGGTCGATTCAATCCTGGCAAAGAGATCATGCTCGTGACCACTGCGGTGTGCTGGTATGTCGGAATTATTTCTATGGATTCCGATTATGCGTTCACGGTCACCAACGTGATTACGCATGGGGTTCCGTACTTAGTCTTGGTCTACTGGGTGCAGCAGCGGAGTTCGAGTAGCGAGTCTTCAGGAGGGGGTGGCCGTTGGGTTCCATACCTGGCGATCTTGTGGGGACTGGCCTACCTCGAGGAATTTTTGTGGGATGTTGGAGTCTGGCACGAGCGGAGTTGGTTGTTCGGATCACCGCAAAACTGGGTGGCTTTCCATTCGATCCTGGTCCCGTTGCTGGCGCTTCCTCAGATCACGCACTACATCCTGGATGGTTTCATTTGGCGACGACGCGTTCGATCGGGAGTTTGATCGATGAATCAAACCGTAGGCACGACAAGTGCCTTGTATCGTGCAGGAGAAAGGAGAAACAAGGACAGGCACTGCGTTTCGACGGGACGCGAAATGCTTTTATTTCTTGGGTGCTCCGTGCGAAGGCAATTCGGCCAACCTTACCAGCGTCCAGTCCTACCACCGGTTCACGATTCTCTTTGCTAGCAGTCCTGCATTTCAGGATCCGATACAATGCATGTCCTCAGTTTTCCATCAGCTCAGGAAGTACAACGGACTGGGAAGTCCGTTGTACGGATGGCGGAATACTTCGCTATGCTGGT
>JBILVV010000122.1:0-11958 GCA_044370255.1 Pirellula sp.
TGCGCTGCCATGGCTTGAATCAGTGGCGAGGAGGCATCATTTTCCGAACTGGTTTCCCGAGTGACTTGGAGAATCCATGTCGCCAGCCATCGAAGGGCCTGCTCGAGCAAGCCTCGCAGACCAGCGTCGCGTTGCAGGAGTTCCTTATCGAAATCATGGTTCAGCACAGCGTCAGCCAATAACAGGACCGCCCAGTGCGATGGTGGCCGCTCCCAGCGAAGCGGGCCGGTCGTTTCCAAGCTCAATGCCGGTTTTTCTAGGCCGATTTCGCCGGCGTTCAACGATTCCGCAAGTCGCGTCATACAGACCTGCGACCACGCGACATCGGCATGGGTGTAATCTATCGCCATCTTTTCCCGAGCAAATCAGCTGGTTTGGATTGAACAACTGGAGTTCGACAGGGTATCGTAGAGCTAAAAGCGAATTGCAAGAAGATGCCCATAGAAACAGGATGTCCATGAATTTACCCAAACCCGAGCATTTCTCGGACCTCCAATTGTCGCCGATCATGATGCGGTCGTTGGAGAAACTCGGTTGGTCGGCCCCTTCTCCGATCCAAGCGGGCGTGATTCCGTACGCCCTCGAAGGCTACGATGTCCTGGGACAAGCCCGCACCGGCACCGGGAAAACCGCCTCGTTTGCGATCCCGATCTTGGAGCAATTGGATCCGTTTTCCGAGAATCCTTATCCACAGGCACTCGTCATGGTCCCCACTCGGGAGTTGGCTGCTCAAGTCCATGGCGAGTTTGAGAAGCTAGCCTTCGGTTGCCCCACTCGAGTCTTGGAGATCTCCGGCGGCAAACACATGCGACGCCAACTCAAAGCCCTCAGCGAGGGAGTCCAAGTCGTTGTCGGCACCCCCGGGCGTGTGATCGATCACCTGCAACGTGGCTCCCTTCGATTGGATCGACTGTGGTGCGTCGTGCTCGATGAAGCGGACCGTATGCTCGACATCGGATTTCGACCTAGCATTGAACGGATTCTTCGCCGATGCCCCGAGAACCGGCAAACGCTGCTCCTGAGCGCCACCCTCGACGAGCGGATCCGCGAACTGGCGAACCGATATCTCTACGAACCCGTGGTGGTGGACTGTTCCGAAAACGATGTCTCGGTCGAAACGATCGAGCAGCGATTCATCACCGTCTCTCCCGAGAACAAGATGCCGGTTTTGATTGAACTCCTCGATCGCGAGCAACCACCGCAGGCCATCATCTTTTGCCGAACCAAGATTGGAACGGCGAAGTTGCACAACCGCTTGGAAAAACATTTTCGAAGCAACCCGAGCAACGCGGTCCGATTGGGGATGATCCATGGCGATATGAATCAATCCCAGCGCGATGCGGTATTTCGAGCGCTCCGCGAAGGGGAGTTGCAAATCTTGGTGGCAACCGATGTCGTCGGTCGCGGTATCGATGTCTCCTCGATTTCACATATCATCAATTATGATCTGCCATCCGACTGCGATGACTATGTGCATCGAGTTGGACGAACTGGTCGAATGGGTCGATCGGGAATCGCATTCTTGTTTGTCAGCAAGGACGAGGGAGAGCAACTCACAGAGATCGAGCATCGCATCAATCGTTTGCTCGAGCGCGATCCGCTCTCCGAGCCAGTCCCCAGCAAGCGTCCGGCCCCAGTCGTTGTTTCAACCGACTCCGCTGAGAGACCTGCGACTCGCAAATTCGGTGAAGCCAAAACCGAAGGGAAGAAGCCTCGTTGGAATCGTTTACGTCGCAAGGTATGAGCAAGTACGTAGCGGTTCAAAGTTGTCGCGCCCAGGCGGCATCCTGGAAATCATGAATACAAAGCGAGAGGATTGCTCCTCTCGCTTGTGGTTTGAACTCAGAGAAAGACTTCTGCAGATCAACCTACGCTTGGAATCTCGAAACCCGCGCGTTGCTTACGGGATTGCATAGCCGCCGCAACGTCGTCTCCTTCGATCTTTTCGGTCGCTGGATTCCACTTGATCTTGCGCTTCAGTCGCCCTGCGGTAGCAGACAGGTGGCACACGTTCATCGTCTGTAGGTGGGAGTAGACATCGGAGACGGGCAAACCACCTTCGCGAATGCAGCGATAGAAGTTGCTCTTGTGTCCTTCATGCGGCTTGCCCTTGTAGAGGGCCGATGCTTCGGCATCGCCGTAACTGTCCTTGTCCCACGACTCTTCGATCGGCTTGCCTGTGATTTTCTCACGATTGACGAAGATACGTCCTTTTGTTCCCTCGATCAGCACACCGTTATCTCCTCGGCTGGTGACGTGGATTTGTAGACCGTTGGCGAATGTATTGACGATGTTGAAATCGTGCGATGTGTTGAAGTGGTCATCGACCATTGGATTTCCATCCTTGAATTCTACCGGATGGTTGCAATCGGAACCGTCGATTTCCACGGGGCCAGTTCCTTCGGCGGTGAGGCCTGCGGCCCAGAGTGCGATATCGACATGGTGAGCGCCCCAATCGGTGAACTTGCCGCCAGAGTATTCATACCACCATCGAAAATCGTTATGGCAGCGTTGCTGGATATAGTCGACTTTGGGAGCTTGGCCGAGCCACATATCCCAATTGAGATTAGCGGGAGCGGCCGTTTTGGCGAATGGTCCGCCGGTCGGGCTACCGTTGATTCCGCAAGTGATCTTCTTGAGGTCGCCGAGCAACCCCTTTTGGGCCATGTTGACCGCACGCATAAAAAGTCGACGGTCGGAGCGCTGCTGGGTCCCGATGAAGAACATCAGTTTTGGATTGGCTTTGCAGGCAGCGCGAATCAGGCGATTCTCTTCGAGCGTGAGGGTTAGGGGCTTTTGGCAGAATACATGTTTGCCCGCCTGAAGCGCTTCGATCGCGATCTTGGTGTGCCAATGGTCAGGGGTCACAATACTGACCACTTCGATATCCTTACGGTCGAGGACTCGGCGATAGTCCTCCACCGAATCCGCCTTGCCCTTACCAATTTTTTCGTCCACTCGAGCGCGCTCGCGATGATTTGCATCGACATCGCAGACTGCAACGATATCGCCGAATCGCGCATGATCGTGGGCGTCACCCGTCCCCATCCCACCCATGCCGATACAACCGATCGTAAAGCGATCAGCGGCAGAAAGCGGCTTAGCCTGTGCGCTGGTCGACCAATAGGGGACGGTTGCTAGGGCCGCAGCCCCTGCGGAAGTTTGAACGAGAAAATCGCGGCGGGTTCGTCTGCTCATGAAAGAGGACCTTGATCAGTGGAGGGAAGGAACAGGTGAGTCTAAAGCCGAACAAGGCGAGTGCCTCGCCGCGGCATTTTGTATTCTGGTCTCAGAGAGTGTCCTATGTCCAGCATCCCAAAGGCAATCCCTTTCAGTTTTTCAGACTTCCGAACTTCGGTAGGAATCTCATCGTTCGACGAGAAAGGTAACCGGACCGTCATTGACGAGCGAAACCTGCATATCTGCCTGAAAGATTCCTTGTTCTACAGGAACTCCGAGAGATCGGGCATGTTCGCAGAACGAAACATAGAGTTCTTTAGCTTGATCCGGCGGGGCAGCATCGTCGAAACCTGGCCTTCGGCCATGCTGGCAATCGCCGTAGAGGGTGAATTGGCTGACGATCAAGAGTTGGCCCTGTACATCGACGACCGACCGGTTCATCTTCCCTTGATCGTCTGCGAATCCTCGCAGATGGATACACTTCTCTGCGAGCCATTTCGCAGCTTCGAGGGTATCACCTTTTCGAACGCCAAGCAGAATGAGCCAGCCGGATCCGATCTGTCCGACCACCCGATCATCGACTTCGACGCGAGCATGGGACACTCTTTGAAGCAGAGCCCGCATCTTAATGGTTCCACTGGAATTCGGTGCTGTTGAGCAAGACCCAATACATGCTACCCATAGCATCGCTTCGAGCTGGACCGATCTTCCCCCGAAGTCTTGCCTCAAATAGTTCGCGTTCCTCAGGTTCGGGCATTCGATTCAATGCCGCTAGGTAAGCAGACTCAATGGCGGAGGCATCGCTTGCAGTCAATCCGGCGATGCGAGTAGGTGCATTCAATACCGGATCGTTCTTGATCCGTTCGCTGATGAACGAACCATTCATCATCAATAAGCGTTGCGGGATCGTGACTGCTTCTTCTTCGAATTCGTCTTCACCCCGATCGCCGTAGGCCTGGGTAAAATCCCGCACACCGCCGAACATCTCCAACTGAGAAATGATCGAAGAGGATGCGTCGATAGCTTTCAGTCGGCATGCCTGAAGGATCGATGCAGCCATCTGCTCGGGCCTTAGTTGCGTCATCGGGAACACGGCCCAAGCTTCTTCGTGTTCTAGCGTTGGCTCACCGGACTCCAGACGCGATTCGCGTTGGAACACACGAGTCGCGACGATAACTCGAATCAGCCTTTGCAGATCATATCCATGTTTTGCAAAGTCATCCGCGAGGATTTCCAGCCCTGGAGGAAATGGACCGTTGAGAGGAATATCATCGATCGGTCGAACCAAAGGTCTGCCGAACAGTATCGCCCAGACTCGGTTGACCGTGGCACGCGCGAAGGATCGGTTTTCTGGGTGAGTGATCCAGTTCGCAAGCGATTCGCGGTCGTTTTTGCCTGTCGGACACAGATCCCGCTCGAAGGGGACTTCCGGAGAGACCTCTGTCTCGTCGCTTGCATTGAGGAAGCGATAGCGATACTCATCATCGGTATTGCGCAGACCACGGAAAGGGTTCTCCATGCGGACACTCGCGAAGTAGGCTGCAAGTTCATGGAAATCCGACTGTTCACCAGATCGCGATTCCTCCCCTTGGCCATCAGAAAATTTCACGTTGCCAAGGTAGTCTTGGTGGCATTGCAGACAGTCGATGCGCATACCGAGGAATGCTCGCGATGTTCTGCCTGCCAACACGATGGGATCCGGTTTTCCATTACCCCCTTCGACCATTGTCACCGTATAAAAATTGACTTCGGGAGCATCGGTCCACGAGCCTTCGGCGGTGATGAGTTTACGGACGATCTGATCGTAAGGGATGTTTGCTTGAAACTGATCCGCGAGCCATTGCTGGTACTTGCGTCGGCGGAAGATCAGAAATGGACCGTTGCTCGTTCCGACAGTCGCCCTCGCCCAGCGTTCAGCAAACTGATCGGCCCATCGCCTCTCACTGAGCAAGTATTCCGTCCACCAGGCAACGCGAGCAGGCTCTTCGATGCGTTCCAAAGCTCGATACTCTTCCAAGGAAAGACTGTTTCCAACCATAGCCAAGCTCAATCGGCGAGCGACAACATTCCATGGCGCATCGGGTGCGATTTGCAGACCGGACTCTTGGGCTCGAGCATCGAACTGGCGATCTATCTGGGCAGCGAGTTCGAGAATCTCCGGATCGAATTTACGGACGACTTCATCGGGTTGTCGCAAAAGCATCGGACGATCGGTTGTGGCCCACAGGATCAAACCGACGATGGACAATCCGACACCGAGCAACAGAAGTCGTTTTTTCCATCTACCCACCTGGCGCGTGGATGATGGGCTTGATTGGCTTATAACCTTTGCCTGTGTTGCAGTTGTCGCTGAAAAGGTTTCCGGAACTGCAACCACCTCTGCGATTACCGGAGGGCGTTTGACCAGTGGGGTATTTTGGTTGAGGTTCGATTCCATGGTGAACCTTCTATTCGAAGGAGTCAGTCAACGCTTGGGGAAGATCGGCGCGAATCGGAGCTTTTCCTGCCGACTTGTCAAACCATGCTGCAATTCGTTTCTTTAGCAGTTCGTTCTTCGCAGCGACATCGCGGAATTGAGGAGCCATGGAAAAGTAAACGGCTCGCGTTGCAACATCGGTGGGGGCCTCGGGATCGAGGGTCAGGTCCAGCATTCCGATGGCAAGGCCAAATGGAAGTTTTTCCCATGTATGGGCTTGGTTTTTGCCGGAGACTCGTACCACTAATTTCTCAGCCGTATTGTCTACAATGCTGACTTCTGTTGTACCCATTCGGATGGACGATGTGCCTTTGAGTTTCTTCTTTGCTTCCTGAAAGGAGTCACTTCCGATCTTGTAAAGTTGCCCGAGTTGGTCAAGCCTTGCCGCTTGTTCACGGCCGGAAGAAGTTTTTGCGGTTTCAACCCCTGTAGCGATTTCCTTCTCAAAGGTTTCGAAGTCGGCGCGGTCGAGTGCTTTGCGAGCGTTGGCCATCAGTTTCTTCCACTCCATGCTTTCCGCAATTGGGGTATCGCTTTCCATGTTCGGTGCCGACTTCTCCGGGGGGACCGTGGCGTTTGACATGGGCTTGGGATCATCTGGACTCGCCGCGGAAGCAGGCTGTGGTTCGGGTTGCGCTGTTGATTCGGTTACAGGGGTTTGCATCTCATTCGGCTTGGTTTGCGCTTCAGGCTTGCTCATCGCTTCGGGCTGGCTGGAGGGCTTGCGCTGGAAGACCCCCTCTTCACTCTTGGCTTTATTAGGAATACCCGGCAGTTTGGGTGCATTGGGATTGGTCGCATCCCATTGCCCCTTGGCTAATCCCTTTGTATTTGACGCTCGTTGACTTTGGAGATACGCCCATATGGAGACGCCCAAGATCAATTGCGAGCCAAAAAAGAACATCAAAGAGACGAGTACCCTTCTTCTTTTTCGCCTTCGCGCGATTTGCTGGGCGAGCGATAAACCGCCACCGGAAGTGGCATCGCGCGACGATGGTGAAGAGATGGAGTACGAGGCGACTTGATGATCCTCAGTTTCACTTTCATTTTCATACTCTGCAAGTGATGGGAACAATTGCTCGAGTTCGATAAGTCGTGCGTGAGGATCTCGGATTCGCTCTAATAGAGCACAAGAATTACCACGCGAAGCGGAGTTTGCGCTGGCAACTTCGAAGGAGAATGGGACCATGGGATCCGCGTTGGGGAACACGTCGGGATTTTCTTCGACATGTTCGCTACTGTCCGGCTTGCTGCTTGCTTGATCTTTGTGCGATGGAGAAGGATCCGGTTGTGAGTTCCTTAGTTTTTCGAGTTGCAGGTTGTATCGCTCTCGTTTCTCCGGATCGAGCAGAATTATCTGGGCTTGCTTGAGCAATTTGGCGATGATTTGTGCAGATTCAGGATACCTGCCCGTCTCGGATTGCATCCATCGATTGGTCGCATCCTGGAGGGCTTTGCGGATCTGCTGCCCATCGTTGCAGTAGAGTTCAAGACCGATCACTTGATAGTAGTCGAGTTTCGAGATTGGGAGCGTTCGCCCCAAATGTCGTTCGATGGCTTGTAAAACTTCTTGCATGATCGATTAGGCGAACGGATCGGAGGGGGTGGAGGATGGACGTGCGGGGCGCCTCGAACGTCGTTGCCCAAGTCCTTTGAGGAGACTGACCCACAACATCAACATGAGCGGGGATGTGTAGCAGAACAGCAGCATGAATAGGTGAGCGGAGCGATCGGGCTTGTCATCCCTGCTCGAACTTCGGATCCCGAACATGTCATTGATGCTTTCCGATATCGCGGGCACGCGAGCGGCAAACATCAAAAGCAATGAAATAGCCGCAAAAACAACCATGGAAATGAATATCATCCACAAACCGACGGTGCGCCCCGACTGGTCGCCCTTAGGGGCGAAAGGTGTTTGTGGCTGGGTTGAATTTGGCGTTGGAGGCACTCGGAAAGTCCTTCGGCAACAGCAGAGACGCATCTTCCTTCTAATATATCCGACCAAGCCATAGACAACGACTTCTGGGTGACCGATAATCGCAGTTTTCCGAGTGAGAAATTCGGACTCCGGCCCACGGAGCGCAGTGAGGCCTCCAGAAGCGTTTCATTCCAGCAGCGGTAACTATTGATGTTGATGGGGTACACCATGAAGCGGGACATTAGATTCTTGGCGTTCGCGCTCTGCGCCGTGACAGCAACTTTTGGATGTGGGAGCAAAGAGTCTTCCCAGTCCAATGCAACGTCAAACAACGCACCTGCGGAGAAGGCGAGCGGTGCCGCTCCCTCAACCACACCACCCAGTCCGAACCAAGGGTCCGAGAACGAGTCCTCCTCAGGCAATGTGGCTCAGGGCTCCAGCACACCGTCGTTTCCTTCATTCGGCGGAACCGTCGAACCAGGTAGCCAATCACCGAGCCCAGACTCGGGTGGCGGTGGTCCTCGAGCAGCAAGCATTTCATCCGGTGGCGGTGGCGCAAGCCAACCGCAGGGCGCAAACCCTGCAGCGATGGGAGGGGGCGGCCCTCGAGCCGCGAGCCTCTCCTCGGGTGGAGGTGGGGCCGGTGGTGGAGGGGCCGCTGGTGAAGGATCCGCCGGCTCGCTACTCGGAACAACCGGTGCTCAGTTCGGGAACCTCGGCCCCTCTTCGATTCCTCCGGACATGAACGATGGAAATACGCCAGGTTCCAATGCCTCGTTCGCTAACGGGTCTCCCGGAGCGAGCGCACCTAATGACAATCCCTTCGAAGATCCAGCGAACACTCTGCCCCCTTCCTTCTCATTGCGAGATCGAGCGGTCAACGCATTCAAAGGAGGTAATGTGCCTCGCGCTTACGCCCTTTATCAATCGCATCTTCTGTCTCTGCCTAACGAAGAGAGAGAAGCCGAAATGAACCGCCTTCGATGGGACAAGAAACGCGTTGTGCCACGATTGGGTTATAGCTTCGCGGTTGGATTGCTCCTCAATAACACGAGCAAGCAAGAGAACCTACGACCCATAGGAACCAAGAAAGCGGACTTAGGCGCTGGCGCACCCGGCTCTTCCGGACCCGGAGGCGGCACGGGCTTTCCTGGCGGCGCGGCAGGGCTGGGTTTGGGAAGCTCGGGAGGGATCGGTGGCGGGACTCGTAGCGAAACACCCCAGTTGAAGGCAAAGGATTTGAGTGACGCCGCTGGCAAGTACGCAACCACCTTCGTCGAAGCATTTGGCAAAGCTCATTCGGATGGCAAATGGTCCGAGGCGTTTCATGATTACGAGTATGGTTCTCCAATGACCTCGTTGCCGACTCCCTCTGGATTTTCTGGCTCTGGATTTTCTGGAGCAGCGATGCCTAGTGGCGGTGGGAGAAGCGGGCCCCCTGGAATGGCCGCCGGTCCAGGCGCCGGAGGTCCACCCGCCGGTTATGGCGGTGCCGGAGGTCCACCTGCCGGTTACGGAGGAGCTGGAGGTCCGCCAGCGGGATACAAAGGTGGCCCCGCCGGAGGTCCACCCGCAGGTTACGGAGGGGCTGGAGGTCCGCCAGCCGGTTACGGAGGAGCTGGAGGTCCGCCAGCGGGATACAAAGGTGGCCCCGCCGGAGGTCCACCCGCAGGTTACGGCGGAGGTGGAGGTCCCCCTCCAGGCTATGGTGGCGGTGGAGGTGGAGGGTCCGCCGCACCAGGAAAGAGTCCGTTTCGATTCCTTCGTCCTGAAGAGCAAGACGGCGGTGCTGCCAGTCCCGGAGCTGCACTCGATGATCTACCCAGCGGCGCCGCCCCCGGCGCTGGAAATCTCGGTATGCCCGGCTTTGGTGGCCCCGGATTTGGCGGCCCCGGACTTGGTCAACCAAACTCACCCCAAACACCGATTGACCCGGCCATGGAAAAAGACCTTGGTCTTCCTGCCGATACGGTTCCGCTCACGTCGGGACTGAACTACATCGGCCAAGGAGACAGCGTGGGAGAATTGTCAAAACGAGCGGTCGAGCAAAACTATGACGCATTGATCATCTTCGAAGTGGACGTCTCCCTCGTTCGAGTCAATAACACGGTCAAGAACGATTGCCGTATCCGGGTCGTAAACCTGCGAGCAGACAAGGATTCCAAGGAAAAAGTCATCGTTGGAACCGCCCTAAGCAACCAAGAAATCGCTGCCGACAAAGATCCCGATTCAAGAATCGAGAAGGCGGTCGATATCCTCCTCAAGAAAATGTATGAAGCATACCCCTTGGAAGGTCTCCCCAACTTCAAAGCGGAATCGATCACCGGCAAACGCCTCAAGGATTTGGTCAACGACAAGGGCCGAAGCAAGCTCGATCTGCTCGCCGAGGTGGAACTGTACTCTTCAAGAGGATTGATCGATGACACGCTTAAAGTCGCTGCATTCGAGCGCATCGCAGGACCCGATGGCAAGACGCTCGCAACCGTCGCACCGGAAGACCGAATCGAGATTCTTGAAAAGTTACTGAACCGCCAATTTAATTGATCGAGGGTTAGGGATCGATTGTCAGGAAACTACGTCATGATGTGCAACGGTTACCGATTGTTCGCAACACTCGCCCTCGTTTTCGCGTGTTCCATCGCGCTGCAAGCCCAAGAGTCCCTCTGGTTGGATCTGCCAGGAAATCAACAAGGGGATCTACCCGGAAAAGGAAAACGTGTTGTTTTGATCTCTGGAGACGAAGAGTATCGCAGCGAGGAGGCTCTGCCGATGCTCGCGAAGATTCTTTCCGAGCAACACGGCTTCGACTGCAAAGTCCTCTTCGCTATCAACCCTGAGACCAACACCATCGATCCGAACTACTCGAGCAACATTCCAGGTCTCGAGCATCTCGATCAAGCGGACTTCATGGTCATGTTCTTGCGATTTCGCGCGTTACCAGATGAGCAGATGCAGTACATCGATCGATTCGTGAAAGGGGGCAAGCCGTTTCTTGCCATCCGAACATCGACCCACCCGTTCAACTTCGGTGGCGATGCCAAGACATCCTACGCTGATTGGTCTTGGAACAACGGCAAATGGCCCGGTGGCTTCGGCCAGCAAATCATCGGTGAAACTTGGGTTTCCCATCACGGCGTTCACAACGGGCAGGCCACGCGGGGTGTGATCAATCCCAAGCACGCGGATTCTCCAATACTGAATTCTGTGACCGATGTATTCGGCCCAACCGATGTCTACGGTGTCACGCATCTCCCCGAATCTGCCCATGTGCTGATGTATGGCCAGGTCCTTTCCGGCATGAAACCTGACGATCCTCCTCTCCCAGGTGAAAAGAACGAACCCATGATGCCTCTGATTTGGACCCGCAACTACCAGATGCCGGGAGGAAAAGAGGGAAAAGTCATCGGTTCCACGATCGGAGCAGCAGTCGATCTGCTGAGCGAGGATTTGCGAAGACTGTTCGTCAACTCCGTTTATTGGGGCATAGGCCTACCTGTTCCGAAGAAGGCAAGCGTTACCGTTCCCGAAGCCTTCAAGCCGAGCTACTTCGGCTTTAAGCAAAAGGATTTCTTCACCAAGCAAAAACTGACTCCCAAGTCGATGTTGCGATAGAGCGATTCACTACAGAAGATGCAGCTTGCGCCGAGTATCGGCTGATTGCCGCAAATGCTGCTCTACGCTTGCGAGAAGCGGATCGATCGTCTGAAGTTGAATGCGATGTGGTGGAGACCAGTTCCACCATCGGAATCCTCGATGTTCGGTGCACTCGATTTCTCGGTCCTCGAGCATCAAGCCCAAATAGATCGTCAACTCCTTCATCACTTTCCGCGAAGGGTCCTTGCGAGAGGCGACCCAGTATCGATGCTCGAAAATAAATCCTGGATCTGTCCATATCAGATCCGGGCTCAATCCCGTCTCTTCGTGCAACTCCCGAACCGCGGCCTGCGTTTTCGTCTCCCCGGCATCGAGATGCCCCTTGGGCAAATCCCAACGATCATCATGTCGCATCAAAAGGAATTGAGCAGATGGAACGGACCGAAAGATGAGGTAGCCACTCGAGTAAACACTCGGTTGCGATGATTCGGATTCTGTCGGATTCATAGTGTGGGATCTCTCGAACCAGGTCACTTGACTTCGATTGACAATCTCAGTGGCTAGGATACCCTGACCGGCGTATTGACAATTGATTCCCGCATTTTCGTAATTGAGCCAGCATGAAGATATACACCAAAACCGGAGATGCGGGGACCACAGGTCTTTTCGGAGGGCCCCGCGTATCCAAGGATGACGTTCGCATCTGCGCCTACGGTTCTGTCGATGAACTCAATGCGGTCCTCGGAATCGCTCGCAGTACCCCGCTCCCGGAAAGCCTGGATGCGATGCT
>JBILVV010000123.1:0-11954 GCA_044370255.1 Pirellula sp.
AAGTCTGCTCCTGAAACGAGCAGCGGAGAACGGAATACACTTTGTCATTTGGAGTCAGGGTATTTGAGGAGTATCATGGGGCTCATTACAACCACGACGCTCTATTTTACTTCACAAGCTGTGTGCGCGGCTCGAATTGTTGATACCTACTCTTTGGCAGAAACTTTTCTCTAGCGATTGCACCGGTCCACAGCGCAAAGCCAGGTGGGATTGGTTGCGGCACGGAGTACGTCCCGATATCCCGGAGTGGCGAGACTTCGAGGGGCACTGGCTCAGCGGGCTCCCGAGCGTCGCGAACGATCGACGCGTGTCCAAGTTTCGACTTCAATCCAGAGAGCATGGGGATGCATGCGAAACGGTGGTTATGCGTCCGAGGCCGACTCGAGGAACCGTCTGCATTTCTACTCAAGTCGGATGCGGGGTCGGATGCACTTTTTGCGCAACGGGACGTATGGGATTGGTTCGGCAACTGTCGGCAACAGAGATACTCGAACAGGTTCTCATCGCCAAGATGGAAGTCCACAATTGGAGCCGACATGCGAACCACCCGATCCATTTGCGCAATGTCGTGTTGATGGGGATGGGAGAGCCACTCCATAATCATGAAGCCGTTGGGGATGCGATCGAGTTCCTGATCGCAGACCGCGGATTTGGTTTTTCGCCGCGTCACATCACTCTCTCGACCGTCGGCGTTCCGGAGAAAATGGTCGCCATGGCCAAACGATTTCCTCGGCTGCGGATTGCATTGAGCTTGCACGCCGCTCAAAGCGATTTACGTCGTCAACTCGTCCCGCGAGCAACCAACGACCTCGAGGTGCTCCGCCAGTCGATCTGCCATATCAATAGCTTGGATGAAGATAGTCCTGTATGGATCGAGTATGCCCTCCTGTCGGGGATCAATGATCGCGAAGAAGATGCTCAGCACTTGATCGACTTCTGTCGAGGTTTGAGGGTCGAGATCAATTTGATCCCCTACAACAACACCTCGCATGCAAACCAGTTAGTACGTCTCCAGCACAATCACGTAGAGCGATTCTCGAACATAGAGCGATTCCAAGCCCCGGATCGGGAATCCGCACAGCGATTCGCGATGGCTCTACGCAACGCTGGTATCTTCACAACTCTTCGCAATACGTTGGGTGATTCGATCCAAGCTGCATGCGGCCAATTGATCGTCGGTTGATCTCGCGCACAACAAAAAACCGCTAGCGATTGCCAGCGGTCTTATGAAATTGGTACTTAAGACAGGTGCGGAGGGAAAGAGGCCGCACGGTCATCGGTGTTGCACAGCGTTCCATGAACGCTGCTATGCCTGTTAGACCATGTCCTTGAGTTTCTTCAGAGGACGCACTTTGACCGAGGTGCTCGCGGGCTTAGGATCTGCCCACTTCATTTCGCCAGTTGCAGGATTGCGAACTTGACGCTTTGGAAGAGCTTTCTTCTGAATGCGGACGACTTTGCAGAGGTCCGGAATCACGAAGGTGCCAACGCCCTTCTTGCCAACTGCCGATGAAATTTCGTTTTTCAATGCTTCAAAAACTTCTGCAACTTGCTTCTTCGACAAACCGGTGCTCTCAGCGATGTTCGAGAAGATCTGCACTTTCGTCAGGGGCTTTTCTGCCTTGCCTGCTGCCTTCGCCATGTGAGGAATCCCTTTCAACAAATCTTGAATCAAAAAGCGGTCCAACTCAGGACACTCTCCAGATGGCTGAATTAAAGGCCCGGCCATACAAAATGCAACCAGGAACCCCACAAAACCCCTAGAAAAACGGTGGGTTTTTGCGGAAAATCTTAAAAAATCCTTGAAAATCGGAGCAACATGGGGGGAAAAGCTGTTTTTCCTCGCGAAAAAGCCAGAAAAATCAGTCTTCCCTAAATCGGTAACCGACCCCGCGAACCGTCTCAATCGCTTCGGCCTCAGGCCCGATCTTCTTGCGCAGGGCTCGAATGTGCACATCGATGGTTCTCTCAAGAACCAAGGTGTCTTCTCCGAGCGCCGAGTCGATCAACTCCGAACGATCGAATGCACGTCCAGGTTGACGTATCAGGGTATCGAGCAAGCGAAATTCGCTTTTGGTCAACTCGACAGGTGTATCCCGCACCGTCACTCGATAGCGGCGCCGGTCGAGCGTAATACCAGCTCGCGAAACGGTATCGCTGTCGTCCTCCGTGCTGGTTGACTTGCGACGCTGAAGAGCCTTGATTCGCTCCAAGAGAACGCGCACACTGAATGGCTTGGTGACATAATCATCCGCGCCGACGGAAAAGCCAATCAGCTGATCAGCTTCCTCGGTTTTGGCTGTCAACATGATGATCAGCGCATGTGCGGTCTCCGGCTTGGATCGCAACCGGCGACACACTTCGGTGCCGTCGATCACCGGCAACATCACGTCGAGCAGAATGATGTCCGGCAGCTTCAGCTGCGCTTGGCTCAAACCGTCCCGACCATCAAACGCAAAAGAAACCTCATATCCTGCCTTGTCCAAGTTGTAGACGAGAATCTCGGACAAAGACCGATCGTCTTCAACCACCAATACTTTGCTCTTTGGCATACCCAATCAATCATCACTAAGGGGAATCGTCTCGGTCAACTCGACATCATGACTGGGTTCCCGAACGCTGCCCTTGGCGATGCCGAATGATGACCCCTTCCACCATGTAGATGACATCCTCCGCAATGCTTACCGCATGATCCGCAATCTGCTCCAAATGCCTCGCGGCGGAGAAACAGTGCAGAGCAGCAACGGTTTGCGAAGGATCTCTAGCTATTTGAGTGGTGAGAGTTTCGATCACCTCGACGTTTTTCGCGTCGACCGGATCATCGTCCTGGATCACGCGTCGAGCCTGATCCACATTGCGATGAACAAAGGCATCCAAACTAGAACGGACCATGCGTGTGATCATCGTCGCCATTTCATTGATGCCACTCGGGATCGGAAACTCTGGATAGGAGCATAGACTATCGGCGCGCTGCGCTATGTTGCAGGCCAAGTCTGCGATTCGCTCGAGGTCATTATTGACCTTCATCATCGTAGTGATCCGACGCATGTCGGCCGCCACCGGTTGATGCAGCGCGAGCATTTTCAGGCACTCCTCCTCGATCCGAACTTCGGCGCGATCGATCGACGTATCCCGATTCACGACTTCCGCCGCCAATCCGCCACGCCGCTCGACCAAAGACTTCACCGCTAGCGCGATCATGTCTTCAACCTCGCCTGATATTCGCAACAAGGAATTATGAGCTTCTTCAAGATCTCGGCTTAAATGCAATGACATCGATACTTCCAGCCGCCACGATAGTAACCAGGGTGTGTGAAGGAAGTGTTAATGTATCATGAAGACGGCGTGCGGTTCAGACCTTAAGAAGCTCTTTGACGACACGCTGCGGCTCCACGCCCGTCAAACGCTGGTCTAAACCCTGAAAAGAATAAGCAAATCGTTCATGATCGATCCCCATGCAGTGTAGCAGAGTTGCGTTCAAATCGTTGATGTGGACCGGTCGATCGGCAATGTTGTAGCTGAAATCGTCGGTGGTCCCGTATTCGATCCCCCCTTGGATTCCCCCTCCGGCGAGCCACATCGTGAAGCATTTGGGATGATGATCCCGGCCGTAGTTCTCGCGTGTCAGTCCACCTTGGCAATAAACGGTCCGACCAAACTCCCCTCCCCAAACAACCAGGGTCTCGTCGAGCATCCCTCGCAACTTCAAGTCTCGGATCAGTCCGGCGCACGCCTGATCCACATCCCGAGCCTGGGCGGGAAGATCCCCCGCGATGTTGCCATGTTGATCCCAACCCCGATGAAGGATCTGGACCACCCGCACTCCCCGCTCCACCATCCGACGCGCTAGAATCGCGCTGGATGCAAAGGTGCCCGGCTTCGTCACCTCGGGACCATACATCTCCAACGTAGCGGTCGACTCGTCCTCGATCCGAACCAAGTCCGGAACGCTGGCTTGCATCCGGAATGCCATTTCATATTGGGAGATACGGGTCTGTATTTCCGGATCTTGCCATGCTTCCCAACGATGCTGATTCAGTTTCCCCAACGCGTCGAGCATGGTTCGGCGATCCTGCGAGGTTACTCCCTCGGGATTTTGCAAGTACAAAACAGGATCCTTGCCGCTTCGAAGTGCGACTCCGGTATATCGAGTCGGCAGGAAGCCGCTGCTCCACATGCGTGTGAAGAGAGCCTGGGCCATGGCGGTTGCGGACCAAGTCGGGGTCAAGACAACGAAGGCGGGTAGATTGTTGCTCTCGCTTCCCAAACCATACGCGAGCCATGATCCCAAACTGGCCTTGCCCGGTACTTCGCTTCCCGTCATGACAAACGTACACGCCGGATCATGATTGATCGCGTTGGTATGCAGGGTCTTCACAACCGCTAATTCATCGACAACTCCAGCGGTGTGAGGGAGCAGTTCGCTGACCCACCGACCGCACTGTCCATGCTGAGCGAATCGAAATTTACTCGGAGCTACTGGCAGTCTAGCCTGCCCGCTCGTCATGGTGGTAATCCGCTGTCCCATCCGAATAGAGTCAGGCAAGTCTTTATCGAATTGCGATTCCAAGCTGGGCTTGTAATCCCAAAGGTCGATCTGGGATGGTCCGCCATTCATGTGCAAATAGATGATCGATTTGGCCTTGGGTGCAAAGTGTGGGAGTCCTGGCAAGGGAGGATGCACACGAGGCGTTGTGGTCTTCTCGTCTGCGAAGCCGCGCATGCCGATCGTGCTCCCCGCGAGCGATGCCAATGCGACTTGCCCCATCCGCAGGCCGGTCTCTCCAAAAAACTGGCGCCTTGATTGCATCTGAAGCCACGCTTGCCAAGGATGACTCATGGAATATGCTCCGGTGCTGAGCTCGATACTGAGCTAGTTTCGTGTGATGGTTTCGTCGAGGTTGAGAATCAGATTGCACAAGAGTACCCATGGGGCGACCTCATGGGGATTCAAGTTGGGATCCGGCCACCGTTCGCCGGCTCGGGCGATGCGAAGCGAGTCTTCTGGTGTTGCTTTCAGTCGATCGCGAAATTGCTGGAACGCATGCTGCAGTTCCTCTTGTTCTGTAGGATCGGGGGCTCGGCCCAGTGCCAATACAAAAGCTCTCGCGACGCGAGCCTGTTCCAGCGACTCCGTCGACGATGGAATTTCACGCACGACTCGCTCTGCGAAGCATCGGGCGGCTTCAAAGTGCTGGATGTCGTTCATCAACTGTAGGGCTTGCAGCGGCGTATTGCTCCGCTCGCGCCGCGTGCAACTCGTTTCCCGATTCGGTGCGTCAAAATTCGAGAGGAACGGAGGAGGGGCGGTTCTCTTGATGTAAGCATAGAGACTGCGACGATAGAGATCCTCGCCATGCTGCTGAATGTAGTAGCGGGTATTGGAGTCTCCGTATCCGACCGGCTCCCAGATATCTGGTGGCTGATATCCGAGGAAACCTGGTCCCCCGATCTGTCGATTCAGCAAACCGCTGATGGCTAACGCATTGTCACGTATCTGTTCCGCATCCAGTCGAAGTCGAGGACCGCGCGCAAGATAGCGATTCTCCGGATCGAGTTGGGGGCTTGTGCCAATGAACTTGGAATCCCTTCGAAACGCTTCACTCATCGCGAGCTCGCGCATCAGTTGTTTCACATTCCAGCCCGAAGAGCGGAAACGATCTGCCAGATAATCCAAAAGCTCGGGATGCGTGGGGGGCATTCCTTGTGTACCAAAATCATCGGATGACTTCACGATGCCCGTGCCGAACATCTGTTGCCAAAAACGATTGACGATCACTCGAGCGACGAGTGGGTTATCGTTGGACACCAACCATCGAGCTAAATCCAAACGGTTTTTCAATCCGTTCTGGCTGTCGATGCGAGCAGGCAAGAAAGCGGGAGTCGCAGGTCGGACCGCTTCTCCCTTCGCATCGTATTGTCCGCGCGTCATCACGTGTGCCTGGCGAGGTTCCGGGCGGTCCTTGAAAATCATCGTTCCGGGGATCCGATCCTCGAGCATCTGGCGCGCGATCCGGGCGGTTTGCCAACGCTCTCGCGCCTCGCGAATCTCCGCAGGGATTTCCGATGCAACCATCGCGATGAAATATGCCTTGACTTGATCGGCATGTTGTTTGCCAACATCGCTATCGGGTCCCTGTTTCACCGCATTAGCCACTTGAGATGACGCGTGCGGTGCGGATTGACCCTTGCGATGATTCCACCAAGAGACGATATCCGTCGTGAGCTTATCCTCCGACCTTTGTATCCCGGATATGGCGAGTCCGTCCCAGTAGCAAATGCCTCCAAAAAGGCCCAATTTCCATTCCTGCACGATGGCCCCCGCGGGAAGCCCTTCGATCGGGATATTCGCATGAAACCATACGCCACCTTTCGGGATGGGACCTACGATGCGGTCAGGCTGACCATCCACTTTTCGCGCGTCCTCGGGAGTGTCTGCCCAGACCCATCGCCTATTTCCTTTATCGGTCTTCACCTCGACGAATAGAGCGGAAGGCATAGCCTGGGCATCGGGATGGATCCATACCTGCAAATGAGCCGCATCCGGGATCGTCATCGGCACAAGCATGCTGTTGATCGTCAACTCGTATTTGTGGCCGAACCGAGTCGCAATCGAGCGCTTTCCCATCGGAGGCGAGATCTGTTCCGGAGACCATTCGATGCCGTTGCGAGAGGTATTGCGCTGGACCGCACCGATCGGCAACTCGTCATCCAAGGCAATGGAGGTGATCGGCTTGGGAGTCACGACTGCCGGATCTGTCGGATTGCGGTTTACGCGAGACCAAGCTTGTGCCAACTCCATCAAAGACTCGAGGGTTGCTGACTCCTCGCTTTGGAGCCGATCCAATTCCTGTTGTTGCTCAGGTCTCGGAAGCTTGAGAAACGGAGCGGTGGTGTTGATGTTTCCATCCATCGCCGGGTCTGCGGCGCTATAGAAGAAGGAGTACATCGAATAGAAGTCGCGGGTTGTCAACGGATCATACTTATGATCGTGGCAAACCGCACAACCACCGGTGAGTCCGAGCCAAGTCGAGATCGTCGTACTGGCCCGGTCTACCGCATAGCGATACAAGAACTCTTCATTGATCGCTCCCCCTTCGGCTGTGGTTACATTGCAGCGATTGAATCCCGTTGCTACCAATTGCGATTGAGTTGGATTGGGGAGCAGATCGCCCGCCAATTGCTCGATCGTGAATTGATCGAAGGGCATGTTGTCTTGAAAGGCTCGAACCACCCAGTCGCGATACGGCCATATTCTTCGATCGTTGTCCAAGTGCAAGCCATGCGTGTCTCCGTAGCGAGCGACGTCGAGCCAATGTTTCGCCATCTCTTCGCCGTAGTGTGGGGATTCGAGCATTCGATCGACCATTCGACTGTACGCCTCATGGGTGGGGGTGGCAACGAAGGCCTCGATGGTTTCCGGATCCGGAGGGAGTCCGGTTAAAGCGAACGAGACGCGACGAGCGAGCGTGCGAGGATCGGCTCGTTCGTTCATAACCATTCCTCGCCGTTGCAATTCAAATTGCAAATATCGATCGATGGGACCTACTGCAACATCGCCCTCGGGTAACTTCGGCGCACCGACTTGTTCAAAAGACCAGTGCGCTTCGTATGGTGCGCCCTGATCGATCCAACGACCGAGAAGCTCTCGTTCCTGTTGGGTCAACTGCCGAGGAGAGGAAGGGGGAGGCATCACGATATCGGAGTCGGAAGCGTGGATGCGGTCCCAAACCAAACTTGCGGTGCGATCGCCTGGAGCGATCCCCTGTCCGGTTGAGCGTGACTCCGTGGCATTGTCCCGAATATCCAGTCGCAGTTCCGCTTGGCGATGTCCTTCGTCGAGACCGTGGCATCGGAAACAGGCTGCTGCAAGGATGGGACGAATATCGCGGTTGAAACGGATGGTATCCGATTCGTCGCTGTACGCGGTTTGAGTCGCAAGCAAGGCGAGGGCGATCGATGCCATCGATGGCCAGACGAGAAGATGCGGCCATTTGGCCTCGAAAGTCGGAGGGGAAGTTCTCATGGTGTCTGAGCGAGAGAGGTGGGAGCGTTGCTAAGGCAGGCCCCTATTCTACTCCATCGCCGACCGGTTCGCTTCGACGACGCAATTCCGCTCGGCGCAGGGAAGGCTCCGGGGGAACGGCATGTCCATTTTGAGGCGCTACAGGAGGGGGAAACGGTGCAGGTTCGCTGGCATGACTTGCTGGGTGATCCTGCAAGTTACCCAGGTATTGCTTTCGAACCTCTGGATGCTGTTTGACTTCTTCGGGCGTTCCTTCCTTCAGAACAACACCCTTGCTGATGACATAGCAGCGATCCACAGTGGATAAAATCTCCATCGCGGCGTGGTCGGTGATCAAGATCGAGATACCGGAATCGCGAAGTCGGAAAATAATCTGTTGGATGCTCTGAACGGTCACTGGGTCGATCCCTGCGTAAGGTTCATCGAGCATGATGATTTTGGGGTTGGAGACCAAGCAGCGGGCGATCTCAAGCCGTCGGCGTTCCCCTCCGGAGAGCTTTGAAGCACGCGATTTTCGGATGTGAGTGATATTGAATTGCTCGAGCAACTCATCGGTACGTTTGCGGCGTTGCGACCATGAGTAGCCGAGCAGTTCGAGGATGGCCGAGATGTTCTGTTCGACGGTCAGCTTTCGAAAGACACTCGAGTCTTGGGCCAGATACCCCATTCCGCCGTCGCGAGCTCGCAAGAACATCGGCCAGTGAGTAACATCCTCGGCGCCGAGGAGGACTTGGCCGCGATCGGGGATCACCATGCCACAAGTCATCCGAAACGACGTTGATTTTCCGGCGCCGTTGGGGCCCAAGAGGCCAACAATCTCGCTTTGGCCGACGCGCATACTGACGCCATTGACGACTTTGCGGCGACCGTAGGTCTTCTCAAGACCGACAACAGTGAGAACATCCATGTTCATCTCTTTCTAATCGTGTCAGCGTATCAAGCCCATCCGTTGAACGTTGGGGAGAAACGGAATGGGTGCGTTCCACCAATGAGGCCAGAATACAAGTACGGCACGGCCGATCATCAGCCTCTCAGGGACGAAATGCTTGCTCCAGGAGCGAGCGTCTGCAGAGGAACTGGAGTTGTCTCCGAGTGGGAAGTAAGCTCCATCGTCCAGTTCAAATGTCACCCTTCGTCTTTTGGTATCGAGCGGTGAGCCACTCCATGCATCAACGTTGCTGATGATTGCATTACGGTTCCAAGCGTCCCTTGAAGTCAGCGACTCATATTCGCTCACAGACATGTCGTGATGGGCTTGGACATATTGCGATCGCATATTTCCGTTGGTGGACTCCTTGAGCAAGCTGCTTAAACCATAGTAATCGTTCAGATCGTCCCCTGTACTATGGGCGATGTAATAGATGTCGCGTGCTACACGAGCGTGAGTGATGGTACATCCACCTCCTTGTACGCCGATTCCCAGGGGAGCGGCATCGAGCGGATCGGTGGGTTCGGTTCGAGGCGTGTGTTGGAAGTCGGGGATAGCCGAATCAATCGAGAATCGTCCTTGTCTGCCCCAGGAGATAGGTGATCCGTCGATCCACAAGGTGAGGGAATCATCGACATTTGCGAACTGGATTCGATGTTTGCCGCCCGCGCGAATCGAAGTTTCGGATCGGATCGAGTCAACCCAACTGTCGTCGTCGCTTTCAAAGGCGGTGAGTTGCTTGCCTTGGTAGATCAACGTGGCGGTGGCGATTCCCGTTTTCAGATCGATGTCGCACCGATGTTCCACACCCGCTTCCACTGCCAGTAGTCGGAGCACTTCCGTGGACGGTTCGGTTACGATCTCCCAATGTCCGCTCAGATCCGCCGTCCAATGTACGCCATCGTTCTCCCAAGTTCTCGAGGGTTCGATGGGCCGCTGGCGGAATTTGCCGCTGAGCGCCTCATCGAGATCTCGTTGTGCGATTTTCTCATAATTGCTGGGAACCGAGTCTGTTTGGTTCTTAAAGTAAACCGCATGGTTGTAAGCAGTGAAGTCTGTAATCAATCGATACGAGTCGGCTGGGATGGGGCGAGGGAGTTCCTTCTGTGTGCGAAGCGAAGCCCATTGGTTTGGATCTAAAACCCGATGTCTGTAGCGAATCATCGAAAGCTTGCCACTCGGGACTCCTTGAGCTTTCGCAGACCATTTGTTCTCGTTGTATCCTATTTTCCAGTAATGAGAGTCTGCGTCGGAGGCGTGCCATGAATCAGGCACCTTGGCTTCGAGCAACGACTTGGATGGATAATGGGTATCTGAGAGAGGTTGTAGCATGGCTTGAATCACATGCGGTGGCTTGCGCGCGATTTCGAAAGATCGACCCGGTCGTTTCTTGCTGACGTACACATCGCCATGTTCAATGCGAATCGTCTCTTTGGAGGTGCCTAAACAACGCTTGATATAATTCAAACGAGCGTCGTCGGCATACTTGAAGACAAAGACTTGCCATCGCTCGGGTTTGGAAAAAACGTAAGCAAGCTTGCTGACCAGAATGCGATCGCCGGAGAAAGTGCGATGGTTTGCGTTGTTGACGAGATCGAGGACCTGCGGCTTGCGGCAAAGTGGGCAGATCGTACCGAAAACCATCTCTCCCGATTTAGCACCGACGTCACTAAACTCAAAACTCGCACCACACTGATACTGGAAGTTGCAATCCTCGCAAACCACATCCTTATGGGCACCCATAAGCGTGGGGGCCATCGAACCGGTTGGGATGATAAAAGCCTCAGCGATGAACGCCTTAAACATCAAAGCGAGTATGAAAGCGACGGCTAAGCTCTCCAGCGTCTCGCGGGCCACGTCAGGAGTAGACCCGTGACTCTTCTTGTCGCTCGCGGGTGTGGCTAAATCGTTGGTAGGTATCGTCGTAGGTTTCATGCGAAGGATGTCATTCCTGCGGTCAGGTCGCGTTCACGCTGAATAGACGGTTGCTCGGTTCGGGAAGTGGATCCGATAAGGGGATTATATGAGGAAAACGACTCTGCAGTCGACGGCATTCGCCCCAAGCGTTCCTGACAATGGACATTCCCGACCACATCCCAACCCCCGCTCCTTGACCCCGAGAGAGCAAAAAGCAGAGAGCAAAAAGTGGCTGGCACCTATCAATGGATTGATAGCAAAGAATTAGCCCGTGGCCGTGGGAGAACTGGCGGAATTTTGAGTGACGAGTGGTACCCAGGTCTCGGAATGCTCGCATACATCGGTGATCCGCAAACCGAATTTGTCGCCGACCTTGACCACTTCCCCTTCCGCTATTTTCTGGCCTTTGACCTCTAGGGCGAGCGGTGAGTCGCACTGCTTCTCGAACTGGATCATGATCCCTGGGACAAAGTGAAGGACGCGATCGACAGCGACCGGTTGCTGGGCCAAAACGACCGCCACATCCGCTTGGATCCGCAAGATGCTCTTCCAAAAATCTTTTTTGGCGGGGTCCTCGGTTTCGTACTGCTCGGGAGAAGACATTAGCGCGTCCAAGCCATCAGAGTTCGATAATAACGGTACACGGAACTGCCAAGTCAACACCTACCGACGTGTTATCATCCGGTATGATTCGCCCAAAGGACCAGCTTAACTTGAGAAATACTCTCGTTTTTGCGGCAAGATCACTGTTTTGCTCATCGGTGTTGCTCATTGCGTGCCTCTCGCCTTTCGCGATAATGCTGGGAAATATTTGATTCACTTTCCGATCAGCACCTGTTCCGAGCATCCGTATGAGCGTTGTCACCCTCGAGTCATCACTCCCGTTCGCTCCCTATCGAGAATTGGGCAATGAACATTTGTGCGAGCGCATATCCCAAGCGAAAAAGAAACTCGGGACAAGCTTACTGATTCTCGGTCACCACTATCAACAGGACGAAGTTATTGAGCACGCCGACCTGACAGGCGACTCGTACCAACTGAGTCGTCTGGCGGCCGACAGCAGCGACTGTCGATACATCGTCT
>JBILVV010000265.1:0-6875 GCA_044370255.1 Pirellula sp.
CAGCTGGTCGATGTCGCTATACGTTGGCTCCACATAAGTAATACCAAAGCTCGCCGACGCCTTGCGAGCAAAATGGCGCGCCAATTCCGGAATATCCTCCCGTCGCTCGGACAGCCGCGGCAACAAGATCGGAAAAACATTGATCCGATACCATAGATCTTCCCGGAACGTTCGCTGGTGAACCATCGAGGCAAGGTCCCGGTGCGTGGCAGTAACGATCCGGACGTCGACGTGAATCGTCTCCTGGCCACCCACTCGTTCGATCGTTTTTTCTTGCAGCACTCGCAGCAATCGCACCTGTGCGGCCAACGGCAATTCGCCGATCTCATCCAAAAACAACGTGCCACCCTCGGCTCGCTCGAACCACCCTTTGCGCTGATCCGAGGCACCAGTAAAGCTACCCCGTTCATGCCCAAACAGTTGCGAGTCGATCAATTCCGGAGGGATCGCGCCGCAGTTCACTCGCAAGAACGGTCCCGTCGAGCGGGCCGAACGCGTGTGAATGGCTCGCGCTACCACTTCCTTGCCGGTTCCCGTATCTCCTAAAATCAAAACCGGCATATCCGAGCCCGCAACCAGCTGCACCCGCTCCATCACGGCCCGAAGCCCTGCGTCCGCGCCGACGACAATGTCGCGCAGCGCTTTGCGATCCGGGCGGTCAACGCTATCTTGCGTGGACAGATCGCGAGAAGATTCCCGTTTACTTCGAATTCGATTCGTGAGCGCTAGCCCAATCGGACCAGACCAAGCTTCGAGAACTGGATCGAGATCGGTTGACGCAACTCTCCCACGCTCGATCTCAAAAACTACCGCGCCGTACAATGCCAACTCCTCTCTTGCTCCATCGACTGCACCATCGACGAACAGAGGTATTGCCAACGATTCAGAAAACTCCTCGGGCGTGAGTATCGCCAACTTGCCCGACCGCCGCGGACTATTCTGACGCAGCACACCTCCGGATCTCATCCACTTGTCGAGTTCCTGCCACTTGGAATCAGTGCAGGAGATTGCCTGACGGCCGATAGCCGATGCATTGGCTCCCGTTGCACCCGCAATCAAAAGCGACTTGGTGGCTGCGTCCAGCTCATAGACGATTGCCGACTGCAAAGGCCAATGCTCTCGAATGAGACGGAGCATCTCTGCCATCCAAACATCATCGATTGGGCGATACGCGGCGATTTCCCACCCGCGGTTCAGCGCTATGAAAAGGGCTTCCTGCTGCATCCATCCTCTCCCCTAAAACCCTACCCGAAAACCCTATCCCCTTGCTTTTCGGATGAGTTGATCGCAACCATTCACGATGGAATCTCCGTCCAGCGGGCTAAACGAACGTGACTGACTTGCCGTGAACGGTAACCCTCATCTTCTTGAGCTAGTTCCTCAACACGCTAGCAACTGATCGCGAATTGCGTACCGTGGCTTTTGAGTGCAGAAGCCGTATTATAGCACGGTCAGCTATCATTAATCAAGGCTGCACCGGCATATTTGCTCGGATGCGGAGAAAATCATTCGCTAGCGAAAGCCGCTTTCCAGGGTTTACCGCCTGTTTTGCCTCTGATTGCGAAGGTACGTGTTTGGCGCAATAATTGCACTTTCGTGGCGAATTCCATGTGAAAGCATTCTCCGTTGGGCAACAAATCGAGAGAGCGATCCTGGTGACTCGACGGAACACAGCAGCTTTGATGAATGGAAAGATACCGATGGGAGATTGCAAGGAGGTGGCAAGAGCGTTCGGATGGGTGCTGGTGCTGGTTTGCATCTTTGCGTGCGGCTGTTCACCCGAGGGTGGGGGCTCGCCGGGCGGGAGTGGAACCAAAGTAACGCTGCTCAATGTCTCGTACGACCCCACGCGCGAACTGTATGCCGATTTTAATTCGTCGTTTGCAGCCCACTGGAAAGCCACCCGAGGGCAGGAGGTGGAGGTCGATCAATCTCATGGCGGATCCGGCAAGCAAGCACGAGCCGTGACCGAAGGCTTATCAGCCGACGTCGTGTCTCTAGCACTCTCGGGAGATATCGACACGATCGCCAAGGGATCCGGGTTGCTCGCAGCCGATTGGCAAAAGCAGTTTCCTCACAACAGTTCCCCCTATACATCCACGATCGTTTTTTTAGTGCGCAAGGGGAATCCGAAGCAGATACGGGACTGGGGGGATTTGATTCGCGAGGATGTGGAAGTCATCACGGCCAATCCCAAGACGGGTGGAGGCGCACGGTGGAATTACCTGGCGGCTTGGGGGTATGCAATGCATCGAGAATTGAATGGACTTGAGCGAGCTCGGGATGCAAGCGACCCGTCCGTCACGAAAGCTCGGGAAAAGGCCGCCGAATTCATCAAGTCCCTGTATCGGCGAGTTCCGGTTCTCGATGCATCTGCGAGAGCCGCGACCAACACATTCTTGCAACGGCGCATCGGTGATGTGCTACTAGCATGGGAGAACGAAGCCTTTCTGGCTATCAAGGAACTTGGAACGGGTGAGGTGGAGATTGTGGTCCCTCCGATGAGTATTCTGGCAGAGCCTCCGGTTGCCGTGGTCACCAAAAACGCCGAGGCACACGGTACGCTTGAAGTTGCGACCGCGTATCTGCAACACTTGTATAGCGACGAGGGGCAGCGAATCATTGCCAAGCATTACTATCGTCCTCGCAATATCGATGCGGTCGATGCTGCTGACCGGAACAAATTTCCTGCACTCGAGTTGTTCGAATTGACCGACGTGGTTGCCGATTGGCAGGAGGCGCAAGAGATCCATTTCAAAGAACGCACGGGGATCTTCGATCAGGTGTTTCAGGGGCCGCAGTGATGCGAGCCAAGCGATCGAAAACCAAGTCGCTCCCGGGCTTTGGCATTACGTTCGGATACACTCTTTTCTATTTGGCATTGATCGTGCTCATCCCGATGGCGGCTCTTTTCTGGAAGTCGCTTTCGATGGACTTCAAGGAGTTCCTGGCGACACTTGCCAATCCGCGCGTACAGGCATCGTTTCGATTGACGTTCGGCGCGTCCTTAGTAGCCGCAGCGGTCAACCTGATCTTCGGCGCAATCGCTGCATGGTCATTGACGCGATATGAATTCCCGGGCAAAGGGCTTCTCAATGCCTTGGTGGATCTGCCGTTCGCGATGCCAACCGCGGTGTCGGGCATCGCCTTGATGACCATCTTCTCTCCGACAGGACTGCTCGGCAGCTGGTTGTTTCCGCTGGGAATCAAGACATCGATTTCTCCGCTAGGTGTTGTGATTGCACTGGTCTTCATCGGCTTTCCTTTTGTGGTGCGAACACTGCAACCAGCGATTGAGGATCTGGATCGCGAAGCGGAGATGGCGGCAGCGAGTCTAGGTGCCTCGCGTTGGCAAACGTTTCTTCGCGTGACCGTCCCCAGTTTGCTACCAGCAGCGGTCACCGGCTTCACGTTGGCTTTCGCGAGAGCGTTGGGGGAATATGGGAGCGTGGTCTTTATCGCTGGCAATCTGCCGATGAAGACCGAAATAGCATCCCTTCTGATCATCAGCCGGATCGACGAAAATGACATTGCCGGAGCGTCTGCCGTTGCGATGGTGTTGCTCGTGTTAACCCTAGCCATCCTGATGTTGATTCAGGGGGTGCAGTGGTTGGCAAATCGCCGTACGGGACGTGAGACCGGATGAACGAGCCTGCCGTAACGAATAACAAAATGAGATCGCCAGCAACTGCGACGGCAAAATCGAATGCAATGTCGGTTTCCGATCCGACATGGGTTCGATGGCTAATGATATGCACAACGGTTGGGTTTATGTCGCTGCTGTTGCTGCTGCCTCTGGGCGTGATCTTTTGGGAGGCATTGAGGCGCGGTGCGAAAGTCTATGTCGCTGCCTTGACGGAACGCAATGCACTGAACGCCATCAAGATGACGTTGTTGGCTGCGATCATTGCGGTGCCGCTCAACACGTTGTTCGGATTAGCCGCCGCATGGGCGACGACCAAGTATCAGTACCGGGGCAAGTCGTTGTTGATTTCACTGATCGATTTGCCTTTCGCGGTTTCACCGATCATCGCTGGGTTGATGTATGTGCTCGTGTTTGGTTTACAAGGCTGGCTCGGACCGTTTCTGAATTCGTATGGGATCCAGGTCATCTTCGCTGTGCCTGGGGTGGTGTTGGCGACTCTGTTTGTGACGTTTCCGTTTGTTGCGCGAGAGCTAATTCCACTCATGCAAGAACAGGGAAGTGAAGAGGAGTGGGCCGCAATCTCGCTAGGTGCGAGCGGTTGGCAGACCTTTTGGCGAGTGACCCTTCCGAATATCAAGTGGGGTGTCCTCTATGGAGTGCTTCTGTGCAACGCTCGAGCGATGGGAGAGTTTGGCGCGGTCTCGGTCGTCTCTTCGAACATCCGAGGACGGACCAATACGATCCCCTTGCAGATCGACGCCCTGTATAACGAATACAATACGACGGCGGCGTTTGCCTTGGCATCGATCTTAGCTCTGTTGGGGGTCGTCACGCTTTGTGCTAAGTCGCTCTTGGAGTATCGGATCGAATCGAGTCGCAGGAGCGTGAATCACTCGAAGGAGGCTGAAACCGAATCATGAGTGTCGAGATCCGGAACGTCAATAAAACGTTTGGGTCCTACGTGGCCCTCAAGAATATCCAGTTGAACATCGAAACCGGTGAGTTGGTCGCACTGCTCGGTCCATCGGGTTCTGGCAAGACAACGCTGCTGCGCATCATCGCAGGGATGGAGTCGCCGGATCCACCGCGGGAATCAAGCGGTGGAAATGATCCTGCTACCGAGCCCAAGGTTTTGTTCTTTGGAGACGATGTGGCCTCGATGAGCGTCGGTCAGCGACGAGTCGGCTTTGTTTTTCAGCACTATGCGTTATTCAAACACATGACCGTCTTTGAAAACATCGCCTTCGGGCTACGAGTGCAACCTCGATCCACCCGTCCGCCGAAATCGGAAATCCAGGATCGCGTGCATCGATTACTGAACTTGATCCAACTCGACGGCTTTGGAAATCGTTTTCCCATGCAGCTATCAGGCGGACAGCGGCAACGAGTTGCCCTTGCGCGAGCCTTGGCCATTGAGCCTCGGGTTCTGCTCCTCGATGAGCCGTTCGGAGCTTTGGATGCCAAGGTCCGGCAGTCGCTCCGAGAGTGGTTGCGCCGATTGCATGACGAACTGCACACGACAACGATCCTCGTGACGCACGACCAAGAAGAGGCGCTCGAGGTCTCCGATCGCGTGGTCGTCATGAATCAAGCGGCGATTGAGCAAGTCGGTACACCGGAGGACGTGTTCCATCACCCGGCTTCTGAGTTTGTGATGGATTTCCTGGGTGCAGTGAATGTATTCCACGGTCGATTTGCAGATAGTGGCTTGCCCGCGAATTCCGATAGCACTCGGATCCCCGATAGCACCCGGATCTATGTCCGTCCACACGAGATGCGCATTGAGCGAAGTCGTCAATCTCCCGATAGCATTCCGGCGATCATCGAAAGGATCAACCGAGCAGGGGTGCAGGGCAAAGTCTTGCTCCAGTCTGGGACCCTTGGCCCGATACGGGTCGATATTCCACTCGACCAACTCGACGCGCTCGATCTCAAAATTGGCGAGTCCGTGTTCGTTGTCCCGATGAATACAAGATCATTCACGTCAGACTATTCCATCTGATTTTCCATTTCGACCGTCAACGTCGGACAATCCGTCGCGATTGGCACGGCAAATGCATTCCTCTCCCTATGTCTGTGAAGGGGGTTGGAAGGAATGCTGCAGTTCGGTACCGTCCGACTCGTTCCTTCGATAGCGATTCGTAGAGGAGGAAAAGCTCGCGTGGATTATTGCTTTGCGTTTAGAAGGAATACAAGTCGATTTCGCGTGTTGCTAGCGTTCGTCTGCATTGTTTGGATAGCCGTTGCAATTCCTGGTTGTGGAAAGGGCGAGCATCGGGTGACTACTTACAAGGCTTCCGGGCAATTGCTCGCAACTGACGGTAAAGCGGTAGCAAGTGCTTTGATTGTTTTGCATCCGGTGGACGGTACGAGCAAGGCGCCCAAGCCGCGTGCAACGACCGATGGTGAGGGGCGATTTCAATTAACCACTTACGACACAGGCGATGGTGCTCCTGACGGGGAATTTATCGTCACGGTCGAGCAGTGGTTCCGAGACGATCCGAACGAAGCGCCCACCAATCACTTGCCACCCGCTTTGGGCAAGCCGGATTCCTCAGGCATTCGTATCACGATTGCGAAATCGGAGAATGCCTTGGAGCCCATTCGACTGCGTTGAACCACGGCCGTGATCTCAGGATGGGATTGGCTGGATTGATTTTTTGTTTTTAGGGATACAGATAGGGACAGATGGGGTTATATATGAAGAAGCTGAATGATCGTCGGGCATTTACGTTGGTAGAACTGCTCGTAGTGATTGCGATTATTGGGATTTTGGTAGGGTTATTGCTACCAGCGGTTCAAGCAGCCCGCGAGGCGGCGCGACGCATGTCCTGCTCGAACAATATTCGGCAAATCGAGCTGGGTTTTCAAAACCATCATAGCGCCGTGAAGTACTTTCCGGCTAACATTCGCCCCGACGCGGTATCGACGGTACGCGTCCGTTGGGCAACATACCTCCTGCCGTATATCGAGCAGGAAACCTTATATCGACGAATCGATCTCAAGAAAAATTGGTCCTCGGTTGTTCCCAATGCAGATGGGAGCCTCAATTATGATCTTTTTGGCACCAAGATTCCCATCTTTGAGTGCCCGTCGAACCCCGAGGCCGGAAGAGTTGCCGATGGTTCGCCACCGCCAGACACGCCCGTTTGGCAAGCTCGCGTGGCGAACGGCGATTACTCCGGTTATTACGGTGTATCGCCGCAACTGGCCACGCTCGGTCTTGTGG
>JBILVV010000402.1:0-4595 GCA_044370255.1 Pirellula sp.
TGCGAGGAATGACAACGGCGCATTGTCCAAAACGGCGCTTTTGAAATTTGCGAGTTTCACCGACGGGGCGAGCAACACTATACGCTTGGTCGAGTCGGCGGGACGGCCTCATGTGTACCGTTTAGGCCGCAAGGTTATCGATGTCGCCGCAGGAAACCCAATTCGAATCAATGGAGGTGGTTGGTGTCGCCCAGCCTCTGAGCTCAATGTCTTGCTAGGGACCTCCGCCGACGGCGCAACCTATCCGGGTCCTAGTTTCATTAACGTGACCAACGGGATTACCCTCTCGTCAACCTATCCTGATCCGTTCTTTGGGGTCGATGGAACTGGGCAAGCTTACTCGTTCCACACGGGGGGGATCATGTCCGCATTCGTCGATGGAAGCGCTCGGTATGTGAATGCCAATATCAACATCCGTGTTTTCGCACAACTCATCTCCCGGAACGGTGGCGAGGTTGTTCAAGAAGGATTCGAGTGAGCTCCTGAGAGAGCGATCCGATGCATCGCCCGTGTCACGCTCCGAAGGGCCGGCGTTGAGGAGAAGTTCTCGACGCCGGTTTTTCTCTATCGCGATACCGCCAGGACATTTCTCCGTGAAATTTCACGGGCATCTTATGTCACGGTTCCCAGGAACTTTCTTGGTTGTTGGCAGCCTGGGCACGATGTGTACTTGTCGCCTGCAAAACAATTGGGAGACTTGGGGTTGTAAGTTGAGGCGCGGAGGAGAGCGAGCCGATGATTCTGCCGGTGATGCTTCCGTCTTGACGACGATTGACGACACCATGTGCAACTTCAACAAGGAATCGTGTAATGAGTGACAACTTGCTGCAGCGTAGCGTAACCACCTCTGTCGCGCGGAATCTTGCGACAACGACCAAGACATCACCCAAGATGATGTCGATCACCCCGAGGTATCTGCTCAAGCTCCTGCCTTGGGTGCAAGTCAACGGAGGAACCTATCGCGTTAATCGAACCAAAGTCGAGCTCGCGAAAGCGGAACGAATCGCGGTAGATGTTCGCGAAGATGGCGTTTCATTTCCGTCGAGTGCACTTCGTCGCGTTCCTTTGTTCTCGCGATTGCCCGATGCGATTCTTGAACGGATGTCTGGGTCGTTTCGCGTTGAGAATGTGCCGATTGGAAACAAACTACTGGTCGAAGGTGAGGACAGAAGCAAATTCTTTGTGATCGCGCAGGGGCAAGTTGAGGTCTTGAGCAAGGGGGTTCACGGAAGCGACCTCCGAATCGCGCTTCTGACCGAAGGTGAATTTTTCGGCGAGTCCGATTTGACTTCCGATCGTCCCTCGGACGCGACGATTCGCACGATCACTCCATGCGTGCTTCTTACACTGTCTCGAAAAGATCTCGATGCCTTGCTCGCGGAAAACCCCAACATGTTTTCCGAATTTCAAAAGGCGATCGATGAGCATCAAGAGCTTCGATCGAGCGTGAATCGATACGGCGAACGGAACATCGATTTGGTTTCGGGATTCGCTGAGAATGTTGAGATCCCTGAAACATTCGTGGACTATTCGCCGACACCCCGCGAGTACTCTCTATCTGCAGTCCAGACCGTCGTACGCGTTCACACACGCGTCTCCGATTTGTACAACGGGCCGTACAATCAACTCGAAGAGCAGATGCGGCTCACGATCGAAGGGATCAAGGAGCGGCAGGAATGGGAGTTGATCAATAGCAAGAAGTTTGGGCTGCTTCATTCAGTCGATCCTGCGATGCGGATCAGTCCTCGCTACGGCGCACCGACCCCTGATGATTTGGATGAACTGCTGGCCTTGGTTTGGAAGAAGCCCGCGTTCTTCTTAGCGCACCCGAAAGCGATCGCGGCGTTTTTGCGCGAGTGCACTTGGCGTGGTGTTCCACCCGTGACGGTCAGCATCTTCGGTCATCCAGTCGCTTCATGGCGTGGCGTACCGATTATCCCGTGCGACAAGCTCGAAGTGACTAACAGATATCAATCCCGTCAGTCCTCGGGCACGACGAGCATTCTGCTGGTTCGTGTTGGGGAGGAAGATCAGGGTGTCGTGGGACTGCATCAAACCGGGATCGAAGGTGAGATAGCTCCGAGTCTGTCCGCACGTTTGATGGGACTCGATAGCTTAGGGGTCAGTTCGTATCTGCTCACCTTGTATTTCTCTGCGGCCGTGTTGACCGATGATGCAGTGGGAGTCCTGGAAAACGTGGAAGTGGGTTACTACCACGATTATGTGCAGCGTGTGCCGAAGTCTTTTGACAGCGGTTCGGGGATCTAGCCATGCGGTCCCCATCATTCAATCAGCCTCCAATTTCTTCGCACTCCGTGATGGATCCGTTATCAAGATTGCGTGAAGCGGCGGCAGCATCGACTGACAATCTGCAGGTGGATGCAGACACGCTTCACGCGATAGTACCGAGTGGGGTGGAGGCCCTGTCTGTGCATCACATGCAGCATGGTCATCCCCACGCATCCACCATGCAACCGACGGGCAACTCGCTCGCCGGTATGCATCCAAGCAGCATGCACCCGAACGGTATGCAACCCACTCACCTACCGGCGGCATCTGTGCTCCCTTCGGCCGTGCTCGCCGCCATGGAACGCAATGCGACAGGAAACGATTTTGATGCGGCAAAGCTATCGCAAGCAATATCGGATTTGGTCGCGAAGCGAGAGCCTAGCGACACAGCACTGCAAAGCTTGAGGTTCAAACCACCCGCCCTGCCGATGGACAATCCATTCGCGCTGCGAGATCCGATTTCTGAGACCATTCGCTCAAGGGGAAATGCGGATTCGATGGGAGTGACGCCGCGTTCGCGCCCGCTTCACTTGACAGCCGTACGCAATGATTTCCCCGCGCTTCAGCAGACGGTCCACGGGCATCCTTTGATTTGGCTAGACAACGCAGCAACAACTCACAAACCGCAAAGCGTCATCGATGCGATGTCTCATTTCTATGCCCATGATTATTCCAATATTCACCGAGCTGCGCATGCGTTAGCAGCTCGTGCGACCGATCATTACGAAGCCGCTCGTCAGACAGTGAGCAGCATGATCAACGCTTCGTCGAGCGACGACATTGTTTTCGTGCGGGGAACAACCGAGGGCATCAATCTCGTCGCCAATACTGTGAAAGGAATTCTGCGTGAAGGAGATGAAATCCTTGTTTCCGAGTTCGAGCATCATGCGAACATTGTTCCGTGGCAGATGATTTGCAAGGAAACCCGAGCTCGATTGCGAGTGATTCCATTCGATGATTCGGGCGAGCTGATGATGGAAGAATATCGTCGGTTACTCGGTCCCAGAACGCGACTGGTGTCCGTGACCCATGCGTCCAACACACTGGGGACAGTTTTGCCGATCGAGGAGATGACGAGGCTGGCTCATCACCATGGCGCGGCGATTTTGATTGATGGAGCGCAATCCATCGCGCATATGCCGATCGACGTGCAAGCTATCGGATGCGATTTCTTTGTCTTCTCTGGGCACAAGGTTTTCGCTCCGACCGGTATCGGTGTCGTGTACATGCACCCGGACATGCGATCTCTCCTACCTCCTTGGCAAGGGGGTGGCAACATGATTCGGCGGGTCACGTTCGACGAGACCACGTATGCGGATGCTCCTGCGAAATTCGAGGCAGGTACTCCCAGTATCGGCGATGCGGTCGGACTTCGCGCGGCCCTTGATTACCTGCAGCAATTCGATCCAGCCGCAGTCCAATCGCATGAGCATGCGTTGCTCGATCACGCGGTTCGCGAGTTGAAGGCAATCCCTGGAGTAACAATCTACGGGAATCCAACCCACAAGATCGGTGTCGTCTCCTTTACGCTCGAAGGATATTCGACCGAGCAAGTTGGCCAAGCATTGGATCGTGTCGGGATCGCCGTCCGAACGGGGCATCACTGCGCTCAGCCATCCTTACGGCATTTTGGATTGGAAACCACGGTTCGTCCCTCGTTCGCCATCTACAACACCCATGATGAAGTGGATGTGTTGGCAGCAAGTGTGCGAAGGCTTTCAACAAAACGCTGATGCGAGCATCCAGTCTGCTCTGCATCTCAAGACCAGTTCAGCAATGAAGAGAGGAAAGAAGCACATGGCGATCGGAAAAACGTTCGACGATGTTGTGCAGACGGTTGGCAACACGCCTTTGATTCGCATTCGTCGTCTGATTCCCGAGGGAGGAGCCGAAGTCCTCGCCAAGTGTGAATTCTTCAATCCGATGGGGAGCGTCAAGGACCGCATCGGCCGAGCGATGATCGAGGCGGCCGAGCGAGAGGGCAAACTGAACCGCGACACACACATCGTCGAGCCGACCAGCGGCAACACGGGCATTGCACTGGCGTTCATCGCTGCAGCGAAAGGATACCGGCTGACGCTGACCATGCCCGAATCGATGTCGGTCGAACGCCGAGCGCTCCTGCGAGCGCTGGGAGCGAATCTCGTATTGACTCCCGCCGCCGATGGCATGCGCGGGGCTATTCAAAAGGCCAACGAAATCGCATTGACCGATTCCAACGCATGGATCCCTCAGCAATTTGAGAACCCAGCCAATCCGACCGTCCATGAACAAACCACTGGACCGGAGATTTGGGAAGATACTGC
>JBILVV010000124.1:0-11932 GCA_044370255.1 Pirellula sp.
GGCGGGAGCACAATCGTCTCCCCTGGGCGATCGGCGGCTCATCCTGCCCGTCTCTTCCAATTCTTGTTATCGGTGGCGGGCGAAACGGAGGAGTCCTTGGCGGACTCATCAGGTCGAACCACTTGACGCGGCGCGGATTCCGAATCATTTCGGGACGCTTCCGCAGCACGTCTTCTCGCCGTTTGCCTTCCGAGATAGCCATGGCGCTCCATCTGAGAACCAAGGAATGCAACCGCTTCGGTCAGGCATACTGCAGCATCATGAAAACGATCTACATCGGTTAAGCGATTGAGTGTCGCCTCAATCGGTGCCTGCATCGCCCCGACCAACTGCGATGAGTCCAGAAGCTTCTGAAGCAGTTCCGCATGGCGGTTGATTTCCTGTTGTTGACGAAGCGTAGCACGGGTTTGTTCAGATAGTGTGGTTTGCCATTGCTGCAACCGGGAATCGATCTGCAGGGCTCCATCAGATTGCAGCCTTACGAGGTCCTCTGTCTGCTCCCGCATGGCCTCGCGATGCTCCTGCAAAGAATCCTGAAGCGCTGGCAACAACCCTGCCCTGGCTGTTTCCGTCACTCCATCGGACAACTGAATCCAACGTTGGTGTGCATCGCTGATCGTGTCTCGCCAGATCTCCGATTGCTTTTGAACGAGCTGCTGCATCGACTCGAGCATACTTGCCGTAACGGCTCGCAATGATTGCTCGATACCGGTCGTGTCCCACGGTGCTTCGGGTACCGAAAGGCACTCCTGCATCGAATCGGCTACCGATGAGTCGATTTGAGCCAGCAATCGCATTTCTGTGCGCTGCACCGCGAATTGAACGAACATCGCGATCATCGTCAAAATCAAACCAACCGCCGTGGTGTCGAACGCAACATACAAACCGCTTGTCAAACTGTTCATCGCTTCCTGAGAACCACTGGCCAACGCCTGGGCATCCATGTGCCCCAGGGTATCGGAAATACCCAGAACCGTCCCAAGAAATCCCAGCATTGGCATCGCCCAACAAATAATCCGAATCATCGCATGGCTAGCATGCTGCGAATCACTGTCGCGATCCGCCAGATCACGCAGGTCTTCATCCATTTGCTTGTTACTGCGTCGCTTCACCTGCCGTGACAAAAACTCGGTCACGCGCTGACCATGCCAGCTCCTAAGTACGTTCGACTTTTGGGATCGCCAAAGTGTATCTAACCACTGGCTCAAGACGACTGCATTCCCGTGTGTCGCCGCGTCGAGGTCATGACGAGCATCTACAAGGCATCGCAGAACCTTAGCACCCTCGTTGGTCTCACGAGCTTGCATGAAAGCCATCCAGGACTTGTATGCTAAAGCCACACTCGCAATGCAAAAGAGCCACACCGATGCTACCGCCACCCAGTGACAAAGGGCGTAGCGAATCAAAATCGGGTTCGGGAAAATCGGAGAGAGAATCGATCCGTAGAAAAGACCGCACAGCACACTCCCCAAGACCGCTACTTGAAACAGCGGTACCTGAAAAGCCGAATCCATCCGTTTGCGTTGAAACATCCTGGGCATTCCTTGCCGTGTAATGATTGGCTAACTGTAGCTAGTATCGTCCGAACAAACAGTTCCGCTGTGGTTTGTACCAATTGTTTCCTGCCAATCGCAAGTCAGCTTGCTTGGTTTGCTTGCATTCGGCAAGGGTGCATTCCATGCAACCAGCCAGCTCGGGAAGCTAGACAAAAACAGGCTAGGAAAGCGGGGTTGTTTCGGTTGAGACTAACGGGGCCGAATGATCGATGCATGACCAGATGGCGCTCGTCCGATACTCAACTCACCGATTCACTTTCATACCCCAGGGGGAGGAGACTTTCTCAAGGCGTTGACCGTTAGGTGCGATGCGGTCAAACGCCTTGGGAGAGTCACCACGATCTGCAATGCTTGCAAAGCTCCTCCGCATGTTTTGGTATCAAGCGGTTCGCCACCGTAGCCGTATTACAGTTCTTCGATGCTCTGAGCGATCCGATCGACGATTTCGTCGGTGGTTTTCGGATTGAAAAGGACCGCCTTCCAGGCAGGGATTTCGATTCCGTGAGGACAGTAGCCGAAGTTGGTGGTGAAGCCCAGGCGCGCGTCGATTGCCGGGTCCATGGTTTTGAGCCGCTTGTCAAATAGATGTCGGATTTCACGGGCATACCGTTGCCGTTGGTCAGGGCTCAACTCATTGCGAACCATGCGTTGGTAAATTTCTTCTGCATTGCGTCCCTTGGGCAACACCCACCAATTGACGCTTGGTCCGTGGGTTCCAGCATTCAATACTTTGCAGTATTCGAGATCCGCGAGGCGGTCCTTCAATCGCTGGGCGAGTTCTAGAGAGCGGGCAATGAGCAGTTGCCAACCGGTCAGGCCAATTCCGTTCAAGGATGCGATCGCAACGTAGGGACCGATCGCTGGTCGTGAGCACTCAAGCGTGAAGAGTGCAGGATCGCGTCGGGCATCGGCATCGGAAAAGTACGGGGTATCATTTACGGATCGGACCAGATACTTTAGGTCGTCCCGACGATTGACGATGAATGCGCTGGAGGGGTAATGACCACGCCCCATTTTGTGAAAGTCGATGGTAACACTGTCTGCAAATTGCAAGCCAACATTTTTGCGCTGTGCATGTAGGACCAATTCCTGAAGACGAGGTTCCAGTTTCAATGGGTTGGTGTTGAGGTTGTAGTCGGTCAACATACACATGGCCCACCCGACTGCCGCATCGACGTGGATCTGCGGCATGGGGACACTGTATTCTCCGCATTTGCGTTCTATGCATTCGCGAATCGCGCGAATATCGTCGATGCCGAAGCCATCGGTTGTTCCGAACGTCGCGCATACGTATGCGATCTTGGCTTTCTCCCGCAGCAATTCGTCTACCTTTTGCTCGAGAAGATCGATGCGCATGCTCAACTTGTCATCGGTCGGGATCGAGATGAGATTATTGGTCCCGATGCCGAGCCAGCCGGCAACGGTCATATTCGAATAATGGCCGGCTTCGGAGCAAATCCCGACGATGCGATGTCCTCCGAGTCCCGCTTGCATGGCACCCGGGAGGACTCGCTCGAGTCCGATTTTTCCGCCATACAGATTCGATATCGTCCCTCCGATCGTGAACACACCCCATGGATCTTGCGTGTGGTAGAAAATCAAGTTCGCGAGGGTGGTGATCGCTTTTACCTCTAGTTCATTGGATCGTTGGCTATATCGGTCGGTGCAAAGATTTGGGTTCTTTAGCAAACACGCAATCGCGCCGATGAGGGAAGCTTGGTTGGCAGGTCCTCGCACGTTTTCGAGGTGGAGCGGGTTGTTCCAGCTGTCGGTTCCCCAGAAATACGGGAAGATCGCATCGCGTGCGTCTTTGAGGTTTCCCGGCAGTACATGAATCTCCGGATTCGCACGAGCCGTTTCGTAGTTTTGGCTCATGATCTGGGCGGGGGTGAGGGACTTTTCTGCCGCTACCGCCGCCAAGAGTTCAGAAAAAATTTGGGTGATGTCACCCTGTCTCCATTCGAAGAAGGTTTCGACAACTTCCTGATATTTTTGACGATCCATGAGTGTTTCTGCTTTACCTTTGTTTCCCCTGTCCGCTTCGATATGCTTGACGTTGCTGTTCGACGGCTTCCAGGGTGATATCAAATTCGCTACCGGTCAATGAGTGTGCAGCTTCGAGTAGAAGGGCCCGAAACAGCGGTTGCTCAAAATCACTTCGGTGTCCCAGAGAAGTATAGAACGACTTTCCAGCGTCGCCCCGTACGAATGTCCATGCAATCGGTTGGCTGGGTTGCTCGGGGATGGTCCCTTTCCAGAGAACACGCGTCGCAGGGTGCAGCGGTAAGACTCGATAAAGGGAGCCTTGACTCTGCAGAATCGCGTTTCCGTCTACACGATGTGCGGCGATGACGTTTGAAAATCCTGGCAGGACACTTTCGTCCACGCTTTCCACCTGCGCGATCACATCATCGCGATGGTGACCGTTGTAATTCCCACCGAAAACCTCAGCGTCGAATTCAGGCCATTGTTCCAATTCGGGAGACGGGGCATTCTCGCGAAGACAAAACGCATGGCTCGAGGTCCGAATACCCAGAACCGCTCCCCCTCGGGCGACGTACGACCGGATCGTACTCATCGTCTCGGACTTGAGAGGTCGACGCCGGACGCTCAGCAATAACCCGTCGGCATTCGCCAATGCTTCCATGCCTGGGAATCGACCAGGCTCATTAGGATCCTCGAAGACGAATCGCACTTCGCAATCTTTCGCCAGGTGCATGCGGGCCCATGCGGTGAGTGTTTCCTCCGTCCGGTATTCGTCCTCGGAAATCATGATGACCCAGCGAGGGCGACGGTCCGATTTGAAGCGAAACGGTTCTCCTCCAAGAACTTGATCGCTTGTGATGGTTTGGCAGACACTCCGTTCGATGTGGTCGATGACTAGATCGGTTCCCGAAAAGTGATTGACGTAGGGCCAGCACTTGGGGTTGTACATCGTATCAGTCAAATCGCGAACCAATACAGCATGGAAACCATGCGAGGTCAGTTGCCGCAGACCAAAGGGTCTTCCAAGGACACAGACGTTGGTATGGACTCCGCACAGTAGTACATGTTCGATACCATGCTGTTTCAAGATATGCCAAATCTCAGTCCCCGAGTCGCTGATGTAGTCCTGATCGCTATCGATTCGGATCGCAGGCGTTTGCTGTAACCACGGTAGCTTCGGATCCCTACCCATCGAAGCGAGGGTTGCTTGCCACTGCTCGTGCTCTATGCGTTCATCGTCTTCGCCCCCATCGGACTGATCGACGGGATAGGGAAAACCGGACTCACTCTCGATGGCATTGCACCATGATCGAATCGTATCGGGAGCCTGGGTTGGGTGCATGGTTTCCTTGGACCTGGCTCGGCTAGGATGTTTTTCATAATGTGGCATGCAATCGCTCGGAGCGTGAATAATCGTCGCTCCTTGCTCTCGCATACGATTGACGAACGCATCGATTCTTGGGGCGAGTTCCCCGACTCGCCGCACAGCATTGAGGCAATGATGGGAATCCCATACATCGCAGATGATCACGGCTACGCGATCAGCAGGCCATGTCTGCGATTCGACAACTGGAAGATACCGCTCCGTACCCTTGCTCTGTGGAATCTGTTTTCGAAGTTGAACAGAGATAGCCGCCGACGGATCAACGGCTACCACGGGCACGATAAAAATCGTTGTTGCGAAAAGACAAACCAAGTGTCTGAAACAGAAAAGGTCGCCGAATCGCGCACCGTTCCAACGTAAAAAGCTGGACAGGATTTGCATCGTGGGGAGGGCAGTGACGGGGTATGGATACATTGCGGTTCTCGGTTTTGCAAACTAAACTGCCGTCGCGCGCGCTCGTGCGTGCTCGTTCCGAATCCGAAGTATACGCAAAAGAGTCGACCATGATGCCACTGCCACATCAAGAATGCCGTTGGGGTATCCTCTCCACTGCGGGAATTGCCCGCAAAAATTGGCGAGCGATCGCCAAATCGCACATCGGCCGGGTCGCCGCAGTCGCTAGTCGCGATGTCGTAGCGGCCGAGACGTTCATCCGCGAGTGCCAGGCGAGTTGTCCCCAAAAATCGACTCCTAGCGCGATCGGCAGCTACCTAGGGTTGCTCGAGGATCCTGGGATCGACGCTGTCTACATTCCGTTGCCCACCGCGATTCGCAAAGAGTGGATCATCAAAGCGGCTCAGCATGGCAAGCATGTCCTCGCCGAAAAACCATCGGCCCTAAACGCAGAGGAACTCCAAGAGGTCCTTGACGCATGCCAAAAGCATCAAGTGCAGTACATGGATGGTGTCATGTTCATGCACAGTGCCAGACTTCCTAGGATTCGCGAAGTTCTCGATGATCACGAACGGATCGGAAACATTCGCCGCATCGCTTCGCATTTTTCGTTTTGCGGCGATGACGTATTCCGAATCGCCAACATTCGATCCAATTCGATGTACGAACCGCATGGTTGCTTGGGGGACCTCGGCTGGTACAACATTCGATTCATTCTTTGGGCCAATCAATGGCGCCTGCCGACCAAAATTACCGCGACTTGTCTGGCGACGATCCAAGGCAAAGGAAGCCCGAAGCCTGTGCCGTCGGAGTTCTCGGCGGAACTTTGGTTCGATCATGGCGTGACAGCCAGTTTCTACTGTTCATTCATCACGGTGAACCAACAGTGGGCGCATGTCAGTGGCGATCGAGGAAGCCTATATGTGGATGACTTCGTATTGCCGTTTTATGGTTCCGAGGTCGGATTCGAAGTGTCTCGTCCTCAATTAACGATCGATGGATGCGACTATCACATGCATCGGCGCAGCGATCGCGTATCGGTATCCGAATACGCGGCCGGTTTTTCCACGGCGCAGGAGGTGAACATGTTCGACACCTTCCACGATACTCTCCGATCCCCGCATCCTAATCCGAAGTGGGGCGAAATGACCATGGCAACGCAGCGCGTGATCGACGCTGCGTTTCATGCGGCAGGACTGAGCATTTGAAGCTCAGGCAACAAGCGGTCCATCACCCGAAAAAATCTCTATCAACTGCGCGATGAACCAGTGTTATTCATGCGCGAAGTAATCGATCACCTGTACTTTATCCAAGTGCGGTTTGAGAACATCGACGAAGGCCTTGTGTGCAGGATGTGGTAGGTATGCAGCGCGCCCCGCTTCGTCCTTGAATGTGATCAAAAAGCAGTGGGTGAACCCGTTGGCCAATCCTTCGGGACTGTTGTCGGTCCCATATTCGAAGGCGCTGATTTCAGGGATTTTTCCCTTCAAAGCTCGGAAGGCATCGACCACTTTTTGGATATCCGCATCAGCGGTGCCATCCTTGAATTTGAACATTACCACATGCCTCAACGCTCGCATCGATTCATCCTTTGCATTGCCGCTCGCGGACATCGCTCCCTGGTACATTACACCAAACACAACCAAGCAAAGTGCGGCCGACATAACGCAGGCCGACCGCCAGAGAGTTCCTGGGCTTGTCGCCGAAATGTTTCGTGTCATCATCTTTCCTTCTGCAAAAGTTTTTCGATTTCCAACGCGAGCTTCGGAGCGAAGTTCGTCAGTTCGCCACATCTGTAGATTATATTGTTTTTTCATCGCTTTGCTTGACTGGTACTCCGGTAGACAGGATCGATTTTACCATGCGGATGATTGGGTTCGCTATCACGGCATTTCTTCTCCATAGTGCATTTGTCGGTTCACCTCTGGCGGCCCAGCAGGGGGATACATTCGGATATCCTTACGCACCGGAAAAGCCACTTGCCGGGGAGTTGCAGTTGGTGGGTTCAACCCTAATGCAACCGTTGGCGTCCCTCTGGGTCGAGGATTTTCGAGATACGCACCCCGAGATGCAAGCGATGATCGATTGCAAGGGTTCCGAGTCGTCGTTCCCGTTATTCAAATCGGACAAACCGACGATCGGCATGTTCAGCCGAGCGATCAGCGACGACGAGTTGAAGACAGCCTCCGCGAAGCAAAATGTATCGCTCCATGCCACGACCGTTGCATACGACGTTCTCGCAGTCATCGTTCATCCGGAGAATCCGATCGATATGCTTCGCTGGGATGCCGAGCGATCCTCTTTGTGGAGCGGCAGAGGCAACACAACCATCAAGAAATGGCGCGATTTTGGGGTCGACACGCCACTCGGCGATGCGTCTATCCTGCTGCAGTTGCCGACCGCAGAGCATGGCCTGCGGACCCTGGCCGAGCGGTTCCTTGTTGCGGATCTCAAGCCAGAACAGTATCAAGCAAAGGAAATAGAAAACCCTTCGGACATCGGTGATGCAGTACTGAAAAACCCAAATGCCATGTCATTGATCAGTGCGACACGCGCTCGCGGACAAAAAGTAAAGGTTCTTCCTATTCAGATCAACGGCAGTCGCGTTGTGTCTCCATTCGATGAAGACAGCGCAACTGAGGGTTACCCACTCGTGCGGGAACTGACCCTGGTTTTTCCGTTAGACGCCAAAGGCCAACGTCATCCACTGATTGATGAGTTTCTGAGTTTTGTTTTGAGTATCAGGGGACAGCGAATCGTGCAGCAAGATGGATTCCTACCGCTCGGGGCATCGGTCTTGGATGTGCAGCGGGAACGTCTCGGATGGGAAATTGTGAAATGAGCATGGGTACTAGAAGCGATTTTAAGACCGAGACAAATTTACAGGGGCCGATTGGGAAACCACAAAGTATGTATCGCAAACCAGTATTCTTCCTCACTTTCTCAGCGATATTCACTTTCTCAGCGATATTCGGAGGGGTTCTCGCCCTGGTGGCAAACGGTCAAGAGATTCGCGACCGAGATGCGGATTCGGATCCGGTAGGACAAGCCCAAGGGCGTTACTACCAGCCCGCACAACCTGCATCTTCGCAATTTCGATTGGGTGTTCAGATTCGGAATACGAACACGGGCGTAGTCATCACCCGGGTTGTTCCTGGTTCCATCGCTCAGCAAATCGGGCTCGAGACCAACGATACCATCATCGCTGTTAGCGGTTACCAAGTTGGCGTCGTCGAGGGCCGAACTTATGATGTCGGTGAAGAATTGGTGCGCCGCATGTCGAGACAGGGGACCGCAACACTGCTGGTGCTGAATCATCGCAATGGACAACTAGTGAACATCCCTGTGCCATCGGATCCATCGCCAGCAGCCGCTGTGCTCGGGACCGTGAACACCAACGACCGCACAAATGCCTACCCAAGCATGACGCTCGAAGTACGTTTGGTCGATATCACGCACCCTCAGTGGCGCGATGTTGTTATTGCGGAAACGCAAACGGTTGTCACCGGTAGATGGCCTCTAGGGTTCCGGATCGATTACGATCCCGCAGCGATACGGCCTAACCATCGTTATGCGGTTGAAGCCCAAATCAGTTTGCGCGGCCAAACAGTCCAACGAACGCTTGCTCCGGTAGCAGTGAATTTGTCAGTGCCATCGCCGCGCGTTGACTTGACGCTCACATCGTCCTCGCAACCCAACGTATATCCCAACCCTGGAGCGAGTACATTGTCCCCGATCGACCAAGTGGATAGCTGGTATGTAGAATTGTTAGGTAGGAAGTTGACCGATCGTGAGAGTACCGTCTGGCAACGGGAACTGTCGCGTGGAAAGCCACCTCAGGAGATACTTGCGACGATTCTCGGCAGCTCGGAATACTCGGATCGGTTTCGCGGAGATCAGCGAGCGTACATCACCGCCGTCTTCCAGTATCTCAATAGCCGAAGTCCATCCCTGCAGGAATTGACCCGCTGGCAAGCGCGATTAGTGCAGTTGCGTGATGTTCGTTTGACATTGGTCCAAGAAATGCTTCGAGAGAGTATGAAGCGTTAGGTTCCTCGCGCGCGTGGAAAGCTGCATTGGATGAAAAAGCCTTGGCATGACAAGCTAGCCATTCTCTCCGGGGCCAGTTCTGGTTTTGGGCTGCATCTCGCATTGGTATTGGCGCAACAAGGCACGAGGCTGGTTATCATCGGACGGGATCGCGGACGGCTTGAGAGGAGTTGCGAGTTGGTTCGCAGTGCAGGTGCCGCAGAAGCGATCGCATTTTCTGTGGATATCACCGACGAGGAATCTTGGAATGGAAATCTGGGGGATGCCGCGGGTTTGCGAACCTTCGTCGAAAATCATGCGATCGATTTACTGGTCAATATCGTCGGCCGCTCGGATCGAGGACTGCTGGAAACGATGAAAGACTCGGATCTGATTGGGCAGTTTCAAGTCAATGTCCTATCTACATTCAGGATGACCAAGGTCTGTTTGCCGGGCTTGAAGCGAGCCAGAGGCACAGTCGTGGACATCGCCTCTTTGGCTGGGATACTCGCCGGGCCAGGTATGGGGGCTTATTCGTTGTCGAAACATGCGTTGGTGGGGATGCATCGCCAGTGGCGCATGGAGCTGCATGAAAGCAACGTCCACTTCATGCTCGTATGTCCCGGGCCCATTGATCGCGGCGATAGCGGGGATCGCTATAGCGAACTGGTCGAAGCGAGAAACCTGGATCGCGCAATGTCAAAGCCAGGTGGCGGCGTTCGACTGAATCGTTTGGACCCAGAACTGCTGGCGAAAAAGGTTGTCGATGCCGCCGCTCAACGCAAAGTGGAGTTGGTTATCCCATCAAAAGCCCGATGGCTGGTGGCATTGATGTCGCTCTGCCCAAGCTGGGGAATGCGGATTCTGCGCAATCGCTTCAGGTAGAGGCTCGTGACAGCTCCTCGTATGATTCAGTCAGACCCCTTGGTCAGAATCTTGTCCCGATCCTGAGGGTGATCATTGCGATACTACTTTTTTATCGCACAGCGAGATCGGAAATCGGACCGAGAGAATGAACGGTTGTTCCCCCTCGATCCAATGACCATACGTTGTGGTCACAATCGTACCGTCGGGGAGAAGTTCGACTCCCGGATAAGCACAATCGGAACCTTTGTAGTTCTTTTTTAGGCGGATGCGGTATTGTCCGGGTAGGCCTTGAACCAGGTCATCGTAGGTCCCGACCCACGCTACCCAATCTCCCTTGGTCTTGGAACTATTCCCCGACCGAGGAACATCGCGAAACGAGATAAAGAGTCGGCCATCGGGAAGATACTTGGCAACATGGCGATCTCCCGAGAGAGTATCAGGCAATTCCCTAGGTTCCGACCATGTGTCCCCGTTATTGGCACTGAACATGACATGGGAGTTTTTCACTCGGCGATTTTCTCGAAGTAGCATCGCAAGTTGTCGTTTATCTGGAGAGAACACGGTACCGGGCTCACACAGGTGAACGTCCTTTGAGGTCTGCAAAGTTGTAGGTATTGACCATGTCAGCCCGCCATCGTCGGATCGCGATGAATAGAGAGTAAACCGGCCTTTTTCCGACGATGGTTCGCGCTGAAAAAATCGTCCGTCATCGTGAAACAAAGCTCGGTAGGAACCTGGAGAAGATTGTATTGGGATGACGGAACCCATGGTTACTATGCCGCCCCACTCTCCGACCGGCGTTAACTCCGACCAAGTGACACCGTCGTCGATGCTATTGGCCATGCGTACTGGATACAGACCGCTGAAGAGAATAAGTCTCTTGGTGCCCTGGGAATCAATCACACGGTGAATGGTGGGCGTTTCTTTGGATGTCTCCCAAGACTTTGGAGTGGGTAGTCGCTCGGACCAAGTCTTTCCGCCATCGGTGCTTCGCTTGTAGTAGATTGGCCCCTTGCCGTGACCACCCGGATAAACGCAAAGAATCGTCTTGCCGTCTTCCAATAGAACGGTCGTTGGATGGCCCAGGTATTTTCCTCTTTCGCGATCAACGACGACCTGCAGATCCGATGCATCATTCAAATCGACCAATGGAAACTCTTGGGATAACGCGGGGGTGTTCGAAAAAATCCAAAGGGCAATCGCAACTAAGAACAGCACGGAACGGCGATGGGTGAATATCTGTTTTATTTGGTGCATGATGTTTTCCGTGGAGTTGTTACAGCATCCGCTTGGCTGCTTCGACCATGTACATGGTGCCGCAACCGGGGCAGAATAGATACCAATCATAGCAATATGCTTGGCCAGGTTTTGGGGCTTTCTTTTTCGTTTCTTTTTTCATCAAGGGTGTTTGGCATTTACGACATGCTCCCCCCTCTTGAACCTCAGCGGAATCGGAATTTTCTGAGGGCAGTGATGCCTTTTGGGACGAATCCGATTTCGTGGCTAGGACGGTTGCGGCATCTTCCTCGTAGCCCGAGTCGGGCGGCAGGCCATATTGCTGTGCGGCCTGGACAGCAAGTTCATCGCAACGTTCGTTTTCTTGAACTCCTGCGTGCCCTTTCACCCATTTGAACTCGACAGTGTGCCTTTCGAAGACTTCGAGAAATCGCTTCCAAAGATCGACGTTTTTTGCTCTTTCACCGGGCGCTCGAAACCA
>JBILVV010000498.1:0-3354 GCA_044370255.1 Pirellula sp.
GAGGCTGACCGCAATTGGATCACCCTTTGGAGCCTCAAGCCGGGTAACGCCCAAGCTGAACCGATCGCTAGATGGGGTGTCGAGGTTTCCCCATTCGTCTCGCGAGAGCCCTACGTCAAACTGATCAACCAGGACATCGTTCTAGTAAAGACCGACTCCAGAACCTACGTTGCCTGGAATACGAATACCAAGCAGATCGCATATTCCTTCAAGCCTTCCAGTTTCTTTGACGCTAAGATCTTCCTCAGTCCTGACCGAAAATCAATCGTCTTATCCGAAGATGGGAAAGTCTCCGTACTCGATGCTGTAAGCGGTGAATTGTTGTACGTTTTACCCGTCAAAGCGAGAAACGTGGCTGGCGCTAGCATCAATCCTGCAGGGACAAAACTGGCCGCACTCACCGAGCAAAATGTTTTCGTATGGGATCTTAGCTCCGGCTCTCAAGAACCACAGGCTTACGAAGCGCCCCTCATCGGATCGCCATTTAGCTCTCGCATAGAATGGGTAGACGACGACCTGTTGCTGGCGGAAGGAAGCTCAGAACGAGTCCTCTACCGTTTGTCCCTGCAACTGCCGGTATGGAGCTACCGGATCGACGGCTACGACGGGTTCATCAATAGCAATCCCATGGTGAATCAGGTTCTCAACGGCTTGCTATTCTACGTTGCCCGACCCGACAAATTCAAAGGATCCGTCGCCATCGGAGCGGTCAAATTACCAGGACCAAAGGTGGAAGAGATCACTAAGGCTATCGATAAGAAATCCTTAATGATCCTGAAAGAAGGAATACGCGTCGGGATCAAAATGGAGTCGGTGAACGACCCATCAACGGTTCAGCAATGGCTGATCGATAAGATCAAAGCCAACGGCTGGGTCTACGATCCTAACGCGGCAATTCAAATGATCGCCAAGATGGGGGTTGGTGAACGACAATCGGAGACATACCAGGAACGGGGGCCCGGAGGACAAACCTTCAACGTACAATTCACACCGCATTTTGCAACGTTGGCCATTCAAAAGGATCAAACAGTCATCTGGCAATCAGGAACTTCCACCGGACTTCCCATGACGGTAAATTCACTCACGCTGCAAACCCATATCGCCATGAGCGAACGACCTCAGACCTCGTTTTTCCAGTATGTCGAGATTCCCAAAGAGATCATCGATCCCAAATACAGCCGAGGTTTCGGCGTGTCAAAGCTCGGGCTTCGCGGAATCGAGGTGGAATCGACTTCTCCGCCGGGTCGCGAAGATGACCCATCGAAGCAACCTAAAGAGTCCCCTTCAGGTCAACAGAGACCAAAGTAGATGCACCGCAACTTCGGCGCATCTAATTGTTATGATTTCGCTAAGCTTGAGTCTAGCGACGCAGTCCAGATGCTGCCGCACGAGCTTCTTCGCGCTCAGCCTTCAATGCTGCTGTTTCATTAGCAAGCTTGTTTTCCGAGCCAGCAGGGAAGTACTGAACGTCGTCCATCAAGTAGTATGGGCTCGGGAGGGTCTGGCCGGCCACTTGGACTTGGCATCCTGTGCTGAACGACAGACCGAAGAGAGCGGTTGCTGCAAGGATCCAAAAACCTGAATTCGTTTTGCTGGCTTTCATCGTTCGGTTCCATCCTGAACTTGTCGCTGATTCCCGCACGAAGCTCACGAACGAGTCCGCACGGCCAATACACCGATTGTTGTATCGGATCTTTGGAATGTACGATTGAGTCAAAGTTTGACGTTTAAGGGTCCAATCGAATCCAGTCGATGTTCATCAAGGCATTCCGGTTTGTGGGATTAACGGCCTGGAAATAAATATCGCAACGCTCTGAACTCCGAGCCAGTTCCGCGGTTCGTTCATACCAGGCATCCCAAGAACCGTTTACTTCCACCGTGATTCGCCCCAACTCCCTTCCCTCCAATGAGCCAGCACGCACCACTATATCTCCTCCCGCGCCAGCACTTGTCACTCGAAACGTGGCAGATCCGACCTGTGCCATCGGTACATCCTTGAATACGACATAGGCCCCGTGATCGATCGAACCGAGGAATTTTCCGTTGCTAGCATTGTGTGATCCCAACTCCGACATGCGATGGATGGCATCGGCATTCTCAGCCTCGCGCATACGAGGCAGTAGTTGAATCGTGGTTGAACCGGTCAGTGACGGGATCCCCTCCCTGCCCAAGTCCGTGTAATTTGCTGTCAATCTGACGAGTGACGATGCAAACTCTGGCTTATCCGGAAGTAGGAAATGGTTGCTCATGCCGCGGCTGGACTTACTGCTCGGATCGGGCTGAGCCGCGTAAACCCATTCGACCATGGACGCGATTTGCTCCTCGGTATGCTGGCTGTGAGGCAACATCGCTACCTTGCCCCACACGCCGGTGGATCCCTTGAGGACTCGTTCGATGGATCGTTGCAAGGCACCGGGTTGATCGCGATATTTATTCGCCACGTCGAGAAATGATGGACCGACGATCGCTCGGTCGAGGGCATGGCAATTGAAACAGTCGCTACTTCGCATCAATTTTAGGCCCGGGGCTACAGCGGCTTGGTCGTTAGCAGTATTGAGGGAACTGAATAATTTTGCTTCGACCAGAACTCGGTCGGGAGCGGAAGGGTCGAGCGAGTCTAGATCCGTGGAGGCAACGACTGTATCATCCGAGGAACCATCCTCGGCATCGGTGACTGTGATCTGGTAGGCGACTCCTTGTTTTGGGTCATAGAAATCACCATCGCGTGGCGAGAGGAATCGAATCTCGGGCATGGCGTTCCCGACGATGACAGGGACGACTGCGGTGTCTGTTGCACCACTCCGATCGGTTGCGGTAACCTGCACGTTGTAGATGCCTGGAGCTTCAAACGTCCATTCGACGTCACTTCCCCCTCCGAGTTGCTGTTTTTTGGTGGCATCGCTTGCATCGGTGGCGGTCCAAGCAAAAGTCAAAGGTTCGAGGTCCTTGTCGGAAGACTCGGAAGCTGAGAAGCGAACAGCCAGGGGTTCGCGACCGAAGCGATTGGAACTCGAGACTCGAGCTTTCGGACTTCGGTTGCCGCTTTGATAATCGACTCGTACTAAACGAGCATCGGGATTGACACCCCAGGTTTCGCCGTATTCGATGACGAGAAGTGCGCCATCTTTGTCGAACTGCAAATCGATTGGCCGTACGAAACTCTCGTTGGGCATGAATCTCTCCATGCTTTCGATCTTCGAGTCCGCATCCAACTTGACGGCAACGATCCAACTGCGAGACCATTCGTAAATAAAGAGAGTCCTGTGGAATGTGGACGGGAATTTGACCGCGGAGGCGTTGTTCGGGTCGAAGTCATAGACCGGGCCAGCGCACGACGTTCGCCCCCCTGAGCCC